>JBDTKT010000118.1:0-9982 GCA_039935195.1 Mycobacterium sp.
GCGGTGAGCCCGGACGGCGACACCGTCCTGATCGTGACCTGCGACTCGGACGGCGGCGCGACGGTGCACGTCGTCGATGCTCGCGCCAACGTGACCACCGACGTCTTCCTGGTCGACGCTCCGGTGACCCAGCTGACCGTGAGCCGTGACGGCGAGCGGGCCTACCTGCTCACCGCCGACGGCGTGGTGGTGGTGTGCGGCCGGACCTACGAGGTTCTGGGCAGCGTCGCAACGCCCGCTTCGCCGTCCTGCATGGTGGAAAGCCCGGACGGCAGTCGGCTCTACGTCGCCGACCACGACGGTGTGGTGACGGTTGCCGCGGTCACCGCACCGGCCTCCGAGCCGTCGCTGCAAGACCAGTTCGCTCTCGACGACGCCGTCAGCCGACTGCTCGCGCTCGAACCCGCGGTGTAGCCCGCGCTGATCGGGTATCGCGAATCCGCGCATTACCGACTCCGTGCATGCATGATCGGATGCGGGTGACCTACCCGGTGACGGAGGTGCGGGACTGGTGGCGCTGCGAGTTGTCCAGTGGGCGACCGGGTCGGTTGGCGTGGCCGCGATCAACGGCGTACTGGAGCATCCCGAACTCGAACTCGTCGGGTGTTGGGTGCATTCGAAAGCCAAAAGCGGCAAGGACGTCGGCGAGATCATCGGCGCCGCGCCGCTGGGCGTCGCGGCAACCGACAGCATCGAGGCCGTGCTCGCTCTGGATGCCGATGCGGTGATCTACGCGCCGCTGCTACCCAACCCCGATGAGGTTGCGGCGCTGCTGCGTTCGGGCAAGAACGTGGTGACCCCGGTCGGCTGGTTCTATCCGGGTGAGCGGGAGGCGGCCCCGCTGGAAGCGGCGGCCCTGGCCGGCAACGCCACCCTGCACGGCGCCGGCATCGGACCCGGCGCGGCCACCGAACTGTTTCCGCTACTGCTGTCGGTGATGTCGACAGGGGTGAGGTTCGTTCGCTCCGAGGAGTTCTCCGACCTGCGGACCTATGGCGCACCGGATGTGCTGCGCCACGTGATGGGCTTCGGCGGGACGGCCGACGACGCGCTGACCGGTCCGATGCAGAAGCTCCTCGATGGCGGGTTCATCCAGTCGGTGCGGCTCTGCGTGGACCGACTGGGTTTCGTCGCCGACCCTCAGATCCGCTCGTCGCAGGAGGTGGCGGTGGCGACCGCGCCGATCGAGTCGCCGATCGGGGTGATCGAACCCGGGCGGGTTGCCGGCCGTCGATTCCACTGGGAGGCAACGGTCGCAGGCAGCACCGTGGTCAGGATCACGGTGAACTGGCTGATGGGTGAGGAAAACCTCGATCCGCCATGGACTTTCGGTACCGAAGGGGAGCGCTACGAGATCGAGGTCCGCGGAAACCCGGACACCTTCGTCACCGTCAAGGGCTGGCAGCCGGAGAGTGTTGAGGCCGGTCTGCGGAGTAACCCCGGCATCGTGGCGACCGCGGCGCACTGCGTCAACGCCATCCCGGCGACCTGCGCGGCCCCGCCCGGCATCCGGAGCTTCTTCGACTTGCCGCCGATCACCGGCCGGGCCGCTGCGGACCTGGCGCGCTAGGCGATCCGCGATGTGTCGACTCTTCGGCCTGCATGCCGGCACCGACATCGTGACGGCAACGTTCTGGCTGCTGGACGCCCCGGATAATCTTGCGGCGCAGAGTCGGCGCAACCCGGACGGCACCGGGCTGGGGGTTTTCGACGGCGACGGTTCCCCGCACGTTTACAAGGAGCCGATGGCGGCGTGGCGCGATGCCGACTTCGCCACCGCGGCACACGATTTGACCGGAACCACCTTTATCGCGCACGTCCGCTACGCGACGACAGGTGCACTGGAGGCGGTCAACACCCATCCGTTTTTCCAGGAGGGTCGGATCTTTGCGCACAACGGGGTGGTGGAGGGCCTCGATGTTCTCGACGAGCGACTGCGCGAGGTGGGCGCCGCCGACCTGGTGGTCGGCCAGACTGATTCGGAGAGGATTTTCGCGCTGATCACCGCCTCGATCCGGGCACGCGGTGGTGGTGGCGTCGGGGCTGGCCTGGTCGCCGCGGTGGGGTGGTTGGCCCGTAACGTCCCGATCTACGCGGTCAACATCTTGTTGAGTACCGCCACCGACATGTGGGCGCTGCGCTACCCGCAGACCCATCGGCTGTACTTGCTCGACCGCCGCGACGGTGCCGCGCCGTTCGGGCTGGATCTTTACACCCAGCGGATTCGGGCGCAGTCCGAGCACCTGCGGGGCCGGCCCGCGGTGGTGTTCGCCACTGAGCCGATGGACACGGACCCGCGATGGGAGTTGCTCGCCCCCGGCGAACTGGTCCACGTCGACGCCGGCCTGGCGATCACCCGCGAGGTGGTCTTCCCGGAGCCGCCGGCGCATCCGCTGAGTCGTGCCGACCTGAGTGCGGCCGCCGCGGAAGCCCAGCACCCCAACGAGTGAACCGGCAGGCCTGGCACACTCGCTGCCTGTGACCGCGAAACGTGCGCTCGTGCTGGCGGGTGGGGGAGTGGCGGGCATCGCCTGGGAGACCGGGGTGCTGTGTGGGATCGCCGATGAATCGCCTGCGGTGGCGCGCGCACTGTTGGATTCCGACGTGCTGGTCGGGACATCGGCGGGCTCGGCGGTGGCCGCCCAGATCGGTAGCGGGGCCGGCGTGGACGAGCTGTTCGCCCGCCAGATAGCCGAGCCGTCGGCCGAGATCGACCAGGGTGTCGGCATCGACGGGATCGCCGAGCTGTTTCTGGCCGCGATGACCGAACCGGGCGCCTCGGCCGAGCAGAAGCTGCAGCGGATCGGCGCGGTGGCGCTGGCCGCCGAGACGGTCCCCGGCCCAGTCCGACGCGCCGTGATCGCGGGCCGACTGCCGGCGCACCACTGGCCGGACCGGGCGCTGCGGCTCACCGCCATCGACATCGCCACCGGGAAACTGGTGGTATTCGGCGATGAGTCGGGGGTCGACCTCGTCGACGCCGTGGCGGCCAGCTGTGCGGTTCCCGGCGCCTGGCCGCCGGTGCTGATCGGCGGTCGCAGCTACATGGACGGTGGGGTGCGCAGCACTGCCAACCTGGGCGTCGCCGACGACTGCGACGTGGCCGTGATTCTGGTGCCGTCCGGGAAGTCGGTGCCCGCGCCGTTCGGGCGCAATGCGGCCGCTGAAGTCGCGGCCTTCGGGGGCCGGGCCTTCCCCGTATTCGCCGACGATGCCGCCCTGGCCGCGTTCGGAGCCAACCCGCTGGACCCGGCGTGCCGCGTGCCGTCGGCCTGGGCGGGACGCGAGCAGGGCCGTCGGCAGGCCCGCGTGATCGGCGAGTTCCTCGACGGCTGAGACAGGCCCGGTCAGCGCGGCCGGTCCGCCGCGTCGAGTGCGCGGCTGGTGAGGTCGCGGCCCACGTCGATCAACTCGGCGGCGCGGTGAAAATCGAGGCTGCGGCAGGCGTTGCGGGGTACCTCGATGAGAATGTCGGGCGGATAGATCGCCAAGTGGTGCCGGGTCAGCGCCGCCTGCGCAATCTCGATGCTTCGGGTCATCACCTCGAAGCCGCCCAGCTTGGGCACCTCGGCGCGCCCCTCGCCCTCCGGCACTCCGTCGGGCTCCGGGTCCGCACCGCCGAACCGGCTCAGCACGGCCCGCGCGGTCGGCCGGTCCAGTAGGGAGCGGGCCGCACTGGTGTCCAGCAGCGCCGAGGTGCTGCGCATCATGCGGTTCAGCCACTCGGTGGTCACACCCCGGCCCGCGTCGGCGTCGGTGTGGCCGACGGCCGGCTCGCCGCCGCCGATGTTCACCGCGATCGTCAGGTCGGCGTTGACCGCCGCGATCGGCGCCATCGGCAGCGGGACGAGGATGCCTCCGTCGGCCAGCAGTCGCCCGTCGACCACATGCGGTGCGATCACCCCGGGGATTGCGATCGAGGCCCGGATCGCGGTATCGACCGGTCCGCGCTGCAACCACACCGTCTTACCGGCGATCAGATCCGTCGCGACCGCCGTGTAGGGAATCGGCAGTTGCTCAATCATGGTGTCGCCCACAATGTCGCGGACGACGTCGAGAATCTTCCCCGCTCGGAGCACCCCCGCCGCGGCGAAAGACGGATCCAGCAGTCGCAGCACCGCACCCTGAGTCAACGACTTCGCCCAGTCCGCGAAATCGTCGAGCCGCCCCGCCGCCTGCAGGCCGCCGACCAGCGCGCCCATCGATGATCCGGATATCCCGACGATGTCGTAGCCGCGCCGCCGCAACTCATAGATCACCCCGATGTGGGCGTAACCGCGGGCACCGCCGCTGCCGAGCGCCAGCGACACGCGCGGTGCGGTTGTGGACGTCATGCCCCTATTGTCGCGGAACCACGAAACCGCTCCGCGAATCGGTCTCGATCGATTCGAATCACCGTGACCGAAAGCCCGGGCCGATGACGATTCCGCAGGTAGCGGGCTTGCCGCCGTGCGATAATAGGTCGCGTCGCCCCGCCTACGGGTGCGCGTGGCGGTGATCTGGGTACTATCGACGACGTGATGGAGCGCATCGGATTCCGGGAGTGTTGTCGCGCGTAGCTGACTGCTACCGCCGACGTCCCCGATCCTTTCCCATCCCCTCTGGAGTTCGCTCATGGCTTTGGCCCATCCCGTCGCAGTGCGTCCGTCGCCGGCCGGGTCCGCCCCGCTGCGCCTGCCCGACCTGCTGCGCGCCACCGACCTTGCCGCCGATGCCGTCCTCGACGGCCGCTACGACCACTTGCTGCCGCAGTCCGGGCTACCCGCCGACGGTCGCTGGTTCACCCGCATCCACGGTGACGAGGAGCTCGACATCTGGCTGATCAGTTGGGTGCGCGGTCATGCCACCGAACTACACGACCACGGCGATTCACTGGGGGCGTTGACGGTGTTATCCGGATCGCTCGACGAATTTCGTTGGGATACAGATCAATTGAAGACTCGGCGACTGGATGCCGGCGACCAGGCCACCTTCCCGTTGGGCTGGGTGCACTACGTCGTCTGGGCGCCCTCGCCCGCGCCGGTCGGGCCGACGCTGAGCGTGCACGCCTATTCGCCGCCGCTGGCCGAGATGTCCTACTACGAGGTCACCGGAGGCCAGGGGGGTCAGGGGCTGGACTACCGGCGCACCGAACTGACCGACCAGCCGGAGGCATCGTGACCAGCAGCATCGAGAAGACTCTCGAGGCGGCACGGACCCGGTTGCGCCGGCTCGACGCCGACGGGGTGCCCGACGCGCTGCGTCGCGGCGCGTACCTGGTCGATATCCGCCCGCAGGCCCAGCGGACGCGCGAGGGTGAAGTGCCGGTCGCCCTGGTGATCGAACGCAACGTGTTGGAGTGGCGCTGCGACCCGACCAGCGACGCCCGCCTGCCGGAGGCGGTCGATCACGACGTCGAATGGGTGATCCTTTGCTCGGAGGGTTACACGTCGAGTCTGGCCGCGGCCGCGCTGGTCGACCTGGGACTTCACCGCGCCACCGACGTCGCGGGCGGCTACCATGCCTTGGCGGCCGCCGGCGTGCTCGCCGACCTCGGCAGTTAGGCGGTGCCGTGCAGTAACGGGTCCAGCCGTGCGGTCTTCTCCGCCGTCCAGCCCGGTGGCTGCAGCACCGCCGCCCACGCATCGGCCACGTCGTGGACGTAGTGATGGCCATGCCCCGACGGCACGTCAACGGCCACCACCATGTCGGCGGAGACCTGCAGAAATGTCACCACCGGAATCCAGTTCACCTGCGGTAACACGTCGTAGCCGCGCGGTTCGCGCAACCAGTCCGGTTTCCGGAACAGCAGATCCGGTGTCCACCAGGCGATCGGGTCGGACGCGTGCTGCAGATACACCATCCGCGGTGCCTGCCACGGTGCAGCCGGGCGGTCCAGGTCGTCCGGACGGGCGACAAATCGTACGTTGCGGCCGTCGGCGTAACTGGGCAGCCACTCCGGCGAACCGGGATCGCGGTGGGTGGTCAGATCGCCCCAGATGGTGTTCTGGAACGTCGGCCCGGAGAACAACGCACCATCGGTGCGAGCCAGCACGTTGTTGAGGCTCATGAAGGGCGTCTCACCGCCGAACGACCCCAGGCTTTCCCCGAAAACCACCAGCTTGGGGCGCAGCGTCTCCGGCGTGTTCTGCACCAGCTTGTCGACCGCCTCGAACAGCGCCTGCCCGGCGTGACGGGCGTTCTCCTTATCCACCAGAAAGGACAGCCAGCTCGGCAGGAACGAATACTGCATGCTCACGATCGCGGTGTTGCCGTTGTACATGTACTCGAGCGCTGAGGCCTCAGCCTCGTTGATCCAGCCGGTGCCGGTGGTGGTCGCTACGGCGACGACGGCACGATTCAGCCCGCCGGTGCGCTGCAGTTCGAGGGCCGCAAGCTCGGCGGTGGCCTCGATCCCGTGGGCGGAGTTCAGCCCGGCATAGGCCCGGATCGGCTCGGCCGCCGAGGTCCCGTTGAACTCGGTGAGCCGTGCGGCCGAAGGACCGCCTTCGACGAAGGCGCGGCCCTGATGTCCCAGCGACTCCCACGACACCAGTGATCCCGGACCTCCGGAGTGCAGCCGGGTCGTCGGCGCCGCGCTATCCGGGCCCATTTCATCATTGGCCGCGGCGAAGGTGTTGTTCATGGTGCGCATCGCGAACTTCACCACCACCCCGTTGAGTGTCGCGATGACCAGCGCCACCAGCAGCGACACGGTGATGACCGCCGAAACCCGCGGCGGCGCCACCCGATCGAGTTGTCGCACCAAAAACCGGATTAGCCGTCGGGTCAGCTGGCCGATCTCGACGAGGATGAACAACACGACGATGTCCAGCAGGCCAGCCTGCGGGTAGTTGTACCAGGCCAGCTGCGGTACCCCCATCAGGTCGCGTAGTTGGGTCTGCCAAGCGTGGACCCAGACGACCATCATGACGTGGACGACGGCGCCGATCGTAATGAGCACCGCCCACGCCCAGCGGGGCGGCGGCGCGCTGGAGTCCTTCGAGCGCAGGTAGCGAACCAGCCATACCGCGAAAACCCCGAGTCCGTAGCCGGCAGCGCCGGATCCGCCGCTGACCAGCCCCTGGAACAGCGGGCCGCGCGGCAGCAGTGACGGTGTCAGGGACAGCCAAATGAGTATCAGGCCGGCCGCGGTGCCGGTGAACGTGTAGTGCCGAATCCACCACGGCTTTCCGGTCGGTCCCGCTCCCACCGGTGTGGCTTCGGCCGCGGCCGGGACCGACTCGCTCACCGGGCCTCTAGCGGTGACTGAAGTTCGGTGCACGCTTCGCGGTGAACGCCGCCATGCCCTCGGTCTGGTCTTCGGTGGCGAAAGCCGAATGGAACAGTCGGCGCTCGTAGAGCAACCCTTCGGCCAGCGTGGATTCGAATGCCCGGTTGACGGCCTCCTTGGCCATCCGGGCCGCTGAGCGCGACATGCCCGCGATCTTCGCGGCGACCGCCTGAGCCTCGGTGAGCAGATCGTCTGCCGGCACCACCCGCGACACCAGGCCGCTGCGCTCGGCTTCGGCAGCGTCGATGGTGCGCCCGGTCAGGATCAGGTCCATCGCCTTGGCCTTGCCGATGGCCCGGGTCAGCCGCTGCGAGCCGCCCATCCCGGGCAGCACGCCGAGGGTGATCTCGGGCTGGCCGAACTTCGCGGTGTCGGCGGCGATCAGCAGATCGCACATCATCGCCAGTTCGCAGCCGCCGCCCAGGGCGAACCCGGCGACCGCGGCGATCGTCGGCGTGCGCACCGCGGCCAGTTTGTTCCAGGCGGCGAAGAAGTCCGCGGCGAACACCTCCGCGAAACTCAGGTCGGCCATCTCTTTGATGTCGGCGCCGGCCGCGAACGCCCTGGCCGAGCCGGTGATGAGGATCGCCCCGATACCCGGATCGTCGTCGAATTGCGCTGCCGCGCCAGTGACTTCGCGCATCACCTGACTGTTGAGTGCGTTGAGGGCCTGCGGCCGGTTGAGCGTGATAACGCCGACGCGTCCGTCGCGGTCGACCAGGATCGTCTCGTAGGTGTGCTCGGCCATGGCTGCTCCTTAGAAGGTCAGATCGGGGTTCGCGGGGGTGAAGTACGCCTCGACATCGGCGGTGCTGACCTCGGCCAGCGTCGCCGGTGACCAGGCCGGGTTGCGGTCCTTGTCGACCAGTTGGGCGCGGATGCCCTCCACCAGGTCGTGCGAGCGCAGCGATGCGCACGACACCCGGTACTCCTGGACCAGGACATCCTCCAGCGTGTGCAGTCCGCCCGCCCGGCGCACCGACTCCAGCGTCACCGAGCACGCGACTGGCGAGCGACTGGCGATCAGCGCGGCTGCCACATTGGCGTCGGCACTGCGGTGTGCGCTGAGCGCCGCCACGATGTCGGCGACGGTGTGGTGCGAGTAGCACTCGTCGATCCAGTCGCGGTGTGCGGCCAGCGGGCTTTCCGGCGGCTCGACCGCGTGGGCGGCCAGTGCGGCCTCGACGCCCTGGGCGGTGATCGCCGCGGTGAACTCAGCCAGTCGGGCGTGCGGCACGTAGTGGTCGGCGAAGCCCAGGACGATCGCGTCGGCACCGGCGAACGGTGCTCCGGTCAGCGCCGCGTGGAGCCCCAGCGAGCCGGGCGCGCGGGACAGCAGGTACGTGCCGCCGACGTCGGGGATGAATCCGATGCCCACCTCCGGCATGGCCATCTTGGTGGTGTCGGTGACGATCCTGGTGTTGGCGTGCGCGCCGACCCCGACACCGCCGCCCATCACGATGCCGTCCAGCAGCGACACGTAGGGCTTGGCGTACCGGCCGATCGCGGCGTTGAGCAAGTACTCGTCGTACCAGAACTCTCGTGCGGCGACGCCGTCGGCCTTGGCGCTGTGATAGATCGCCACCACGTCGCCGCCGGCGCACAAGCCGCGCTCCCCGGCCCCGGCGAGCACCACCGCGCGCACCGCCGGATCGCGCTCCCAGTCGGCGAGCGTGGCGGTCAGCGCGGTCACCATGCGGTGGTTCAGGGAGTTGATCGCCTTCGGGCGGTTGAGCGTGACAAAGCCGACACCGGCGTCGACGCGGGAAAGGACCTCGTCTGATTTGATCGTCACGCTGGCGCCTCTCCTCACTGAACACCCCGCCGCGGCGGGCCAAGATCATCAGCAATCTAGATCGTTACCCTCGAGCGGGCATCCGCGGGTAAGGTTTGGCCGCAGAACGGCCCGGAATCTGGGAACCCCGCCGGGCCGGGGATCGTTGATCAGGTGTTCGCAAACCTCAAGCCAGAAGCTCAAGAGAGGATTCCGACGGTGCGGGAGACCAGCAACCCGGTATTTCGTTCGCTGCCTAAACAGCGCGGCGGATATGCGCAGTTCGACACCGGTAGGGCCGGTGCCACCCAGCAGGTGGGCCAGGCATACCAGACCGACCCGTACGCGGGCCAGTACGAGCGGACCGCGGTCAGCCGACCGCTGACCATCGATGACGTCGTCACCAAGACCGGAATCACGCTGGGGGTGCTGAGCGTCGTCGCGGTCGTCTCCTATCTCTTGGTGCAGTCCGACGCGACGTTGGCCGGCCCGTTCACGTTCGTCGGCGCCTTCGGGGGCCTGGCCCTGGTCATGGTGGCCATGTTCGGACGCAAGCAGGACAGCAAGGCGATCGTGCTCAGCTACGCCGCGCTCGAGGGCCTGTTCCTCGGTGCGGTTTCGTTTGTGCTGACCTTCCAGGTGCAAGGTAGCAACGCCGGCGGGATGATCGGCCAGGCGGTGCTGGGCACCCTCGGGGTGTTCTTCGGCATGCTGGTCGTCTACAAGACCGGCGCCATCCGTGTCACCCCGAAGTTCACCCGGATGCTGGTTGCCGGACTCTTCGGCGTGCTGGTACTGATGATCGGCAACGTGGTCCTCGGGATGTTCCACGTCGGCGGCGGCGAAGGTCTCGGCCTGCGCAGCGGTGGGCCGCTGTCGATCGTCTTCTCCCTGGTCTGCATCGGTATCGCCGCGTTCAGCTTCCTCATCGACTT
>JBDTKT010000119.1:0-8702 GCA_039935195.1 Mycobacterium sp.
GGCGAGATCGCACTGCGGATCATCCGCACCGCAACCGAGTTGGGGTTTCGCACCGTCGCGGTCTACGCACAGGACGACGCCGACAGTCCGCAGGTGGGCGCCGCCGACGATGCGATCGGTCTGCCCGGCGTGGGCCCGGCGGCCTACCTCGACCAGCCCGCGGTGCTCGCGGCGGCGGCGAAGGCCGGCGCGGCGTTGATCCACCCCGGCTACGGGTTCCTTTCCGAGAACGCCGCGTTCGCCCGCGCCGTCGCCAGCGCCGGACGCACGTTCGTCGGGCCGGCCGCCGAATCGCTGGAACTGTTCGGTGACAAGTCGGCGGCGCGCCGCGCCGCGGTCGACGCCGGGCTGCCGGTGCCGGCAGCCACCGACGGGCCCAGTGACGTGGGGCAGGTGCGTGCCTTCTTCGCCGCCCACCCGGGCGGGATCATGATCAAGGCGCTGGCCGGCGGTGGGGGACGTGGACTGCGCGCGGTCCGCAGCGCCGACGAGGTCGACGACGCCTACCGCCGCTGCGCCGCCGAGGCACAGCTCGGCTTCGGTGCCGCGGCCGTGTTCGCCGAGGAGTTGGTTGCCGACGCCCGCCACATCGAGGTGCAGATCGTCGCTGCGCCCGGTGTCCGCCACACCCGGGCGCTGGCGCTCGGCGACCGGGACTGCAGTGTGCAGCGGCGACATCAGAAGATCATCGAAGTCGCTCCCGCGCAGGGACTCTCACCTGAGCTACGCGGCGAGCTGCACCGCGCTGCGGCCCGCCTGTGCGCCCGGGTCGAGTATCGCGGAGTGGCTACCGTCGAATTCCTGGTCGTCGGTGAGCGATTCGCGTTTCTCGAGGTGAACCCGCGCATTCAGGTGGAGCACACCGTCACCGAGGAGGTCACCGGGGTGGACCTGGTGGCGGTGCAGTTCGCCATCGCCGGCGGCGCGTCTTTCGATGGACTGGGGTTGCCCGGCGGCGTGACCGCGCAGGGTTCGACGGTGGGCGGGCAGCCGGCCGCGGCGCGCGGGATCGCCATCGAGTGCCGGGTCAATGCCGAGACCGTGGCCGCGGACGGGTCGGTGAGACCCGGCGCGGGCACCCTGACGGCGTTCACGCCGCCGAACGGGCCCGGGGTGCGGGTCGATACCTACGGGGGGTGCGGGCTGATGGTCGGTGCCCGCTACGACTCACTGCTGGCCAAGGTGATCACTCACGTCAACGGCGACTCCTGGCCGGCGGCGCTGCGCAAGGCCCGGACGGCGCTGGGAGAGTTCACGGTCGCGGGCGTCGCCACCAACATCGGGATGCTCCAGGCGGTGCTCGCTGAGCCGGAGTTGCACGCCGGTGCGGTGACCACCGGGTGGCTCGGCCGGCGACTGGTCGACCTGGCCGGCACCCCCGAGATCGGTTGGTCCGCCGTCCCGGAACTGGATTCGGGTGAGCAGGTGCGCTACGCGCTGATGGCCGGCACCGTCGTCGAGGCGACACCGGCGGGTGTCGTGCTGGAAGCCATGAAGATGCAGCACGTCATCGCCGCCCCGGCCGGGGCCGACCGGGTTCGCTTCCTGGTGACGCCCGGGCAGGTGGTGGGGCTCGGCGATCCGGTCTTCACTTTCACCCCCGGGACGCCCGGCAGGCCCGATCAGCAGGCCACCGAAGCCGTCCTGGACCTCTCGCGCGACGACCTCGACGAAGTGGCAGACCGGCACCTGCTCACCCGCGACGAGGGCCGCCCGGAGGCGGTCGCCAAACGGCACCGGCGGCAGCGCCGCACCGCCCGGGAAAATATCGCGGACCTGGTCGACACCGGCAGCTTCGTCGAGTACGGGGCGCTGGCCGTGGCCGCGCAGCGCAGCCGACGCTCCGAGGAGGACCTGATCGTCAACACCCCGGCTGACGGTCTGGTCGCCGGTCTGGCCACCATTGCCGGGTGCGAGGTTGCCGTGGCCTCCTACGACTACACCGTGCTGGCCGGCACCCAGGGCATGCGCAACCACGCCAAAACCGATCGGCTCTTCGAGTTGGCCACCCGCAAACGGTTGCCGGTGGTGCTGTTCGCCGAGGGCGGTGGCGGGCGGCCGGGCGACACCGACGCACACGGCCAGGCGGGGTTGGACCTGATGACGTTCCGCACGCTGGCCGCGCTGAGCGGGACCGTACCGCTGGTGTCGATCGTGTCCGGCCGGTGTTTCGCCGGCAACGCCGCGCTGGCCGGGTCGTGCGACGTGATCATCGCGACGCCGGACGCCAACATCGGCATGGGTGGCCCGGCGATGATCGAGGGCGGTGGACTGGGGGTGTACCGGCCCGAGGAGATCGGGCCGATCGAGGTGCAACGCCGCAACGGGGTGGTCGGGTTGGCCGCCCGTGACGAAGCCCATGCGGTGGCACTGGCTAAACGCTACCTGTCCTACTTCGCCGGCCGCGTCGGAGACTGGGGCTCGCCGGACCCGCGGCTAGCCCGGCATATTCTGCCGGAGAACAGGTTACGTGCCTACGACGTGCGCCGCGCGGTCGAGTCGATCGTCGACGTCGACTCGATCTGCGAGCTGCGGTCCGACTACGGCATTGGGATCGTCACCGCGCTGGTCCGGGTCGAAGGCGTCGCCTACGGAATGCTGGCCAACAACAGCCACCACCTCGGCGGAGCGATCGACGCCGACGCCGCCGACAAGGCCGCCGAATTCCTCGCGCTCTGTGAGTCGCACCGGCTGCCGGTGGTCACCCTATGCGACACACCGGGATTCATGGTCGGCCCGGACGCGGAACGCGAGGCCACCGTGCGCCGGTTCGGCCGGTTCTTCATCGCCGGCGCGAAGCTGACGGTTCCGATGGGAATGATCGTGCTGCGCAAGGGCTACGGGCTGGGGGCGATGGCGATGGCCGGCGGCTCCTTCCACGCCCCGCAGTTCACCGTCGCCTGGCCGACCGGCGAGATCGGCGGCATGGGGCTGGAAGGCGCGGTGCGCCTCGGGTTCCGCAAAGAACTGGCCGAGGTCACCGATCCCGCCGAGCACCGCCGACTGTTCGACCAGTTGGTCGCTGCGGCCTACCGGCACGGTCGGGCGCTGAACTCGGCGATGACCTTCGAACTCGACGACGTGATCGACCCGGCGGATTCGCGAGGCTGGATCAGCCGGCTGGTACCCAGTTGACCGCATCGGTCAGCGACTACTATTGAGACGCTTGTCTCATACAGGAGAACTTTGATGCCCGGACTTTTGCCGCAGGTCGACCCGGATGGTCTGCTCGAGTACTCGGTTGTGTACACCGACCGGGCGCTCAACCACATGTCCCAGCGCTTCCAGGGTGTGATGAAAGACCTCTCGGCCATGCTGGGCGAGGTCTACCATGCCGACGCGACGATTCTGTTGCCCGGAAACGGAACCTGCGGTATGGAAGCCGTCGCGCGCCAGTTCGCGACCGGCGGCAGAGCCGTGATTATTCGCAACGGATTTTTCAGCTATCGCTGGAGTCAGATTCTTGAAACCGGTGGCATTACGGATCCGGGTCAAATTACGGTGCTCAAGGCACGGCCGGTCGGAAGCGGCGATCAGGACCCGTGGGCCCCCGCGCCGATCGAGGATGTCGAGGCCGCCATAGCGCGCATCAAGCCGGCCGTGGTGTTCGCCCCGCAGGTGGAGACGGCCAGTGGCATTTTGCTGCCGGATGATTATTTGCGGCGTGTCGGCCAAGCTACTCGCGCCGGCGGTGGCCTCTTCGTTCTTGACTGCATAGCCTCGGGTGCGGTGTGGGCGAACATGGGGGCGCTGTGCGTCGACGTTCTGGTGAGTGCCCCACAGAAGGACTGGAGTAGTGCGCCCGGCTGCGCCATCGTCTGCCTGTCCGACCGTGCGGTGGAAGTGATGGAACGTACCCAGAGCACCAGCTTCGCCTTGGACCTGAACAGGTGGCGCGACATCGCGACGGCCTACGAAACGGGTGGTCACGCTTATTACGCCACCCTGCCGACAATGGTGTTGTCGAAACTGCGAGATGCTATCTGCGAGACCCGGGAACAAGGTTTTTCCGATGTCTGTGAACGACAGTTCACCCTGGGTCGCAAGGTTCGCGGGTTGTTGATGGAACGCGGCTTCCCGAGTGTGGCGGCGCCCGGATTCGAAGCGCCGGGCGTGGTGGTCAGCTACACCACCGATCCCGAGATTCGCAACGGCAGGAAATTTTTGGCCCAAGGACTCCAGATTGCTGCCGGGGTACCGCTGCAATGCGACGAATCGGACACGTTCAGCACTTTTCGGGTGGGGTTGTTCGGCCTCGACAAGCTGGCTGATATTGAGGGCACTGTCGAACGCCTGGGCAACGCCATCGCTGCCATGAGCTGACGACATCGCGAACGGGCTGGGTACCGCTTGAATACTGTTGCCGGCATGGTGAATTGCGACGTTGCGGTGGTTGGCGCGGGTCCGACCGGGCTGGCGCTGGCCCTGGACCTGGCCCGCCGCGGGGTGGCTGTGCGGGTGTTCGAGCGCGCAGCCGCGCCGCTGACGGGCTCCCGCGGCAAGGTGATCACCGTTCGCACCCAGGAGGTTTTCGACGACTTCGGCATCGTCGACCGGTTGCGGGCAGCCGGCTCCAGCCATCTGTGGCACCGGGTATACGTGCGCGGGGAGGAGGTCCGCGACTACGACCCGGCCGCCGGTGGCGCGCCGCGACCGGATCGGCCGTTCGACTACAGCCCAGTCCTGATCCCGCAGTGGCGGACCGAACAGCTATTTCGAGATGCATTGGCGGATTTAGGGGTTCGGCCTGAGTTCGGTGCCGGGCTGGAAGACTTCGAGCAGCGCGGAGACGGCGTGGCGTTGCGGCTGGCCGACGGCACCGCGGTGTCGGCGACATGGCTGATCGGTTGCGACGGCGCCCACAGCACCGTCCGGCGTGGACTCGGCCTGAAATTCACCGGGGCGGGAAAAGGCGGCCTGTCCGGCATGCTGCTCGGCGATGTGCGAGTCGACGGGCTCGCGGCCGACCGCTGGCACCAGTGGTCGGACCCCGAGCAGGGCTTCGTCGCGCTGTGCCCGTTCCCCGACAGTGACACCTGGCAGTTCCAGGGCGTCCTGTTCGCCGATCTCGGGCCGGATGGCAACTGGCCGGAGCCCGGCGTGGCGTGGTTCCAGCAGGCACTGAACGCCGTGGCCCGACGCAACGATGTGCGGCTGTCGGACCCGACGTGGTTGTCGACATGGCGGGTCAATGTGCGCATGGTGGATCGACTGCGGGTGGGGAGGGTGCTGCTGGCCGGCGACGCCGCGCATGTGCACCCGCCGACGGGCGGGTTGGGCATGAACACCGGCATTCAGGACGCCTACAACCTGGGCTGGAAGCTGGCCGCTGTCGTAGCAGGGGCCGACGCGCGACTGCTGGACAGCTACGGAGAAGAGCGGCTCCCGATCGCCGGCTGGACGCTGGGGGTCAGCACCGACTCGCTGCAGCAGTTGGGCTCGGGGCTTTCCGACGGGAAGTTCGGCGGGATCGCCGCCAGCGCCAGTCGCGACGTCCACCAACTGCGGCTGGGCTACCCGTGGAGTTCGCTCGCGGTGGACGCCAGCGGGCCGGTGTCATCGGTGATCGCCGGGCATCGCGCGCCGGACGCGCCGTGTCGCCGGCCGGACGGGACCGCGGCGCGGTTGTTCGACTTCCTGCGCGGCCCGCAGTTCACCCTGCTGGGCTTCGGCATCGAAACGGCGGGGGCGGTGGCCGCGCTCGCGGGTCCGGGCTCGCCGGTGCGCGGGGTGGTGATCGGCATGGCCGGGGACAGCGGGGCCGACCTGATCGACACCGACGGGGCCGTGCGGCGCGGCTATGGCGTTACCGGTGCCGGCCTGCTGCTGATCCGCCCGGACGGATACGTTGGCGTCACCGCGGCGCCTGCAGATGCGGCCGCGGTGTCGGATTACCTGGCGCCGCTCACCCCGAATTAAAATCGAAGATGAGTTCAGATTCAGCTATATTCGGTGGATGGTAGCCACCATTGCGGGAGTCCGGCAGTTGCCGGCGACGGTGCGGGGGGCGCGAACCCGGGCCGGACTGATCGCAGCGGCTCGGAAGGTGTTCGAGCGGGACGGCTACCTGGACGCGAAACTCACCGACATCACCCGGGCAGCCGGATGTGCGACGGGGTCCTTCTACACCTACTTCGCCAACAAGGAGGAGATCTTCGCCGCCGTCCTGGAGCAGGCGCAGCAGGACATGCTGCACCCCGGCATGGACCGGGTGAGCGAAGACGACGATCCCTACGCGGTGCTCGAAGTCAGCAACCGCGCCTACCTAGCGGCTTACCGGCGCAATGCTCGGCTGATGGGCCTGCTGGAGCAGGTTGCGCAGGTGGACGTCGAGTTTCGGGCGTTCCGGGCCCGTCGCGCCGATGCGTTCATTCAGCGCAACGCGCGCGGCATCGCCGACCTGCAGGCCCGCGGCATCGCCGACGCCGCCGTCGACCCCCTGCTCGCGTCGCGTGCACTGTCAGGGATGGTCAGCCGACTCGCCTACAGCGCGTTCGTCATCGAGGAGATCGGCGATGTCGACTTCGAGGAACTGGTGGCCGCGGTCACCCGGTTGTGGGCCAACGCGCTGCGCTTCCCGCGGGATTGAACATGAGGCCGGATTCAACTATGGTCGGACTACGGGCGGAGCAGACGCAGAATCGCATTCCGCGACGCGGATCTGTGCGCTTCTATTGGGGGTACCTCCCGCTTGCGGGGGACTGCTCGCGCAGCGGGGTTTCCCCACTCCCCCTATCACGGAGAGGATGTTGCGCATGAAAGTTGCCGGGAAAGTTGCCATCGTCACCGGTGGCGGCGGGGGCATCGGCGGCGCGCTGGCGTCGGCGCTGACCCGGGCGGGTGCCCGGGTGGTGGTCGCCGACCTGGACGCCGATGCCGCGCAGGCGGTGGTGGACGGGGCCAACGCCGGGAACCAAGACCGTGTCGCGCTCAGCGCGGCCGCCGACGTCTCCGACAGTGCCGCCATCGAGGGGTTGATCGACCTTGCCAACCGCGAGTTCGGCCCGGTGGACATGTACTTCGCCAATGCCGGCATCACCGGTGCGGTCGGTCTCGATGTCAGCGCGGATGACTGGGCGCGCAGCATCGACGTCAATCTGCTGGCCCACGTCCGGGCCGCCCAACTACTGGTGCCCGACTGGGTGCGGCGCGGCGGCGGCTACTTCGTCTCCACCGCGTCGGCGGCCGGGTTGCTCACTCAGATCGGCTCGGCCACCTATTCGGTGACCAAACATGCGGCGGTCGGGTTCGCCGAGTGGCTCAGCGTCAGCTACGGCGACCAGGGCGTGCGGGTCAGCTGCCTGTGCCCGATGGGGGTGAGCACCAAATTGCTCTACGCCGGCCAGGATTCGGGTGATCCCCTGGGCCGCGCCGCCACCCGGGCGGTCATCACCGCCGGTGAGGTATTGGAGCCCGCGCAGGTCGCCGACGTGGTGCTCGACGCGATCGACGACGAGCGCTTTTTGATCCTGCCGCATCCCGCCGTGCTGGAGTTGTATCGGCAGAAGGGCCTCGACTACGACCGGTGGCTGGGCGGTATGCGCCGCTACCAGAACACGTTGTTCGCACTCGACCACTGATTGTCCTTCCTTGGCCCGACGACGTAAGGAGTTCTGCATGTCCCTGTTCGAGATGTCCGAGCACGCAACGAAATGCCAGTCCGAGCTGCTGGAGTTCATGGACGCGCACATCTACCCCGCCGAAGCGGTCTACGAAAAGCAGATGCGGGAATCCGGCGACCCGCACTACCAGCCGCCGATCATCGAGGAACTCAAGACCGAGGCCCGCCGCCGCGGCCTGTGGAACCTGTTCCACCCGCACCCCGAGTGGGGGCCGGGTCTGACCAACCTGGAGTACGCGCCGCTCGCCGAGATCATGGGCCACAGTCCGCACCTCGCCCCGGAGGCGACCAACTGCAGTGCCCCCGACACCGGGAACATGGAGGTGTTCACCCTCTTCGGCAGTGACGAGCACAAGGAGCGCTACCTCAAACCGCTGCTGGACGGCGAGATTCGGTCGGCGTTCGCGATGACCGAGCCGCAGGTGGCCAGCTCGGATGCCACCAACGTACAACTGTCGATGGTGCGCGATGGCGGCGAATACGTGCTCAACGGCCGTAAGTGGTTTGCCTCCAACGCGTTACATCAGAACTGCACGGTGATGATCGTGATGGGCAAAACCGACCCGAATGCCGCCCCACACCGGCAGCAGTCGATGATGGTCGTCCCCATCGACGCGCCCGGTGTCACGGTGCTGCGTGGGCTGTCGGTTTTCGGGTACCAAGACCGCGAGGGTCATGCCGAGATCGACTTCAAAGATGTTCGGGTGCCGGTCAAAGACGTACTCAAGGGCGAGGGGGAGGGGTTCGCGATCGCCCAGGCTCGGCTCGGACCGGGTCGCATCCACCACTGCATGCGCTGCATCGGCATGGCCGAGCGGGCACTGGAGTTGCTCTGCAAGCGCGCCCAGTCGCGGGTCACCTTCGGCAAACCGATCGCCGACAACGCCAACATCCGGGACTGGATCGCCGAGGCGCGCATCGACATCGAGATGGTCCGACTGCTCACCCTCAAGGCCGCCTACCTGATGGATACCGTCGGCAACAAGGCGGCGCAGGTCGAGATCGCCGCGATCAAGGTCGCCGCCCCGAACATCGCGCTGAAGATCATCGACCGGGCCATCCAGGTGCACGGTGCCGGCGG
>JBDTKT010000120.1:0-7083 GCA_039935195.1 Mycobacterium sp.
GACACCGCCGACGATCGGCGGCGCCCAGGCCCCGTTCCGTAGCCGTTCGCACCCCAAGCGGCCGTATTCGACCGATACGGTGTCCTGGTGAACACCACGGCCCTGGGTGGGCGGATCAATCGATTCGTCCGGTGGGTGATCCACACCCCGTGGCCGGTGTTCTCGCTGAGCATCCTGCAGGCCGACATCATCGGGTCGCTGGTCGTCCTGGGATTCCTGCGGTTCGGCCTGCCCCCTGAAGACCGGATCAACCTGCAGGACCTGCCTCGGTCCAATCTGGTGATCTTCGGGCTCGCGCTGGTGTCCCTGGTCGCCCTCGGGTTCTCGATGAGCGTCCGCCTCTTGCTGCCGGTATTTCGCTGGCAACGTCACGACGCGCTGCTCACCAATCCCGATGTCGACCCTGCGACCACCGAACTGGCCCGTTCCCGAGCGCTGCAGATGCCCTTCTACCGTTCGCTGATCAGCCTGGGCTACTGGGCGGTGGGCGGGGTGGTGTTCATCATCATCAGCTGGTCGATAGCTCGGCCGGTGATGCCGGTGGTGGTGGTTGCCACCGCCTTGGGCGCCGCTGCCACCGCGATCATCGGCTACCTGCAGTCCGAACGGGTGCTGCGACCGGTGGCCGTCGCCGCACTGCGCGGCGGAGTGC
Source organism: Mycobacterium sp. (assembly GCA_039935195.1). Lineage (GTDB taxonomy): Bacteria > Actinomycetota > Actinomycetes > Mycobacteriales > Mycobacteriaceae > Mycobacterium. Next base: position 653 of record JBDTKT010000120.1, read on the forward strand.
CCGAGAACCTGCGGGTACCCGGTGTCATCCTGCGCCAGTTGCTGACCTGGCTACTGTCCACCGGGGTGCCGCTGCTGGCAATCGTGCTGGCGGTGGTGGCCGACAAAACTTCACTGCTCAGCGCGCCGCCGGAAAAACTGTTCACCCCGATCCTGCTGATGGCGCTCGCCGCGCTGATCATCGGACTGGCCGGCACCGTGCTGGTGTCGATGTCGATTGCCGATCCGCTGCGCCAGCTGCGCTGGGCACTCGGCGAGGTGCAGCGCGGCAATTTCAACGCGCACATGCAGATCTACGACGCCAGCGAGCTCGGGTTGCTGCAGGCCGGTTTCAACGACATGGTCCGCGACCTCGCCGAGCGGCAGCGGCTCCGCGACCTTTTCGGGCGCTACGTCGGCGAGGACGTCGCCCGGCGCGCGCTGGAGCGGGGCACCGAGCTGGGGGGCCAGGAACGCGACGTCGCGGTGCTCTTCGTCGACCTGGTCGGCTCGACCCAGCTGGCGGCGACCAGGCCGCCCAACGAGGTAGTCAACCTGCTCAACGAGTTTTTCCGGGTGGTGGTGGAGAGCGTGGGTCGCCACGGCGGCTTCGTCAATAAATTCCAGGGCGACGCCGCGCTGGCCATCTTCGGCGCACCGATCGAACATCCCGATGCCTCCAGCGCGGCGCTGGCCGCCGCCCGCGAACTGCACGACGAGTTGCTCCTCGTCCTCAGCTCCGCGGAGTTTGGCATCGGGGTCTCGGCCGGGCGGGCCATTGCCGGCCACATCGGAGCGCGGGCCCGCTTCGAGTACACGGTGATCGGCGACCCGGTCAACGAGGCCGCCCGGCTCACCGAACTGGCCAAGCTCGAAGACGGCCATGTACTCGCATCGGCGGTCGCGGTCAGTGGCTCGCTGGACGCCGAAGCGCTGTGCTGGGAAGTCGGCGAAATCGTTGAACTTCGCGGTTTTACCGCCCCCACGCAGCTGGCCAGGCCCTTGAATCTTGCGGTGAACGCAGCCGTGTCGAACAGCGACAGCTGATTTAGCGTTTGACGGCCTTCTTGGCCGGCGCCTTGCGCACGGTCTTCTTCGCGACCCGTTTGACCGGACCACGCGCCCGCCGCTCCGCCAGCAACTCGGCCGCCCGCTCATCGGTCAGCGAAGCCACCTCGTCGCCTTTGCGCAGGCTGGCGTTAGTTTCGCCATCGGTCACATACGGGCCGAACCGGCCGTCCTTGACCACCATCGGCTTACCCGTCGCGGTGTCGTTGCCGAGCTCACGCAGCGGCGCAGCCGCAGCAGCCTGGCGGCCACGGCGTTTCGGCTCGGCGTAGATCTTCAGAGCTTCCTCGAGGGTGATCTCGAAGATCTGCTCCTCAGTGGCCAACGACCGAGAATCGGTGCCCCGCTTCAGATACGGCCCGTACCGGCCGTTCTGCGCGGTGATCTCCTCACCCGAGCCCGGGTCGGCACCGACCATCCGCGGCAGCGCCAACAGTTTCAGTGCGTCGTCGAGCGTCACCGTCTGCAGGTCCATGCTGCTCAGCAGCGACCCGGTGCGCGGCTTGGGCCCGACCGGCTTTTTGCCCTTCTTCGCGGGCGCGCCGGACTCGTCTTCCGGCGGCGGGGGAAGAACCTCGGTGACGTACGGACCGTATCGGCCGTCCTTGGCGACGATTTGGTGACCGGTCGCTGGATCAGTCCCGAGTTCCCGGCCCTCCTGCGGCGTGGCGAAACGTTCCTCAGCCAACTCCAGCGTCAGCTCGTCGGGCGGCAGCGAGTCGTCGAGGTTGGCGCGCTGCGGCGTCGGTTCGCCGTCGTCGCCGGTGACCATACGCTCCAGGTACGGGCCGTTCTTGCCGACTCGGACGTAGACCGGCCGGCCTTCCACGTCGTCGAACAGCTTGATGGAGTTGATCTCCCGGGCGTCGATACCCTCCAGGTTGACCCCGACCAGCTTCTTCAACCCGCCGGACCGGGCCACCGAATCCGGCACCCCGTAGTCACCGCCGAAGTAGAAGTTATGCAGCCAGGTGGTGCGGTGCTGGCGGCCGGCGGCGATCGAGTCGAGTTCGTCCTCCAGCGCCGCGGTGAACCCGTAGTCGACCAGGCGGCCGAAATGCCGCTCCAGCAGCCCGATAACGGCGAACGCAACCCAGGCCGGGACCAGCGCGCTGCCCTTCTTGTACACGTAACCGCGGTCCTGAATGGTCTTGATGATCGAGGAGTACGTCGATGGACGGCCGATACCCAGCTCTTCGAGAGCCTTGATCAGCGATGCCTCGGTGTAGCGGGCCGGCGGGTTGGTGGAGTGCCCGTCCGGGGTCAGCTCGGTGGCGTCCACCCGCTGGTCCCGGGTTAGCTGCGGCAGCCGACGCTCGGCATCGTCGGCTTCGCCGCCGGCCTGCTCGTCGACAGTCTCCACGTAAGCCTTGAGAAAGCCGGCGAAAGTGATGGTGCGCCCGCTGGCGGCGAACGTCACCGGCCGGCTACCGGACTGCCCGCCGATCCGCAGGCTCAAGGTGGTGCCCCGGGCATCGGCCATCTGAGAGGCGACCGTGCGCTGCCAGATCAACTCGTAGAGCCGGAATTCGTCATTGCCCAGTTCGCTGCGCACCGCATCCGGCGTTGCGAACGTCTCACCGGCCGGCCTGATCGCCTCGTGGGCTTCCTGGGCGTTCTTGACCTTGCGGGTGTACTGGCGCGGCGACGGTGCGACGTACTGCTCGCCGTAGAGCTGCCGTGCCTGGGTGCGGGCGGCTTCGATGGCCGACTGCGACAGCGTCGTCGAGTCGGTGCGCATGTAGGTGATGTAGCCGTTCTCGTAGAGTCGCTGGGCGACGCTCATCGTCCGCTCCGCGGAGAACCGCAGCTTGCGGCCGCCCTCCTGCTGCAGAGTCGAGGTCATGAACGGCGGGTAGGGCTTGCGGGTGTAGGGCTTTTCCTCCGCCGACGTCACCGACAGCGCCGCACCGCGCAGGCCCGCGGCCAGCCCGGTGGCTGCCGCCTCGTCGAGCACGGTCACCTCGTTGGGTTTGCGCACCACGCCCAGCGAGTCGAAGTCGCGGCCGGTGGCCACCCGCAGCCCGTCGACGGCGACCAGTCGAGCGGTGAAGGTGGGCGGGGACGCCGCCGGGTCGGACACGCTGGCGTCCAGTTGGGCGACCACGTCCCAGTAGGCCCCGCTTCGGAAGGCCATCCGCTCGCGTTCGCGCTGCACGATGATCCGGGTCGCCACCGACTGCACCCGCCCCGCCGACAGTTTCGGCGCGACCTTCTTCCACAGCACCGGGCTGACCTCGTAGCCGTACAGCCGGTCCAGGATGCGCCGGGTTTCCTGCGCGTCGACCAGGTCGTTGTCCAGGTCACGCGGGTTCGCGGCAGCGCTGAGGATCGCCGGCTCGGTGATCTCGTGGAAAACCATCCGTTTGACCGGGATGCGCGGCTTCAAGGTCTCCAGCAGATGCCAGGCGATAGCCTCGCCCTCGCGGTCACCATCGGTGGCCAGATAGAGCTCGTCGACATCTTTGAGCAGGCTCTTGAGCTCGCTGACGGTGCTTTTCTTCTCCGGGCTGACGATGTACAGCGGCTCGAAGTCGGCATCGACGTTGACGCCGAGCCGTGCCCACGACTCGCTTTTGTACTTCGCGGGGACGTCGGCGGCGTTGCGTGGCAGATCGCGAATGTGCCCGCGCGACGACTCGACCACGTAGTTACGACCCAGGTAGCCCGCTATTTTCCGCGCTTTGGTGGGTGACTCGACAATGACGAGTCGCCGTAGCGTTGTGTTTCCGCCGCTGTCGCGGCCCGGGTCAGCCAACTGCGCTTACGCTCCACTTCTGTCCGCACCTGCAGGTCGAGCGCTCCGCCGACAGATGCAATCGTCCGGTCTCGCCACCAGCCGGTCGGTCGCCAACTGACAATCTCGCACCCGCGGGCGCACCGACGCAAACCGGTACCCAGCGGTGAATTGTCTCAGAGATCACTGCGGCCGCCCGGTACCGACGGCGCGACACGCGGCCAGCCTAGCAACGCTTCGGGGTCGTCCGGTGATTCCCCAACGTTCTCGACCAGCCGCGATAGCCTGCGCCGGCCGACGATCCGCAGCGCCGGTCGGTTGCTCCGGGTCCCGATCAGGGTGGGCGCGATGCCGACCCTCATCAGGGCCGACGCCAGCGGCGCGTGGGTGTCCGGGGCGTGCGGGTCCAGGCCCAACAGATACCGGTCGGCATCGGGGGTGCCCGCCGCCAACGTCCACGCCCGCAACTGGCGCGGTCCGGGTAGCCACTGCGGGGGGACCGTTTTCACCGCACCCCGCGTCCACTCCGCCGCGATGGCTCGCAGTCGCGGGTCCACCGCGCTGCGCACCAGGGGGGTGTCCTCCTCGGTGCTGGTGATCTCGGCCTGCAGACCGGCCTCGCTGATCAGTTGGGCCAGCGCCGCGGCACGCCACGACTGGTCCACGACAACCGAAATCCGGGCCCCGTCGCCGACCACGACGACCTGACCCGGCGCCGCCAGCAATCCGGTGAGATCGCCGACACTGGGCGGCACCGACTCCGCCGAGAAAAACGAGAGCTGGCTCATCGCACCGACCGTCGATTGTTCCCCCGCTGTACGGCCGTGTGGCCGCGCGGGTCAGCGTGTTCCGGCCGAAACGAAACCCCCCGGCCGACCTCTGTTAAGAGGCCTGCGCGAGGGGCTGTCGTCGGACTCGTTTGATTAAACGGCGCGGACGCCGGTGGCCTGCGGACCCTTCGGACTCTGGCCGACCTCGAACTCCACCCGCTGATTCTCTTCAAGGGTGCGGAAACCGGACCCCTGGATCTCCGTGTAGTGAACAAACACGTCGGCTGACCCATCCTCTGGCGCGATGAAGCCGAAGCCTTTTTCCGCGTTGAACCACTTCACAGTTCCCTGTGGCATTTGTCGATCGTTCCTAACTCATCTTGCCGGTGCGATACACCGTTGGTCGAGACACCGGCTTTCGGCACCCCAGGCTTGCCCCACCCGCAGTACCGTTGTGGCATCGCCGGTGTTACCACCGACCTAGCCCTCGCAGGACATGCGGCCGCGACGAAAGATCCTGCGAAGGTTTGACACGAACACAGAAGCTACGACCCGTGCACTAGTCAATCACGTTCCCCGCGTCAGCAACAGTCCGCGGTGCCTAATTCACCAGCCGACCTGGAGAACACTAGGGCCGCAGGCTCGGGTGAGGGAGATCAAGGACGGCTCAATGACGGCGAATTTCGGCGGTGAACTGCTGGTGGCCGCGCTTTCCGGCGTCGAGGCCGGTGAGCGCCCACTACGTCACGTCACCAACCTGCAGGCCTCACCCGGCCGGCCCGGTCACTGGCCCGCCTGGGCCGAGCCTGATATCGTCCGGGCGTTTGTCGACCGCGGCATCGCCACGCCGTGGTCACACCAACTGGCCGCCGCCGGCCTGGCACACGCCGGCCGCGACGTGGTGATCAGCACCGGTACCGCGTCGGGCAAGTCGCTGGCCTACCAGTTGCCGGCGCTGCACGCCCTGGCGACCGATCCCCGCGCCCGGGTGTTGTATCTCTCGCCGACCAAGGCGCTCGGCCACGACCAGCTGCGGACAGCACACGCGTTGACCGCGGCGATCCCGCGACTGGCCGACGTCGCGCCGATCGCCTACGACGGGGACAGTCCCACCGAGATCCGCCGGTTCGCCCGGGAGCGGTCCCGCTGGGTGTTCTCCAACCCCGACATGATCCACCTGTCGATGCTGCGTAACCATGCGCGTTGGGCCGTCTTCCTGCGCGGCCTGCGGTTCGTGGTCATCGACGAATGTCACTACTACCGAGGCATTTTCGGCTCGAACGTGGCGATGGTGTTGCGTCGGTTGCTGCGACTGTGCGCACGCTACGCGGCCGGCCCGGTGGCGCGGGCGGGCGCGGCGCCAGCCCTCGGGCCGACCGTGATCTTCGCGAGCGCCACCACCGCGTCGCCGGGCGCCAGCGCCTCGGCACTTCTCGGCCGCCCGGTCGCCGAGGTCACCGAGGACGGCTCGCCGCACGGCACCCGCACGGTGGCGCTGTGGGAGCCGGCCCTGCGAACCGACGTGACCGGTGAGAACGGCGCACCGGTGCGGCGTTCCGCCGGCGCCGAGGCAGCCCGGGTCATGGCCGACTTGATCGCCGAGGGCGCGCGCACCCTGACGTTCGTCCGGTCACGCCGCGGCGCCGAACTCACCGCGCTGGCGGCCCGGGCCCGGTTGGCGGTCATCGCCCCGCAGCTGGTCGACAAGGTCGCCTCCTACCGGGCGGGCTACCTCGCCGAGGACCGCAGGGCCCTGGAGCGCGCCCTGGCCGACGGCGAGCTCTACGGCCTGGCCACCACCAACGCATTGGAGCTCGGTGTCGACATCGCCGGGCTCGACGCGGTGCTGATCGCCGGATTCCCGGGGACGGTGACCTC
>JBDTKT010000121.1:0-3018 GCA_039935195.1 Mycobacterium sp.
ACGTGACCGGAGTCGATCAGTCGGTCCACGAGGTAGGTGGTACCGGCAGCCGACAGACCCATCCGCTGGCCGAGTTCACCCGAAGTGATGGGCTGCCCGGCGGTTTCTGCCACCATGATGTGCAGCAGAGCACGAAAATCGGTGGGCCGTAAGTCATTCAATCCGGCGAATAGCCGACCGATCTGGTCGGATTCGGCCGTTAACTCCCGCATATCGGCCGACATCAGCGTCTCCAGCGCGGCGCGGGCGGCGGCATGTTCCTCAGGATTCATGACGGTGTGCAGCATATCCACCCGGGTCCGGGGTTGCCGACGCTCAGTGCACCGCCTTCTTGCGTTCGATGTCGGCCAGGGCGGCGGCCAGTTCGGCGCGCTGCGCGGCCGACGTCTCCCAGGCCAGCTTGCGGTTCTTGACCACCCTGGCCGGTGCACCCACCGCGATCGAGTAGTCCGGGATGACCCCGCGCACCACGGCATGTGCCCCCAGCACGCAACCGCGGCCGATGCTGGTGCCGCGCAGGATCGTCACCTTCGTTGCGACCCAGGTGTCCGGCCCGATGCGGACCGGACTTTTGGCGATGCCCTGGTCCTTGATCGGCAGGTTGATGTCGTCCATCTTGTGATCGAAGTCGCAGACGTAGCACCAGTCGGCCATCAGCGCCGAATCGCCGAGCTCGATGTCGAGGTACGCGTTGATGACGTTGTCGCGGCCCAGCACCACCTTGTCACCGAACCGCAGCGAGCCCTCGTGAGCACGGATAGTGTTCTTGTCGCCGATGTGCACCCAGCGGCCGATCTCCAGCCGGGCCAACTCCGGGGTGGCATGGATCTCCACGTCCTTGCCCAGGAACACCATCCCGCGGGTGATGATGTGCGGGTTAGCCAGCTTGAACTTCAGCAACCGCCAGTAGCGCACGAGATACCACGGCGTGTAAGCCCGGTTGACCAGCACCCACCTCAGCGAAGCCAGCGTGCAGAACCTGGCCTGGCGCGGGTCACGTAGCTGCGATCCCCGCCAGCGGCGATGAAGCGGAGCGCCCCACATGGTCGTCATGGCCGGAAAGCCTACGCGAACGACTGTCCGGCACGCGCTACCCTCACCTGGACTCATTGACTGCCAGGAGAACGATTGCGGACTACCACTGTGTTCTGGCGCCGCACGGTCGCGGCCGCCCTGTCGGCGACACTGATCCTGGCCGGCTGTGGCAACACCGACTCGTGGGTCGACGCTGCCCCGGCCCCGGGCTGGCCCGCCCAGTACGGTGACGCCGCCAACAGCAGCTACACCACCACGGCAGGGGCGCACGACCTCCAATTGGCCTGGACCCGCTCCATCAAGGGCGAGCTTGGGTCCGGTCCGGCGCTCGGGGAGCGCGGCTGGCTGGCGCTCAACGGGCAGACCGAGGCCGGGTGTTCGCTGATGCAGTGGGAGAACGCCGGCAACGGGCGACAGCGCTGGTGTACCCGGCTGTACCAGGGTGGCGGGTTCTTCGGCCCACTGTCCGACGGGTTCGACAACGTCTACGTCGGCCAACCCGGAGCGATGCTGTCGTTTCCGCCCACCCAGTGGATCCGCTGGCGCCAGCCGGTGATCGGGATGCCGTCCACGCCGCGCGTCCTCGGCGACGGCCGACTGCTGGTGGTGACGCATCTGGGTCAGGTGCTGGTGTTCGACGCCCATCGCGGCACCGTGGTGGGTAGCCCACTGGATCTGGTCGACGACATCGACCCGACCGATTTCCGGCGCGGGTTGTCCGACTGTGCTCCGGCGCGGCCGGAGTGCCCGGTGGCCGCCGCACCCGCGTTCGCGCCGTCGAGCGGGACCGTGGTGGTGGGCATCTGGCAGCCGGGAGCCAAGGCGGCCGGGCTGGTCGGCCTGAAATACCGGCCGGGGGGCAACCCGCTGCTCAGCCAGGAATGGACCAGTGCCGCCGTCACCGCCGGGGTACTGGCGGCCCCGGTGCTGTCCGCCGACGGCTCCACCGCCTACGTCAACGGCCGCGACCAACGACTATGGGCACTGGACGCCGACGACGGGAAGGTGAAATGGTCCGTCCCGCTGGCGTTTCTGGCGCAGACCCCGCCCGCGGTCACGCCGGGCGGGCTGATCGTCTCCGGCGGCGGCCCAGACACTGCGCTGGTCGCCTTCCAAGACCGCGGCGACCACGCCGAACAGGTGTGGCGTCGCAACGACACCGTCCCGCTGTCGACATCGAGCCTGGCCGGCGACACCGTCGGCTACACCGTTGTCGCGGGCACCAGCGTCGGTCCGGCCGGACTGTCGCTGCTGGTCTTCGATCCGGCCGACGGCCACACCGTCAACAGCTACCCGCTGCCGGAGTCCGACGGGTTCCCGCTCGGGGTGTCGGTGGGTCACGACCGCCGGGTGGTGGTGGCCACCAGCGCCGGCCAGGTCTACAGTTTCGCGCCGGCCTAACCCACGCGTCCTACAGCGTCAGCGGTGGAATGGCGTTGCGCGGCACCCGAGCCGAGGTGGCCCCGGCGCTCAGGGGCAGCAGCTCTCCGGGCGCGAAGTAGAAGATCAGGTCGTCATTGGTGATTGCGAAGTTCTGGTAGTGCGCCGGGTCGAGACCCGAGGCCGGTGAGATCAGAATCGCGGGAACCCCGGTCTGGCGCTCCAACTCGCGCTGCACGATCGGGAAGATGGTGTCCAGGGCCTTGCTGTTGGACGCGAACAGCGTGTCGAATGTGACGGCTTTTTTCGTCCCGGAGTCGTAGGTGAACGACTTGTACCAGGTGGACGGCTGCGGCCCGCCGACATCCTGAAAGATCTTGAGGACCACGCTCTGGGTGCCGCTCTGAGTGCCGCTCTGGGTGCCACCGGACGCCGGCCCGGACCGGTGCTGCTCGAAAGTGGCGTCCATTTCGTAGGGCATGTCGCGCAATCCGGGCGACTTGGCGACGGTGACAAACCCGTCGCGGTTCTGCACCAGGTAATCGGTGAGGGCCTGCTGGTCGGCGTAGTCGACCGGGAACCGCATGTCCAGGTTGTAGCCGG
>JBDTKT010000122.1:0-24092 GCA_039935195.1 Mycobacterium sp.
TCGTCGGCGGAGAACGTGGTGAACCGACTGCCCGAGATGGACCCGTCGGCCTCGCCGCCGACCGGGAAGCCCAGGTCACTGCCGGCCGGGCCGCCGAGCGACTCGTACTTGACCAGAATTTCACCCGCGACGATACCCACCCCGGTGGCCGGGCTGAAGTAGGCCTTGCCGCCAGCGAAGTCCTGCCCCGCGCCATCGTTGCCGACCGGATACTGGTCGCCCTGTTTGGCACCGAGTGAGCCGGACGCACCGCCGGCGGCGCGCCAAGCGTCGCCGATGGCTGCGGTGGGGTCGAGCTGAACCTGCAGGTCGGCCAGTTGAACCGTCAGATCCGGCGGCACCGTGGTGAACGTCTTGGTCGCGTTGTCGAAGGACAGCTCACCGGCGCTGAACTTCTGGGCGACGACACTGCCGGCGTAGCTCTCGTCTCCGACGGGGACGCCCAGTGCGCCGGTCGAGCTGCCCAATTTGTCCCAGCCGGCGTTGATGGGCCCGCGCACCGAGTGTGCACCATGCTCGGGCGTCCAGAAGATCACCGGGTTGTCGGGGGCGGCAAAGGTGATGACCCGGCTGTCCGGGCTGGAAAGCCCGGGAACCTCGTCGATGTTCGGGAATCCCAGGTCGCCGTTCACCGCGCCGCCCAGCGACTCGTATTTCTCGAGGATGGCGCCATACATCGCTTTGGCGCCGGTGTCCGGGGTGAAGAACATCTTTCCGCCGGCGAAGTCCTGCACGAACCCGGCGCCGGCCGGATACACGTCGCCCTTCGGGGCGCCCAGCGTTGAGGTGTCCCCGCCGGCGGCCTGCCATGCGGCCGTGATGGCGTCCTGTGCGTCACCGTCCGGCGTCGCCCCGGCTGTCTGCACTGACAAGACCACGGCCACCGTCGCCGCGGCGCCGAGCACGGCGCGCATCGTCATTCTGCCGAATCGACCTTGCCGACGTGTCACCGAGTTCTCCCAGCCACCGCTATTGCACCAATATTACCGGCATGAAGTTTCCCGCAATTGAGTGGAATTTCGAAGCCATATCGTAGATATTGCAAAAACAGATACCGAGTCGATGCCAAATTGATGCCTCGCAGTCCTGGGTCGGACGCCGTCGTTTGCCAGCAAACGCGCTGGTCACGGTTCAACGGAATCCGCTAGACGCCGAGACTGCGCCCGATGATCTCCTTCATGATCTCGGTGGTGCCACCGTAAATGGTCTGCACGCGCGAATCCAGGTAGGCCTGCGCGACGGGGTATTCCCGCATGTAGCCGTAGCCGCCGTGCAACTGCAGGCAGCGGTCGGTGAGGTGCACCTGCTTCTCGGTCGTGTACCACTTGGCCATCGCCGCCTGCTCCACCGTGAGCTTCTTGTCGAGGTGCAGCCGAATGAACTCGTCGACCATGATCCGCACCACGGTGGCCTCGGTAGCCAACTCGGCCAGCAGGAACCGGCTGTTCTGGAAGCTGCCGATCGACCGGCCGAACGCCTTGCGCTCCTTGGTGTACTGCAGCGTCTGCTCCAGCACCGCCTCCATCCCCGCGGCGGCCATGATCGCGATCGAGATCCGCTCCTGAGGGAGATTCTGCATCAGGTAGATGAAGCCCATCCCCTCCTGGCCGAGCAGGTTCTCGACCGGGACATGCACGTCGACGAATGACAGTTCGGCGGTGTCCTGGGCGGCCAGTCCGATCTTGTCCAGGTGGCGGCCGCGTTCGAAGCCCGCCATGCCACGTTCGACCACCAGCAGCGAGAAGCCCTGCACACCCTTGTCCGGGTCGGTCTGGGCGACCACGATCACCAGGTCGGAGTGAATACCGTTGGTGATGAACGTCTTGGAACCGTTGAGGACGTAATGATCACCCTGTTTGACCGCGCGGGTCTTGATCCCCTGCAGGTCGCTGCCGGTGCCCGGTTCGGTCATCGCGATCGCGGTGATCAACTCCCCGGTGCAGAATTTAGGCAGCCAGCGTTGCTTCTGTTCCTCGTTCGTCAACTCCAGCAGGTACGGCGCGACGACGTCGTTGTGCAGTCCGAACCCGATCCCGCTGTAACGGCCCGCGACGGTCTCCTCCGTGATGATCGTGTTGTAGCGGAAGTCAGAATCGCCGCCACCGCCGTACTCCTCGGGCACCGCCATACCCAGAAAGCCCTGCTTGCCGGCCTCCAGCCAGAAGCCGCGGTCGACGATCTTGGCCTTCTCCCACTCCTCGTGGTGCGGCGCGACATGGCGATCCAGGAACGCACGGTAGGACTGGCGGAACAAGTCGTGTTCGGGCTCGAACAGGGTGCGCTGATACTTGACGACTTGGGTGTTACCTGCACTCATCGGTGACCTCCGGAACGTTATCCACAGAACTTTCCGACGAGAATAGACCAACCGGATGGTTGGCAGAACCGGCGGTCCCGGATACACCGAACCGCGCGGCTCCCGCGCACCCCGGGTGTATCGGCCGTGCCTTCGATGTCGGGAGTCAGTCCGGCGCACCGTCCCGCTCGCCGGCTGATCCGGGTGGGGACGCGAACTCACGCAGAACGGCTGCCAGCGTCACCGGCACCCGGGCCCTGATCCGCGTACCGCCCTCGGTGTGTTCGGCGGCGTTCACCCGGCCCTCCTCGTGCAGCCGGGCCACCAGGTCACCGCGGCGGTAGGGGATCGTCACGTCGACCGCGGTGTCGGTGGCCGCCGCGAGCCGGGCCATCTCGCGACGCAGCTGGTCCAAGCCCGCCCCGGTGTGCGCCGAGACGAAGACCGCGTCCGGCAGCGCACCGCGCAGCTGGGCCAGCGCCAGGTCCCCGGCGACATCGATCTTGTTCACGACCAGCAGTTCCGGTGCGGGTCGAGAATCGCGCTCGGCGATCACCTCGCCCACCACCTGTCGGACCGCGCTGATCTGGGCCAGCGGGTTGACGTCGGCACCGTCGACGATGTGCACCAGCAGGTCGGCGTCGACGACCTCCTCCAGGGTGGAGCGGAATGCCTCGACCAGCTGGGTGGGCAGATGTCGGACGAACCCGACGGTGTCGGTGAGCACGAATGCCCGGCCGTCATCGAATTGCCCGCGTCGGGTGGTGGGCTCCAAGGTGGCGAACAGGGCGTTCTCCACCAGCACCCCGGCACCGGTCAGCGCGTTGAGCACGCTGGACTTGCCGGCGTTGGTGTAGCCAACGATCACGATCGAAGGGATACCGCTGTCCAGGCGGCGGCTGCGTTTGGTGTCGCGCACCTGCTTCATCGCCTTGATGTCGCGGCGCAGCCGGGCCATCCGTTCCCGGATTCGTCGACGGTCGGTTTCGATCTTGGTCTCGCCCGGGCCGCGCAGACCCACCCCGCCCCCGCTGCCGCCCGCGCGGCCGCCGGCCTGCCGCGACATCGACTCACCCCAGCCGCGCAGCCGCGGCAGCATGTACTGCATCTGGGCCAGCGCGACCTGGGCCTTGCCCTCAGCGCTGGTGGCGTGCTGGGCGAAGATGTCGAGGATCAGCGCGGTGCGGTCAATCACCTTGACCTTGACCACCTTCTCCAGTGCGGTCAGCTGCGCCGGGGACAGCTCGCCGTCGCAGATGACGGTGTCGGCGCCGGTGGCCAGCACCACCTCGCGCAGCTCGGCTGCCTTGCCGGAGCCGATGTAGGTCGACGGATCCGGTTTGTCACGGCGCTGAAACAGGCCCTCCAGCACTTCCGAACCGGCCGTTTCCGCCAGTGCGCCCAGTTCCGCCATGCTCGCCTGGGCATCGGCGGCGCTGCCTTCGGTCCAGACTCCGATCAGCACCACCCGTTCCAGCCGCAGCTGGCGGTATTCGACCTCGGAGATGTCGGTGAGCTCGGTGGACAGCCCGGCGACACGGCGCAGCGCAGCGCGGTCATCGAGGGCCATCTCACCGGTGCTAGGCAGGTCCGGGCCGCTCACCACGCCGACCACCACTCATCGGCGATGTCACCGTGCGCCACCAGCACCGACGGCCCGCGCAGGTAGCTGGTGGCGTCGGTGACGGTGACCGTAACTTCGCCGCCGGGGATGCGGACCTGCAACGTCCCGGTCGCCGCACCCCGGTGGGCCAGCGCGGCCACCGTGGCGGCCACCGTGCCGGTTCCGCAGGAGCGTGTCTCGCCGACCCCGCGCTCGTGCACCCGCATCGAGACCGCCCCATCGCACGGCGCGGTGAGGATCTCCACGTTCACCCCGTCGGGGAACTGGCCGGCGTCGAACACGACCGGTGCACCCACATCCAGGGCGGCCAGGTCGGCGAGGGACAGTTCCCCAGCCACACACGCCAGGTGCGGGTTGCCTACGTCGACGGCCAGCCCATCGAAGCGCCGCCCGCCGACTATCACTTCAAAGGCCTCCCCCGCGCTCCCCAGTTGACTGGGTTTGCCCATGTCGACGGTGACGTCGGCGCGGACCCGGTCGGCGTGGTGAACGATCACCGGCCGCGGTCCGGCCAACGACCCGACCACGAACTCGGCCCGGGATTCCAGTCCGCTGGACCGCAGGTAGTGCGCGAACACCCGGACCCCGTTGCCGCACATCTCGGCCACCGACCCGTCGGCGTTGCGGTAGTCCATGAACCAGTCGTCGGCGGCCACCCCCTCGGGCAGCGCGTCCAGCACGCCGGCGCCCACCGCGGCATCCGCTGTGGTCACTCGCAACACCCCGTCGGCGCCCACACCACGGCGCCGCTCACATAGCGCGGCCACCGCCGCCGGTGCCAGGGTCACCTCCGCACCCAGGTCCGGCAGCACCACGAAATCATTCTGGGTGCCATGGCCCTTCGCGAAGATCACCAGTTCAGGATACGTGGCGCCAGTTGCGCACCGCGGCCTCAACGAGATCTGCGGTATCCGCGCCGCCGGTATCTAGCCAGTGGATGCGGTGGTCGCGACGAAACCACGACCGCTGGCGCCGCACATACCGGCGGGTCCCGACAAACGTCTGTTCGCGGGCCGCTGCCAACTCGGCGTCTCCGCCGCCCGCGTCCAGTGCTGCCATCACCTGCGCGTAGCCCAGTGCCCGCGAGGCGGTCACCCCGTCGCGCAGCCCGCGCGCCAGCAGTCCGGTGACCTCCGCGATCAGGCCGCGGGTGAACATCTCTTCGGTCCTGACGGCCAGCCTGTCATCTAAAAGAGCTGTGTCGCAGTCTAACCCGATGATCATCATGTTCCACCGGGGCCTTCCGATCACCGGTGCCGAGGCCGCGAAGGGCTGACCGGTCAGCTCCCCCACCTCCAACGCCCGCACGATGCGCCGGCCGTCGGTCGGCCGGATGACCGCCGCCGCCGCCGGGTCACGGCGGGTCAGCTCAACATGAAGCCCGGCCGGTCCGTCCTGCGCGAGCCGCTGTTCCCACGCGGCGCGCACGGCCGGGTCGGTCGCCGGGAACGACCAGTTGTCCAGCAGTGCCTGCAAATACAGCATCGAGCCACCGACGACGACCGGCACCGCACCGCGGGCGATGATCGCCTCGATGTCGGCAGCCGCGGCCTGCTGGTAGCGGGCGACGGTCGCAGTTTCGGTGACGTCGAGGATGTCGAGCTGGTGGTGCGGGATGCCGTCGCGGTCGGCGACCGACAGTTTCGCGGTGCCGATGTCCATCCCCCGGTAGAGCTGCATGGCGTCGGCGTTGACGATCTCCGCCGACGCACCGAGTCGATCGGCGAGATACCCGGTCACGGCCAGCGCCAGCTCCGACTTGCCGGTGCCGGTGGGCCCGACGATCGCCAGCGGTCTCATCGAAGCCTCACGACCGCCAGACCCCGACGAAGTAGCCGACGCCATACGGTGCGCCGCGGTACAACTCCTCGGCGGTTCGCGGTGCCGGACCGGCCAGCCCGGCCAGCATCGCGAACGCGGATCGGCCCACGACCTGGGTCGGCAATCCGGTCAGGGCGGCGGTGTCACCGTGAACCAGCGCGTCGTCCAGGGCCGCTTGAACATCGACGTCGTCGGGCCGGTAGCCGCCCGGTGCAATCCGGGTGAGGGTGTTGGCACCGTCAGCCAGCACCAGCACCCCGGTGGGCTCGGGCGAGCGGTCGATTTCGGCGCGCAGCCGCTCCCCCCGCTCGAACGCTCCCTCGGGGTCACTGCAGACCTGCACCTGCACGTAAGCCTCCGGCCGCACCCGGTCGCGCACCCACCCGGCGATCAGCGCGCACAACGGCAGATCGGCTACCCGGTCGACCCGCGGCGACAGTCGCACCGCCAGATCTACCCCGAACCCGGCGAAGGTACCCGCGTTCTCGGGGCCGAACACCGCGTCGGCCGCCCCGGCGCCGACCGCGACCCAGTGCGACGGGAGGAATCCGGCGGCGGCGGTCACCGCGGCCCGCAATTCGGCCAGTTCGACGGCGGCGGCGCCGGCGAGTTCGGGAACCAGCACCGGCGCCGACGGCATGATCGCTATCGCCCCCAGCACGCGACCAAAGCTAGCGACTCGATGGCGACGGCTCGGACAAGACCGCGTCGGTGCCACCAGCGTCGGCGACGATCGTGGCCGCTTCACCGCGGGCCAGAGCCGCGGTCGCGATGACGATCAGCACCACTCCCACGGCCACCACCACGTCTTCCAGGCCGCCGGCGTCGATGGTCTCGTTGAGCAACAGCACGCCGAGCATCGAAGCCACCAGCGGCTTCGCTACGACCATCGTCGGCATCGACGCGGTCAGTGCGCCGGCACGAAACGCCGACTGCTGGAAGATCATCCCGGCCAGCGTCGCCAACAGCCACGGCAGCAGCGCCGGTGAACGCACCAGCGCCCCGAACCCATCGGCTTTGAAAAGGTCGACCAGAACTTTGGTCAGCAACGCGAACGCCGCCAGCGAGGCACCGGCCACCACCGCCAGCAGAACCGCCGCGGCCGGTCGGCCGACGAAGAGTCGGGCGGCCAGCACGCAGCCCACCAGCACCGAACCGAGCGCCACCGTCACCACGACCCAGGTGCTCGTCGTCGCGTAGTGGGTGCCATCGACCGGGTCTCCAACCACCACGACCACCGCCAGCGAGACAGCCAGTATGGCCGCCCACGCCCACTCCCAGTTGGTCACCCGGCGCTGAGTCACCCAGGCGTAGATCGGCAGCGCGAACAGCAGCGCGGTCACCTGCAGTCCGGTCACCAGCATCACCGAGCCCACGACCAGCGCCGCGGCCTGCAGCGCGTAGTTCGCCACCGCGGCCGCACCGCCGCCCCACCACCGCGCGTCGCGCAGTGACAGCCAGAACAGCTGCAGGTGGCCGACCTGCTGGTCGGTGATCTCCTGGGCGGACCGCTGACGGATCACGTCGCCGATAGCGGACGCGAGTGCCGCGCACAGCGCAAGCAACACCGCGATGATATTCGCAGTCGACATTATCTAGCCTCCTCGACCGGCCAACAGTACCCGCCGGTGACTCCGCGGCCGGTCAGCGCCGCGGCGACACCGCCGCCGGGTCGCGAATCTGGTCCGCAGCCATCTCCTCGCGGGACAGCACCGCGACGGCGACCACCAGCGCGACCACCGCCAGCGCCAGGGCCAACCCGCCCGCTCGCCCGGGCCGCAGCACCTCACCGAGGAGCGCCACCCCCAGCGCACCCGCTATCACCGGTTCGAGCACCGTCATCGTCGGCAGCGAGGCGGTCAGCGCGCCGGCGCGAAACGACGACTGCTGGGACACCGTCCCGGCCAGCCCGACCACTGCCCACGCATAGAGTTCCGGCGAGACCAGCAGCGCTGCCGGGCCGCGGCCGATCAGGTCGACCACCCCCTTGGTCAACACCGCGAACATCGCCCAGGAGGCCGCAGACACCACCGCCAACAGCACGGCGGCGACCCGGCCGGGCCAGGCACGCGCCCCCAGCAGGCACAGCACCAGCACCGGGCCCAGCACCGCCACCACCGCGATCCAGGTCTGCAGCGAGGCGCGAGACTGCCCGGCGGTGGGGTGCCCGACGACGATGATCACTGTCACGGCCGAGGCCAGCAACGCAGCCCACAGCCAGACGGAACGCCCCATGCTGCGGCCGGCCTGCCCTGCGCTAATCGGCAGCGCGAACAGCAGCGACGTCACCAGCAGCGACTCCACCAGCAGCACCGAGCCGAACCCCAGTGCGGCGGCCTGCAGCGTGAAGCCCACCGCCGCGACCAGGCTGCCCATCCACCAAAGCCGGTCCGCCAGCAGCCGGATGAACAGCTCGACGTGGCCGACCGGTTCGTCGGTGACCTCCTGGGCCGCGCGCTGGTGGATGACGTCGCTGATCGCGATGAACAGCGCCGCGCCGAGCGCCAGCAACACGGCGATGGTCTCCTTCGCCATGGCCGGTGTCCTCCTCGGTGCCGCACTGCCCGAGCCGGAAAGCCCGCGATCGGTCAGGTTACCGCGACTTCGGCAGCGCACCTCGGCGACGAACTGCTTGAATACTTGTAGTCACAGGCGCCGCGATGCGCGGCAGATGCGGGCTCCGCAAGGAGCAAGCCCGCGCGAAGAGTTAGGTGAGCCCAGCGTATGACCTCCAACAGTGAATCGTCGCAGCCCGCCCCACGCCCGGGGCCCCGTCCTGGTCCCCGGCCCGGTCCTCAGCCGGGTGCACGACCCCACCCGGTTGCAATACCGGCTGCCGCGGACCCACACCGGTTCGGCCGGGTCGACGACGACGGCACGGTGTGGCTGGTCACCCCGGCCGGCGAACGCCGAATCGGTTCCTGGCAGGCCGGTGACGCCGAAGCCGCGTTCGCCCACTTCGGCCGGCGGTTCGACGACCTGAACACCGAGGCCACCCTGCTGGCGGAGCGGCTGGCCTCGGGCAACGGCGACGCTCGCAAGATCAGGGCGTCCGCGGCGGCGCTGGCCGAGGGACTGCCGACCGCCAGCGTGCTCGGTGACGTCGACGCGCTGGCCGGGCGGCTGGCCGCCATCTGCGGGCACGCCGACGTCGTCACCGCAGAGAACCGCACCCGGCGCGACGGGCAGCGCACCGCGGCGACCGCCCGCAAGGAGGCGCTGGCCGCGGAGGTCGAGGAGCTGGCCGCCACGTCGACGCAGTGGAAAGCAGCCGGCGACCGGTTACGGACCATCCTCGAGGAATGGCGGACGATCGGCGGTTTGGACCGCAAGACCGACGATGCGCTGTGGAAGCGGTATTCCGCGGCCCGGGACAGTTTCAACCGGCGGCGCGGAACGCATTTCGCCGAACTGGACCGGGACCGGGTCGGTGCCCGCGAGGACAAGGAGCGGCTGTGCCGCCGGGCCGAGGAACTGTCCGGATCCACCGACTGGGCGGCCACCAGCGCGACGTTCCGGGACCTGCTCACCAAATGGAAGGCGGTCGGGCGGACGGCCAAGGACGTCGACGACGCCCTGTGGCAGCGATTCAAGGCCGCCCAGGATGTGTTCTTCACCGCCCGCAACGCGGCCAGCACCGAACGCGACACCGAACTGGTGGCCAACGCCACCGCCAAGGAGGCGCTGCTGGCCGAAGCCGAGCGGCTCGACCCGACCAAACCGGGCGCCGCGCGCGCCGGGCTGCGGTCGATCGTCACCAAGTGGGAAGCGATCGGCAAAGTACCCCGGGAACGCTCCGCCGACCTGGAGCGCAGGATGCGCGCGGTGGAGAAGAAAGTGCGCGACTCGACTGCGGCCGATGCGGTCACGGTCGATCCCGAAGCTCAGGCCCGTGCGGCCCAATTCCGTTCCCGCGCCGAGCAATTCGAACGTCAGGCGCAGCGGGCCCAGGCCGCCGGCCGCGACAAGGACGCCGCGGAGGCGCAAGCCGGCGCCGAGCAGTGGCGTCAATGGGCCGAGGCGGCCGAACGGGCGCTGACCCGCAAGTCGTGACCCCGGTGCGTCATCCCGACAGCAGGAACGCCAAACAGTTCGACCACAGCAGCAGCGGGGTCGTCGATCGGCACGTACGACCCTTCCGCCCGCGGCTATTCGGCGGGTAAGGGGCTACCACCCACAGGTGGGGGTTGGTCGTCGGTGCCGCCGAGGTCATCGAGCAGGGTTCTTGACTGGCGCTGCGCGGCGCTGTGCCTGCGCTCGGCCTCGGCGGCAAGCTGGACCTCGGTACGCGACCACACCACCCGCGCCCAATGGAAGGTCAGCACGATCACGGTGATCCACGCCAGGATCAGCCCGAAGCCGGGCCCGGGATGGCCCTGGGCGACGGTCTGCCGCGACCACACGGCGAGCAGTCCGACCACGCTGGTCACCGCCGAACCCGCCAGCGCAACCCAGGCCACCGCCCAGCGCCGGGTCAACAGCGCCAACAGCGAAAAGCCCACCCCGAACACCAGTGCCAGCCACATGAACAGCCGCGACGGCAGCGTCACCAGCGCTTCGTGCGCACCGTTGTCGGCGAACAGCACATCCCAGCCCCGAACGTGGCCGGTGTGCGGCAGCAGAAACGAGACCAGCAGCACGAACACCCCGATCGCGACGGCCAGGGCCCGTCCACCGGGATCGATCTCCCCGGCGACGCGGCGTTCCGCGGCCTCGATGTCGGCCCGGTAGGCCTCGAAATCCGCGGGGTCGCCGGCCTCGCGGTTCACCGCGCTCCCCCGGGCGCGCCGATTCGGGGCATGCCCAGGCCGACGCCGGGCGGCGGGCCGGCGTGGGTGTCACCAGCCCGGGTGCGCCGGTGCGTCAGGATCGACCCATCGGCCAGCAGGTGGTGTGGGGCGGCACCGGTCACCGTCGTGGTCACAATGTCGCCGGGCCGCAGCTGCGTCTCGCCAGGGGCGAAGTGCACCAGTCGGCCGTCGCGGGCCCGTCCGCTCATCCGCGCGGTCTGGGCGTCCTTGCGCCCCTCCCCGACCGCGACCAGCAGTTCGACGGTGCGCCCGACCTGTGCCTGGTTCTCCTCCAGGGAGATCCGTTCCTGTAGCTCTATCAGCCGGTCGTAGCGTTCCTGCACGACCTCTTTCGGCAGCTGGCCGGGCAGGTCGGCAGCCGGTGTGCCGGGCCGCTTGGAGTACTGGAAGGTGAACGCCGTCGAGAACCGCGAGGCCGCCACCACGTCCAACGTGTCGGTGAAGTCGGCTTCGGTCTCGCCCGGGAACCCGACGATCAGGTCGGTGGTGATCGCGGCATCGGGCATGGCGGCACGCACCCGGTCAAGGATGCCCAGGTAGCGTTCGGCCCGGTAGGAGCGGCGCATCGCGCGCAGGACCGCATCGGAGCCGGACTGCAGCGGCATGTGCAACGCCGGGCAGACGTTCGGCGTCTCGGCCATCGCCTCGATGACGTCGTCGGTGAACTCGGCCGGGTGCGGCGAGGTGAACCGGACCCGCTCCAGCCCGTCGATGCGGCCGCACTCACGCAGCAGGGCGGCGAATGCGCCACGGTCGCGCGGCAACTCCGGGTCGGCGAACGAGATCCCGTACGCATTGACGTTCTGACCCAGCAGTGTCACCTCGACCACGCCGTGGTCAGCCAGCGCGCGCACCTCGGCGAGGATGTCGGCCGGGCTGCGGTCCACCTCCTTGCCCCGCAGCGACGGCACGATGCAGAACGTGCAACTGTTGTTGCAGCCGACCGAGATGGAAACCCAAGCCGCATAAGCCGATTCGCGAGCGGCAGGCAGCGACGACGGGAACTCCCGCAGCGCCTCCAGAATTTCGACCTGGGCTTGCTTGTTGTGCCGGGCCCGCTCCAGCAGCACCGGCAGTGAGGCCAAGTTGTGGGTGCCGAACACGACGTCGACCCAGGGTGCCCGCTTCAGCACCCCTTCCTTGTCCTTCTGGGCCAGGCAGCCACCGACCGCGATCTGCATGTCCGGGTTGGCACGCTTGTGCGGTGCGAGGTGGCTGAGGTTGCCGTACAGCTTGTTGTCGGCGTTCTCCCTGACCGCGCAGGTGTTGAACACCACCAGGTCGGCGTCGGCGCCCGTCGGAGCGCGCCGGTAGCCGGCGTGCTCGAGCATGCCGGCGATCCGTTCGGAATCGTGGACGTTCATCTGACAGCCATAGGTGCGCACCTCGTAGGTGCGGCTGACCTGCCCCGGTACCGTCGTCGAAGTCACGCCGACCATGGTACGGCGGCTCAGCGCCGCCGATCCGGGCCGGGCGGAGCGGTAGTTACCTGGCCGTTTGGGCCGCGTTCTCGGTAGGGTCGGAAGCCATGACAAGCGGCGGGCCCGGCACGCCGTCGATCGACCCGGGGCCGATGATCGTGATCCGGGGCGTCAATAAGCACTTCGGCGGCCTGCATGTGCTCAAGGACATCAACCTGTCCGTCGACCGCGGCCAGGTGACGGCGATCCTCGGCCCGTCCGGGTCGGGAAAGTCCACGCTGTGCCGCACGATCAACCGGCTTGAGACCATCGACTCCGGCACCATCACCATCGACGGCGCGGCGCTACCGGCGGAGGGGCGCGAGTTGGCGCGACTGCGCTCCGAGGTGGGCATGGTCTTCCAGTCGTTCAACCTGTTTCCGCACAGGACCGTCCTGGACAACGTCACACTTGCACCGATGAAGGTGCACGGGTTGCCCCGATACGAGGCCGAGCGGCAGGCGGTGGCGCTGTTGGAGCGGGTCGGTGTGGCCGACCAGGCCGCCAAGCACCCCGGCCAGTTGTCCGGCGGCCAGCAGCAGCGGGTGGCGATCGCCCGCTCGCTGGCGATGCAACCGAAGGTGATGCTGTTTGACGAGCCGACCAGTGCGCTCGACCCGGAGATGACCACCGAGGTGCTGGCGGTGATGACCGCGCTGGCCCGCGACGGGATGACGATGGTGGTGGTCACCCACGAGATGGGCTTCGCCCGACGAGCCGCCGACCGGGTCGTATTCATGGCCGACGGGGTGATCATCGAGGACGGCACACCCGCCGAGTTCTTCACCAGCCCGAAGACCGACCGGGCGAGAGACTTCCTCGACAAGGTGCTCAACCACTAGCCGTACTCGGCAGACAAGGAGCCACCGAATGGCGCCGGGGCCGCTGGTGTTGATACGAGTGTGTGCCGTGCTGGCCGCGGCCGCGGGGTTGCTCGTGGGTTGCGGCACCCGCGACAGTCAGAAGATCGTCATCGGCGTCAAGTTCGACCAGCCCGGCCTCAGCATCAAAAATCCGGATGGGCGGTTGAGCGGGTTCGACGTCGACGTGGCCCGCTACGTGGCCGGACGGCTCGGTTATCCGCCGGACCGCATCGCCTGGATCGAAGCGCCATCGGGCCAGCGCGAGATGCTGCTGCGCAACCGGCAGGTGGACTACATCGTGGCCACCTACTCGATCACCGATGCCCGCCGGCAGAAGGTCGATTTCGCCGGCCCCTACCTGATCGCCGGCCAGTCCCTGCTGGTGCTAGCCGACAACACCGACATCACCGGGGCGGCATCGCTGGAGCAGCACAAGAAGCTGTGCTCAGTGTCAGGCTCCACCCCGGCGCAGCGAATCAAGGAACACCACCCGGGTGTGCAACTGCAGCGCTACGACACCTACTCGGCGTGTGTCGAAGCGCTGCGCAACCAGATGATCGACGCGGTGACCACCGACGACATGATCCTGGCCGGCTACGCCGCGCAAAGCCCCGGCACTTTCAAACTGGTCGGTGAACCGTTCTCGGCCGAGCAGTACGGGATCGGCGTCAAGAAGGGCAACACGGGCTTGCGCGGCCGGATCAACGATGCACTGGCGCAGATGGAGGCCGACGGCTCATGGCGGTCGGCGTTCGAGAAGAGCCTCGGCGCATCCGGCTATCCGATTCCCTCCCCACCGCCGATCGACACCCACTGAGGCACTGTGGGCGTATTCACCGACTACCGCGACCAAGTCTTCGGTGCATTCGGGGTCACCGTCGAGTTGACGGTGCTCGCCGGGGCCGGCGCGCTGGTACTGGGCACCGCGCTGGCCACTATGCGATTGGCCCCGGTGCCGGTGCTGCGGTGGGCCGGCGCCGGCTACGTCCACCTGGTGCGCAACACACCGCTGACCCTGCTGCTGCTGCTGTGTTCGTTCGGCCTGGCACAGTCACTGGGGGTGACGCTGGCGGACCCGCACTCGCCGACCTCCATCGACGACAGCAACTTTCGGCTCGCGGCACTCGGCTTGAGCGTCTACACCGCCTCCTTCGTCTGTGAGGCGGTGCGGTCCGGCGTTAACACCGTGCCGCTGGGGCAGGCCGAGGCCGCCCGGTCGCTCGGTCTGAGTTTCACGCAGAATCTGCGGTTCATCATGCTGCCGCAGGCATTTCGGGCGGTGATCGTCCCGCTGGGGTCGGTGTTCATCGCACTGGCCAAGAACACCACGCTCGCTTCGGTGATCGGTGTCGCCGAAGCGGCGCTGCTGATGAAGACCATGATCGAAAACACGGCGGCGCTGCTGAACGTGGGCTTCATCTTCGCGGCCGGTTTCGGGGTGCTCACCTTGCCGCTGGGCCTGCTTTTCGGCTATCTGGGCCGGCGCTGGGCGGTGTCGCGGTGAGGTCGGGCGCTCCCGCCACGGTGCTGTTCGACGCGCCCGGTCCGCGGGCCCGCGCGCGGCACCGCGCACTGTCGATGCTCGCGCTGGCGGTGGTGGTACTGCTGTTCTGGGCGGGCTACGCACGACTGGCCGCGAAGGGTCAGCTGACCGTCGACAAGTGGGCGCCGTTTCTCACCGCCGATCTGTGGCGGACCTATGTCCTGCCCGGGTTGGCCGGCACCCTGATCGCGGCGGCCGCCTCGATCGGCCTGGCGCTGTTGCTCGGTATCACCCTGGGCGTCGGCCGGCTGTCCGGGATTTTGCCGGGCCGGTGGGGTTGTGCGGTGGCGGTGGAGTTCTTCCGGGCGATACCGGTGCTGCTCATGATGATCTTCGCGTATTTCCTCTACGGCCTGGTCGGCGCCTTCCCGCCCCAACAACTCGCCCTGGCCGGCGTGGTCACCGGCCTGACCCTGTACAACGGTGCGGTCATCGCCGAGATCGTCCGCGCCGGGGTGAACGGACTGCCGGGCGGGCAGTCCGAGGCGGCCGCGACGCTGGGGCTCAGCTGGGGTGCCACCATGCGACTGGTGCTGCTTCCGCAGGCCGTCACCGCGATGGTGCCGGTGCTGGTATCACAGCTGGTGGTGGTGCTCAAGGACACCGCGATCGGGTATCAGATCACGTTCGTGGAGATGGTCCGCCAGGGCACCGTGGTCGGCTCGCAGTACAGCAACTTCCTGCCGGCGCTGATGGTGATCGCGGTGCTGATGATCGTCGGAAACTTCGGCCTGTCCGCCAGCGCGATTCGGCTCGAGCGCCGGTTGCGCCGGACGCGTCTCACCCCGTTGGTGGCAGCGCTCATCGAACCGGAGGGTACCCCGGGTGCCCAGGTGGTTTAGGCACGACACGCATTCCGTCGACGGTCTAGAGTCGACCTCAACTGCTAATGACAGGAGACCCCTTAATGGCTCTCACCCCCAAGGACGCGTTCAATGCCGCCCGCGACATCGCGACCCACGCCATCGATAAGGCGTCGGACATCGTCGAAAATGCCGGTGACATCGTCCGCGGCGACATCGCGGGCGGCACCAGCGCCATCGTTCAGGACTCCCTGGATATCGCCACCCACGCCGTCGACCGGACCAAAGAGCTCTTCACCAGCGAGAGCGAAGAGGACGCCTAAACCCGACGCCGCTCGTGTTCGGCGGCTAGCTCGACGCGGACCACGTCGTAGGCCATCGACTGGCTGTATCCCCGGCGGACCAGCATCCCCACCAGCCTGCGGCTGATCCGGATATCACCGTCGCTGAGGGTCTCCCGCCGCAGCCGGACCCGCACCAGTTCCTCGGCACGGTCCCGCTCGGCGCCGGGGTCGATGCCGCTCAGCGCTCCGGCGATCACGTCCTCGTCGACACCTTTGGTGCGCAGTTCGGTGGCCAACGCGCGCCTACCTTTCCCGGCGCGCGCCCGACGCGACCGCACCCACTGCTCGGCGAAGTCGGCATCGTCGACCAGGCCCGCCACCATGAGACGGTCCAGTACCCGGGTGCTGACGTCGTCGGGGTAGCCCCGCTTGGTCAGCTGCCCGGCCAGCTCGGCACGAGTGCGTGCCCGCGTGGTGAGCAGGCGAAGGCACAGCTCCTTCGCCTGCTCCTCACGCTTCGGCTCGGGCGACTCAGAAGTCGACGGGGGCGGGCAGTACGGCATCATCGGTCAGCTCATCGGTCAACACCGCGCCAATGCCGAGCTTTTCTTTGATCTTCTTCTCGATCTCGTTGCCCACGTGGACGTTCTCCATCAGGAAGTTGCGGGCGTTCTCCTTGCCCTGCCCGAGTTGCTCGCCCTCGTAGGTGTACCAAGAGCCGGATTTACGAACGAAGCCCTGGTCCACACCCATGTCGATCAGCGAGCCCTCCCGGCTGATGCCCTTGCCGTAGAGGATGTCGAACTCGGCTTGCTTGAACGGTGGCGACATCTTGTTCTTGACCACCTTGCAGCGGGTACGGTTGCCGACCGCTTCGGTACCGTCCTTGAGCGTCTCGATCCGGCGCACATCGAGCCGGATCGAGGCGTAAAACTTCAACGCCTTTCCGCCCGTTGTGGTTTCGGGCGAGCCGAACATCACACCGATTTTTTCGCGCAGCTGGTTGATGAAAATCGCGGTGGTGCCCGAGTTGCTCAGCGCGCCGGTAATTTTCCGCAGCGCCTGGCTCATCAATCGGGCCTGCAGGCCGACATGGCTGTCGCCCATCTCGCCTTCGATCTCCGCGCGCGGCACCAGCGCCGCTACCGAGTCGATGACCAGGATGTCCAGCGCTCCGGAGCGGATCAGCATGTCGGCGATCTCCAGCGCCTGCTCGCCGGTGTCGGGCTGGGACACCAGCAGCGAATCGGTGTCCACGCCCAGGTTCTTGGCGTACTCGGGGTCCAGTGCGTGCTCGGCGTCGATGAACGCCGCGATCCCGCCGGCGGCCTGGGCGTTGGCCACCGCGTGCAATGCGACGGTGGTCTTACCCGAGGATTCCGGCCCGTAGATCTCGACGATCCGGCCTCGCGGCAGGCCGCCGATGCCCAGCGCCACATCCAGGGCGATCGACCCGGTCGGGATGACCGAGATCGGCTGACGTACCTCGTCGCCGAGGCGCATCACCGCGCCTTTGCCGTAATTCTTCTCGATCTGGGCCATCGCCAGATGGAGGGCCTTCTCGCGGTCAGGTGCTTGTCCCATGGCGTTTCTCCTGATAGTTCGGTGTTCGGTTGACCGGTCTCGGTCAGTTGGCCGTGACGCTAGCGGCGGGGTCTGACAAATCGCCTGACCAGCATCCGACCGTCGAACATCCACCACAGTAGACGAACAGGTGTTCGATTCAAGCTTGACACGCCGCGGCTCGCCGAAGGCTCGCTATGCGTTGACGCCCGCCACAAGCCTCACCACTGGTCGCGAGGTACGTCGAAGTCCTCGCACAGTGCCCACCACACGTCACGCGGCTCCACACCGTCCTCGACCGCCCGCGCCGCGGTCCGCCCGCCCAGCGCGGTCAACACATGGTCGACCAGCACTGAAGCGCCATAGGCCTCGCCGAACCGCAGGCCGACCCGCTCGCGGAATTCGGTCAGGCGCACCCGTCCAACCTACCCAGCGTCCGCCAGCGCATCGCGACACACCCGGACCGGATCGGCCACCTCGGCGGCATCCTCAGCAGCCCGGCTTGCGGCGGCGCGGTAGCCCGGCGACGCCAACACCGCACCGACCGCGGCAACCAGCGCCTCGGCGGTCAACGGCCGGACCAACTGCGCACTGCCTTGCCGCACAACACGATTGGCGATCTCCCATTGGTCACCGCCGCCCGGAACCACCACCATCGGCACGCCGGCCAGCAACGTCTTGGCCACCATCCCGTGCCCCCCGCCGCAGATCACCAGGTCCGCGCGGGAAAGCAGCTCGTCCTGACGTCCCAGCCCGGCCACCGCCCACGACGGCACCGTCAGCTGCGGGCCGCCCAGGCGCGACACCGCCACCCGGGCGCCAGCGGGCAGCCCGACACCCGGTGCCAGGCAGCCCAGCGCCACCTCGGCCAGTCCGACCGCACCGGTGGCCGCGGTGGACGGTGCCACCACCACCAGCGGTCCGGGACCCGTCGGCACCGCGAACGCCTGCCCGGTGGGCTCGAAGTGCAGCGGCCCGACGACGACGGCCTCGCGCGGCCAGTCCGGCCGGGGCACCTCCAGCGCCGGCAGGGTGGCGATCAGTCGTCGCGTCGGCCCCGGGTCGCGGGCCGGCAGGCCGATGCTCGCCCGGGCCGCCGCGCGCTGCCGCAGCCCAGTCCGCAGGGATCGGGCCGTCAGCGCCCGCATCACGGTGTCGCGCAACCGGCCAGCCATCCCGGTACCGGGCGCCAGCCCGCTGCCGATCGGCGGCAGTCCGTTCGACGGCAGGTACAGGGGATGCGGGCTGAGCTCGGCCCACGGGATACCCAGCAGTTCCGCAGCCATGCCGCCGCAGGCGGTGATGACGTCGGAGACCACCAGATCCGGCGCGAGCGCCCGCAGTCGGTCCAGATTCTCCACCGCCATCCGCGCCGCCCGGTGGTGGATCTTGGCGCCGGCGTCCCGATCGTCGTCCTCGGCGGTGGGGTTCAGGCCCGCCAGTTCCTCGGCTGCCACGCCGGCGGCCCGGGCGGTGGCCAACCACTCGACTCCCGTCAGCAGGGTCGGCGTGTCCCCGGCCGTGAGCAAGCGCAGACACAGCGCGATCGCCGGGAACGCGTGGCCCGGATCCGGCCCGGCAACCACCACGACTCGCATCGCCCTACCGTGTCACACGCCATCCGGCCTAGGCTGGCGCCATGACCGATCCGAGTGTCCAGCAGGTCTCCATCGAGCAGGCGGACAAAATCCACACCGTTAAGGCGTTCCTCGACGCACTGGCCGACGAAGACCTCGACACGGCGACCGCGGCACTCGCCGAGGACGTGGTGTACCAGAACGTCGGGTTACCGACGATCTACGGCCGCAGCGCCACCATCGGGGTGTTCCGCCGGATGCAGGGCAAGGTCCGGTTCGAGGTGAAGATCCACCGAATCGCCGCCGAAGGCTCGGCAATACTCACCGAACGCACCGACGCGCTGATCATCGGCCCGCTGCGGCTGCAGTTCTGGGTGTGCGGAATCTTCGAGGTGCACCACGGCCGGATCACGTTGTGGCGGGACTACTTCGACTTCTTGGACATGTTCAAGGCGACGCTGCGGGCGATAGCCGCCACGATGCTCCCATCACTGCGTCCGACGCTCTAGCCAATCGTCAGCGGTGACCCGTTCAGACCCGGGGCAGCCCGCCGAGTTCGTCGAACGCCTGCGCCCAGCCCAGCAACCGGTCGGTCGCACCGACCAGCTCCTCACGGTAACGCCGTTGCGACATAGGTAGATTCGGCGCCGCGGCTGAACCACCGTTAGCCGATGCTACCAATTGCGCCGCGGCGGTAACCATCTCGTTGTACTGACCGACACCGGCGCCCAACTGCGCGGTGAATGCGTTGATCGTCGGCACCAGATACGTCCGGGAGTCCGCGGTGAGTTGCACCGCGTGTTCCATCGATACCACCTCGGCCGCGGTCGCAGCCATGGCCGCCGCGGTGCGGTTGGCCGCCGCGATCAGGTCACCGATCTCACCGGCGGGCAGCAGCCGAGCACCCTCCAACACACCCAGCAATGAGAACATCCCCCGCTCGGCGACGCCCAGCGCGGACATCGCCGGCCGGGCCGCCGAGCCGGGCGGCGGCAGCCGGCGAGCAACGCCGGGCCGCTGCGCGGGCAGCGGCACCGACCGCAACCACCGGTACCGCAGCAGCAACAGCGTCGCCGGCGCCGCCGCACCGGCGGCGAGCAGTCCGGTGATCAGCAGCACCCACACCGGCGTCGTCCACGATGCCAGCACCGTCGTCACCAACAACCAGAAAGCAGATCCGGCACCGAAGATCAGGCCCCAGCGCAACGCCCGGCGGCGTTGCCGCAACATCCGGGCCCGCGGTTCCAGCGCGGCACCGATCCACTGCACCAGCGCATCGGAGAGCCGGTAACCGTGATCGAAGCCGCGCTGCAGCACAGCACGCCACGAACCGGTCTGCGCCGATCTGACCGTCATTCCCGCCACCTCTGTCGGTTACTGCTGGCCGAACGGTTTTTCGGGTACGGCGTCACCGCTCTTGGCGCCGGCAGCCGGCCGGGAGGTCACCGTGTTGCCGGAGTGCCCGCCGGCCGGCAACGCCTCGCCGCGCATCGACGCACGAATCTGCTCGAGCCGCGAGTGACCGGCCATTTGCACACCGGCCTGTTCCACCTCGATCATGCGACCCTGTACGGAGCTCTGCGCCAACTCGCTGGCCCCGAGCGCATTGGCGTAGCGACGTTCGATCTTTTCGCGGACCGCGTCGAGGCTGGGGGTGGTGCCGGGGGCTGCGATCTCGCTCATCGACCGCAGCGAGGCGCTCACCTGCTCCTGCATTTTGGCCTGCTCGAGTTGGCTGAGCAGTTTGGTGCGCTCGGCGATCCTCGTCTGCAGCATCATCGCGTTCTGCTCAACCGCCTTCTTGGCCTGCACGGCCGCCGACAACGCCTGGTCGTGCAACGCCTTGAGGTCTTCGACGCTCTGTTCGGCGGTGACCAGTTGAGCCGCGAAAGCTTCGGCCGCATTGTTGTATTCGGTGGCTTTGGCGGTGTCGCCGGCGCCGGCCGCCTGATCGGCCAGTGTCACCGCCTGGCGCACATTGACCTGCAGCTTCTCGATGTCCGCCAGTTGCCGGTTGAGCCGCATCTCCAGCTGCCGCTGGTTCCCGATCACCTGAGCGGCCTGCTGGGTCAAGGCCTGGTGTTGGCGCTGCGCCTCTTCGATGGCTTGCTGGATCTGCACCTTGGGATCGGCATGCTCGTCGATCTTCGCGTTGAACAACGCCATCAGGTACTTCCACGCTTTGGTGAACGGGTTGGCCATGAGTCAGCTCCGTCTGTTCGTCGATGTTCTGGTGGGTCTGCCGGGTAGCGCTGCTCAATTTAGCCGGACCGGCGAGCAACCGGTGAGAGTTCAGCGCACCTTCACATCGATGCCATGGCCACCATCGGCGGGATGACGACCTTGGTGCCGGCGTCGATGCGGACGGCCGCCGTACCTCCGAGTCCCCGGGCCATCGCCCGCTCGGTTCCGGCCAGCTGCCGGCCGGCGTCGAACAGCACCGACGACAACGGAATCCGCAGCGCCGCGCAGATCGCGTTCAGGAGCTCGCTGGATGCCTCCTTGCGGCCCCGCTCGACCTCCGAGAGGTATCCGAGGCTCACCCGTGCGGAATCGGACACCTCCCGCAACGTGCGACTCTGCGCTGTCCGGGTCCGGCGCAGAACATCGCCGACCGCGCTCCGCAGCAATGCCGTCATCGTGTACTCCCTCTCTCACCTGGTCGAGGTGGAAAACCAGCAGTCACCCAGAGCAACGTCGACGACGCCCCGGTTGGTTCCCCGCAGTCAGCCCCGCGCGGACTCGGCGCGAAGGTCAGCCGCCGCCGAGATCAGGTAATCCACCCCGGTCACCACGGTCAGCACCACCGCGACGGCCATCACCACCCAGGCGGTCACCAGCCACGGTCCGGTCAGCGGCAACACCAGCAATCCGATCGCCACCGCCTGCACCAGCGTCTTGAGTTTGCCGCCCCGGCTGGCGGGGATCACTCCACGATGCAGCACCGCGAACCGCAGCACGGTGATCCCGATCTCGCGGACCAGAATCAGCACCGTGACCCACGACCACAGGTCGCCGAGCACCGACAGCCCGATCAGTGCCGCGCCGATCAGCGCCTTGTCAGCGATCGGGTCGGCCAGGGCACCGAACTCGGTCACCATGTCGAAATTGCGGGCCAGCGCACCATCCAGCCGGTCGGTAACGATCGCGACCGCGAAGATGACGAACGCCACTATCCGGCTCCGATGGTCGTGGCCGTCGTGGGTGAACAGCGCCAGCAGAAAGATCGGGACCAGCACCAGTCGAAGGACGGTCAGGGCGTTGGCCAAATTGACCACGCGAACGCGCGCCACCGCCCTACCTGTCTGAGGCTGTCCCGACACGGCAGACAGAATATCCGTTAATCGACGCTAAACCCGCAACCGATACTGTGGATTGGTGCACCTAGCGGGTGATCCATCGGCTCAGCAACCCCTGATTCGGCGCGCACGGACCTCCGACGTCCCGGTGATCAAGCGGTTGGTGGACACCTACGCCGGCCGCATCCTGCTGGAAAAAAACCTGGTCACGCTCTATGAGGCGGTCCAGGAGTTCTGGGTGGCCGAGTACCCCGACCAGCCCGGACAGGTGGTGGGTTGCGGTGCCCTGCACGCGATGTGGTCAGATCTGGGCGAGGTGCGCACGATCGCGGTCGACCCGACGCTGACCGGCCGCGGTATCGGCCACGCGATCGTGGACCGGCTGCTACACGCGGCTCGCGACCTGCAGTTGCAACGGTTGTTCGTGCTGACGTTTGAAACCGAGTTCTTCGCGCGACACGGGTTCGCCGAGATCGACGGCGCGCCGGTCACCGCCGAGGTGTTCGAGGAGATGCGTCGCTCCTATGACGTCGGCGTGGCCGAGTTCCTCGACCTCAGCTACGTCAAGCCCAACACCCTGGGCAACACCCGGATGCTGCTGGTTCTCTAAGTCGCCGAGACTGCTACCGCCGTATCTCTGCTGCGATTCTCTTCTGATTCTCGGGACTTCCGGCCCTGCCGCGGGCACCCGAAAAAAGAGATAGTGGTACTGCAAGTTGCAGATAACCGGAGGCCGTCATGGCGAACAAACTGACAACCCTGGATGCGGGTTTCCTGCACGCCGAGGACGCCGATCCGCACACTAACCTGGGCATCGGTGGCCTGGCGATACTCGACGGCCCACTACCCGACTTTGAATCGCTGACATCGACGCTCGGGGAGCGGATTGCGGCCTGCCCCCGGTTCGCGCAGCGGCTACGGCGGCAGATCTTCGACCTGCGCGCGCCCGAGTGGATCGATGACGGCAATTTCGATCTGGCGCACCACCTCCGCCGTGTTGCGGTGCCTGCCCCCGGCACGGATGACGATCTGTTCCGGCTGGTGGCTGACGTGATGTCCTGGCGGCTGGACCGCAACCGCCCGCTGTGGGAGATCTGGGTCATCGAAGGACTGAGTGACAACCGGTGGGCAATGCTGATGAAGGTCCACCCCTGCATTGCCGACGGAGTCGCAACGGTGCACATCCTCACCGGGCTGTCCGACAACGGCCTGGTCGAGGGGACCGGGGGCAATGTCCACCAGCACCAGGCACACGGGAACCCCGCCGGTGAGCCGGTCACCCGGGCGGCATCGGGTCGCCTCGACTGGGGCGGGCTGCTGCGCAGCCCGGTCGAGATCGCGGCCGGCACGATGGCCGTGGCCGGGCAGGCCCTGCGGGGCTCCTACGAGGTCGCGGCCAGCCTGCTGCGCCCGGTGTCGGCACTGGTCGGCCCGACAACAACTCGACGGCGTTATAGCGCGGCACGCGTCGCTCTCGGCGACGTCAGGCAGATTTGCCGGACATTCGATGTCAGCATCGACGATGTTGCGTTGGCCGCACTCACCGAGAGCTACCGCAACATGCTCCTGCACCGCGGTGATCAGCCGCAGCCGGATTCACTGCGCACCTTGGTGCCGGAGCGTGACGCGGCGCTGCTGCCCTACCTGCCGGTCGACGAGGACAACCCGGTGCTGCGGCTACGCAAGGTGCACGCCCGGCTGGCCGAAACACGAACCGGCGCCGCCCAGCGCGACATGGGTGACGTGGTGGCAGCGGCGGCACGCATGCTGCCGTTCCCGA
Source organism: Mycobacterium sp. (assembly GCA_039935195.1). Taxonomy (GTDB): domain Bacteria; phylum Actinomycetota; class Actinomycetes; order Mycobacteriales; family Mycobacteriaceae; genus Mycobacterium. Next base: position 23,725 of record JBDTKT010000122.1, read on the forward strand.
TCACCTCGTGGGCGTCGAACCTGCTGGCCCGGTTGCCCCAGCGCAGTGTGATGGCGCTGGTGGCCAACGTGCCCGGGCCCAGTCAGCCGCTGCAGGTCATGGGATGCAACGTCACCGCGGTGCTGCCGATCCCACCGATCGCGATGCAGTTGCGCACCGGCGCGGCGGTTCTGCGCTACGGCGACGAGTTGTTCTTCGGGATTCTGGCGGACTTCAGTGCCGGGTCCAGCGCCGACGAACTCGCCCGCGGCGCGCAAGCTGCGGTAGCCCGGCTGCTGGCCTGCAGCAAACGACGCCGGGCAGCCCGGGACCGCCACGGGCTGTCGTTGGTGATCAGCGCCTGACCGTCGGTGCGCTTAACAGGACTT
>JBDTKT010000123.1:0-26879 GCA_039935195.1 Mycobacterium sp.
CTCTGAAAAGCCGCCCGACCGTCGTTGATCACGATGTTGTTGCCGTCGGCGTGCAGCCCGGATGCGCGGGCCGCCAACCCCACTCGCTGACCGATCGTCACCATGCCGGCCAGCGTCCGCGCCGGGGTGTCGGTCAGGTCGACAGTGTGCTCCTTCGGCACCACCAGCGCGTGTCCCCGGGTGAATGGCCGAATATCGAGAAACGCCAGGTATCCGTCGTCTTCGTAGATGCGGACCGCGGGCGCGTCGCCGGCGACGATGGCGCAGAACACGCAAGACATGGCGCCACGGTAGCCGTTCAGCGCAGTGCAGCGGCCATCGCCTCGATCGCCTGGTCCAGGATCGCCCGGGTGGTGGCGAAATTCAGCCGAACGAAACCCGAGCCCACCGTGGCCCCGAACGGGATGCCCGGGTTGAGAGCGACCTTGGCGTTGGCGAGCAGGTAATCGGCCGGTTCGACCGGCAGGTTCAACGCGCGGAAGTCCACCCAGGACAGGTAAGTGGCCTCTGGAGCGTTGACCTTGACCCCCGGCACCATCTCGGGTAGCGCCCGCGTCAAGTGGTCGCGGTTGGCCTGCAGATAGCCCAGCGCCTCGTCCAGCCAGGGGCCGCCGTGGGTGTAGGCGGCGATGTTGGCGCGGATGCCGACGGTGGACGCACCCATCGTGTGCAGCATGTTGATTCGGTCCCAGGCGTCGGCGTCGCGGTCGTTGGACAGGATCACCTGGGCGCACATCAGACCGGGCAGGTTCCATCCCTTGGACGCCGACATCAACGTGATCACGGTGTCGGCGGCGGTGTCGGACACCGATGCCGCCGCGACGTGCGGTCGCTGGTAGACCAGCGGCGCGTGGATCTCGTCGGCGATAATCCGCGCGCCGTGGCGGGCCGCGATGTCGACGATCACGCGGAGCTCGTCGGAGGTGAACGCGGTGCCCAGCGGATTGCTCGGATTGCACAGGATCAGCGAGCCCGCCCCGGCGGTGAACGCCGCATCGAGGGCGTCGGTATCCAGCGCGTAGCGTCCCGAATCCTGCTGCACCATCGGGATTTCCATCCGCTGACGGCCGGTGACGGTCAGTAGGTCGAAAAACGGCATGTACGCCGGCACCGGCAGCACGACCGGACTCTGGGGTCTGGTGAGGAAGTTGATGACGACTTCCATCCCCTTGAGCACGTCCGGCACAACCCGTACCCGATCTGACTGAACAGGCCAGCCGTAACGCCGCCGGCACCAGTCGGCGGTCGCCGTCGGCAGGACGTTCTCACCGGGCGGTGGGTAGCCGAACTCCTCGTTGGCTAAGCATGTTTGCAGCGCCTCGAGCACCGGTGGCGCGGTGGGGAAGTCCATCTCGGCGATCCACAGCGGCAACACCTCGGGGTCGAAGAAGTTCCACTTGATGGTCTTGCGCGCACGAAGCCGATCCTCGGTCAGCCGGCCGAAAGTGTCGCTCATATCAGCAGTCTGCCCGCTTAATCGATAAACTGCGGCGATGGAACCCCGCGATCTGGCCTTCGTCGGTGCGGCCGAGCAGGCGAGGATGCTGGCCGCTGGGACGATCACCGCACCGGCACTGCTGGAGACCTACCTGGAGCGCATCACCCGGCTGGATCCGCGGCTGCATTCCTACCGGGTGCTGCTCTGCGACACCGCCCGCGTGGAGGCCGCTGCCGCCCAGCAACGCCTCGACGCCGGCGAACGTCTGCCGCTGCTCGGTGTGCCGGTCGCGGTCAAAGACGACGTCGACGTTGCCGGGCAGACCACGACCTACGGCACCAGCGCGCACGGGCCGGCGGTGTCTCAGGACGCCGAGGTGGTTCGTCGGCTGCGGGCTGCGGGCGCGGTCATCATCGGTAAAACCGCGGTGCCGGAAATGATGATGTTCCCGTTCACCGAGTCGCTGACATTCGGTGCGACCCGCAACCCCTGGGATGTGTCGCGAACCCCCGGCGGCAGCAGTGGCGGCAGCGGTGCGGCGGTGGCTGCCGGGCTGGCGGCGATGGCGTTGGGTTCCGACGGGGCCGGCTCGATCCGTATCCCGTCCAGTTGGTGCGGATTGTTCGGTCTGAAGCCGCAGCGTGATCGGGTCTCGTTGGCGCCGCACGACGACGCGTGGTGCGGACTGAGTGTCAACGGCCCGCTGGCGCGTTCGGTCGAAGACGCGGCGCTTTTCCTCGACGCGACGACCACAGTGCCCGGTCCCGACGGCGGCTTCGCCGCTGCGGCCGCGCGGGATCCGGGGACGTTGCGGATCGCGTTGAGCACCAAGGTTCCACCACCTTTGATAACGAGGTTCGGTAGGGCTCAGCGCGCAGCAGTCGACGAGGCGGGTGCACTGCTGCGGCAACTGGGCCACCAGGTTGTGGTCCGCGACCCGGACTATCCCGCTACCGCGATCCAGGGCCACCTGCTGCCTCGCTACTACCGCGGGATCTACGACGACGTGCGGAAATTGCCGCACCCGGAGCGCCTGGAGGCGCGCACCCGCAACGCGGCCCGCATCGGACGCCTGTTCTCCGACCGGCGGATCGCGGCGATCCGGGCGGAAGAAGGAACACTTACCGCACGTGTCGGGTCGATCTTCGGCGATGTCGACGTGGTGGTCACGCCCGCAACGGCGAGCGGGCCGTCGCGGATCGGCGCTTACCAACGGCGCGGAGCGGTTTCGACGTTCGCCATGGCTGCCGCACGGGTGCCGTTCAACGCGATGTTCAACCTGACCGGCCAGCCCGCCGCGGTGGTTCCGTGGGGTTCCGACCGCGAAGGTTTACCGGTGGCGATTCAGCTCGTCGGTCGGCCCTACGACGAAGCGACGCTGCTGGCGCTGGCCGCGCAGATCGAGCGGGCCAGGCCCTGGGCGCACCGGCGGCCGTCGGTGTCGTGATCGCGTGACCGCCGGCTGGGTGGGCGTTGTAGGTTGACGAAATGGCCGATCCCGACATCGAAGACCTGCTCGACGGCCTTGACGGCACCCTGCGCGACCAGCGCGCCGAGCTGATCGGCTGGCTGCTGCAGCAGGGTTTCACCGTTGACCAGATTCGCGCTACGGCCGAGCCGGTGGCGCTGGCCGCCGCTCGAGTGATCGACGACGACCACGACTACATGTCGGCGCGGGAGATCGCCGACAAACACGGTATCGACTTGGAGCTGCTGCAGCGCGTGCAACGTGCCAACGGCCTGGTCCGGCTCGACAATCCCGATGCCCCCGTACACCTGCGGACCGACGGTGAAATCGCCGGGCACTTGCGGCGGTTCCTCGACGCCGGTTTAAATCCGGACGACATCGTGCAGGTCACCCGGGTTCTGGCCGAAGGGCTTTCGCATGCCGCGGAGGTGATGCGCTACGCCTCGCTGGCGGCCGTGCTGAAAACCGGCGGCACCGAGATGGAAATCGCGCAACGATCCCAGAACCTGGTCAGTCGGACCGTGCCACTGCTGGGTCCGTGGATCAAGGACATGCTGTTCATGCACCTGCGTCACCAGCTGGAAACCGAAGTCGTCACCGCCACTGAGCTCGCCGCGGGCAGCGCGTTACCCGGTGCTCGGCAGGTGGCGGTAGCGTTCGCCGACCTGGTCGGCTTCACCGCACTGGGTGAAGAGGTGTCGCCCCGGGAACTGGAGCAGCTGGCCAACCGACTGGCGGAGCGGGCCCGCGACGTGGCCGTACCGCCGGTGCGGTTCATCAAGACCATCGGCGACGCGGTGATGTTCGTCTGCACCGACCCGGCGCCGCTGCTCGATGCGGTGCTGAAGTTGGTCGCGGCCACCGATTCAGACGCGAACTTCCCCCGATTGCGGGCCGGGGTCGCATCCGGGCCCGCGGTGAGCCGGGCCGGCGACTGGTTCGGCAGCCCGGTCAACACCGCCAGCCGGGTCACCGGAGTGGCGCGGCCGGGCACGGTGCTGGTCACCGAGTCGGTGCACCGGGCGCTGAGCGAAGCCGACGGCTTCCGCTGGTCGTTCGCCGGGGCGCGGCACCTCAAGGGGATCAAGGACGAGGTGAGCCTGTTTCGCGCGCGGCACGACGGGAGTGGTGGATCCGCCTGAAGGCGTTGGCGTGCGCCGCGAAGACCGCGTGCGGGTGTACTGCGGGGGAGGGGGCAAGCAGAGTCGCGCAAGATTAGGGCAGGCCCGGTGGACACGTCGAGGACGTCTCACACACCCTGCGCGGCTGGATTTCACCCCGTCGACCAGCTCTTCGGATCGGTCACTTCCGGGCCTGCTTCGCAGTTGAATCTACGCCGCGCGACGTGCGCGATCAATGGATTCTTCAGGGATTTTCGGGGGACTGATCGGCCGCCCGGGCCATTGCCCAGTAAGCGCCGCGCCGCGCCAGCAACTCGGTGTGGCTGCCCCGCTCGACGATCCGGCCGGCCTGCATCACCAGGATCAGGTCTGCGTCGCGGATTGTGGAGAGGCGGTGGGCGATGATGAAACTCGTTCGATCCCGGCGCAACTCGCGCATCGCCCGCTGGATCAACAGCTCGGTGCGGGTGTCCACCGAGCTGGTCGCCTCGTCGAGGACGAGCAGTTGCGGGCGGGCCAGGAATGCCCTGGCGATGGTGATCAGCTGCTTCTCCCCGGCGCTGATGCCAGCTCCGTCGTCGCTGACCCGGGTCTGGTAGCCGTCCGGCAGGGCGCGTACGAACCGGTCGACATAGGCGGCCCGGGCGGCCTGCTCGATCTCGTCCTGGCTGGCTCCGGGTCGGCCGTAACCGATGTTGTCGGCGATCGTGCCGCTGAACAGCCAGGTGTCCTGCAGCACCATTCCGATCCGGGTGCGCAGTGCGCGACGCGCCACGGTGGTGATGTCGACATCGTCGATCAGAATCTGCCCGGAGTCGACGTCGTAGAACCGCATCAGCAGGTTGACCAGCGTGGTCTTGCCCGCGCCGGTCGGCCCGACGATTGCCACCGTGCTGCCCGGATCAACGCTCAGCGACAGGTCCTCGATCACCGGCACCCCGGGCAGATAGCCGAAGTTCACCCGCCGGAACTCCACCCGGCCGGGTGGGCCGGAGCCATTAAGACACAGCGCGACTCCGCTCGCATCGGGGGTTTCCTCGGGCTCGTCGAGGAACTCGAACACCCGCTCGGCGCTGGCCGCGCCGGACTGCAGGATGTTGTACATGCCGGCAAGATGGGTCAGCGGCTGGTTGAACTGGCGGACGTAGGAGATGAACGCCTGGATGCTGCCCAGGGTGATCTGCCCGGTCGCCACCTGCAACCCGCCGACCACCGCGACCGCGACGTAGCCCAGGTTGCCGATCAGCCCCGTCGCCGGTGAGACCAGGCCGGAGAAGAATTGCGCGCCGAAACTGGCCCGGTACACCTCGTCGTTGCACTCCGCGAAGCGCTGTTGTGCCCAGTCCCGGTGGCCGAAGGTGCGGACTAGCGTGAACCCGCTGTAGGTCTCCTCGATGTGGGCGTTGAGCCGCCCGGTGCTGGCACACTGAGCGGCGAAGAGTCGCTGCGAACGCAAGGTGATGGCCCGAACCGCCAGCAACGACAGCGGCACCCCCAGCATCGTGATCGCGGTCAGCAGCGGCGAGATCGACAACATCATCGTCAACACAGCCAGCACCGTCAGTACCGAACTCAGCAGCTGACTGATCGTCATCGAGATCGACGTCTGGGTGTTGTCGACGTCGTTGGTGACCCGGCTGAGCAGTTCGCCGCGCTGCCGGCGGTCGAAGTAGCTCAGCGGCAGTCGGTGCACCTTGTCCTCGACGTCGCGGCGCAGCGCCATCATCGTTCGCTGAACGGTCAGGTTGAGCAGTCGGGCCTGCACCCAGATCATGAGCGCGGCGACCAAATACAGTCCCAGTGCCAGCAGCAGGGTGCGGCCCACCGCGGCGAAGTCGATTCCCCGGCCCGGCACCACGTCCATTCTGGAGAGCATGTCGGCGTAGGTGCCCCGGCCGTGGGCGCGGGCAGCGGCGACGGCCTGCTCCTTGGTCATCCCGGCCGGCAGCCCCCGGCCGATAACCCCGTTGAACAACAGGTCGGTGGCGTGCCCGAGGATTCGCGGACCGGCCACCCCGATCCCGATGCCGCCCAGCGACAGCGTCATGATCGTCACGACCAGCGAACGCTGCGGGGTCAGTCGCCGGGTCAGCCGGACGGCAGTCGGCCAGAAAGTCTGGGACCGAGTCGCGGGATGCTGCACCGCCCCGGGTGTCGGTGCGGTCATGGTGGTCCGCTCGCCCCGGCGGTCACCGATTGGGAGTCGGCGAACTCCGCGTAGATGGGGCACTCGGCCAGCAGCGTTTCGTGCGTGCCGATGCCCACCACCCGTCCGCCGTCGACGACGACCACCTGATCGGCGCTCGCTACCGTCGAGATCCGCTGCGCCACGATGATCACCGTCGCATCGGCGGCGAGATCGCGCAGCGCGGCACGCACCCGCGCATCGGTCTGGCCGTCCAGCGCCGAGAACGCGTCATCGAACAGGTAGATCGCCGGCCGGCGAATGACCGCCCGGGCGATCGCCAGGCGCTGCCGTTGCCCGCCCGACAGGTTGATTCCGCCCTGGGCCACCCGCATCGCCAGTCCGTCGTCGTGGGCCGCCACGAAGTCGTCGGCGGCGGCCACCCGCAGCGCCTGCCACATCTGTTCGTCGGTGACCGACGCCCCCCGGGGTGCGCCGTAACGCAAGTTGTCGGCGACGGTGCCGGAGAACAGGTAACCGCGCTGCGGCACCAGCCCGATCTCCGCCCACAGTTCTTCGGGGTCGTAGTCGCGCACGTCGATGCCGTCGACGAGCACCGCACCTTCGGTCGCGTCTCGCAGCCGGCTGATCAGCGACACCAGCGTCGATTTGCCCGACCCGGTGCTGCCGACCACCGCGGTGGTGGTGCCGGGCACCGCGGTCAGCGACACATCGTGCAGTACCCCGCGGTCGGCGCCGGGATAGCGGAAGCCCACCCCGGCCAACTGCACTGTGCCGACCATAGGATCCGGCGATGACACCGGGTGGGCGGGGGCGACGATCGTCGGCTCGGTGGACAACACGTCGGTGATCCGTTCGGCGCACACCGCGGCTCGCGGCAGGATCGCCAGCATCATCGTCGCCATCAGCACGGCTATCAGAATCTGCATGAAATAGGACAGAAACGCCAGCAGTGAACCGACCTGCATCTGTCCGCTGTCGATGCGCAGCCCGCCGAACCAGATCAGCGCCACACTGGAGCAGTTGATGGTCAGCGTGGTCACGGGCAGCATCAACGCCTGCAAGTTGCCGACGGTCAGCGAGGTGTCCGAAAGCGCCCGATTGGCCGTGGCGAAGCGGTCCCGCTCCACCGGTTCGACGGCGAACGCGCGGATGACCCGGATGCCGGTGAGCTGGTCGCGCAGCACCCGGTTGATGTTGTCGATCAATAGCTGCATGCGACGGAAGTACGGCAACATCCGGGCCACGATCGCGTAGTTGGCTACCGCCAGCACCGGCACGCTGATCAACAGCAGCCACGACAGGCCGGCGTCCTGGTGGATGGCCATCAGCACCCCGCCGATGCTCATGATCGGGGCGGCCACCAGCACGGTTGCGCTCACCTGCACCAGGGTCTGGATCTGGCGAACATCATTGGTGGTGCGGGTCAGCAGTGACGCCGCGCCGAACCCGGTGGTTTCGCGCTCGGAGAAACCGGTCACCGCGGAGAACATCGCCGACCGCAGGTCGCGGCCGAAACCGGTTCCGGTGCGCGCCCCGCAGTACACCGCCGCGATGGCGCACAGCACCTGCAGCACGGTGATCGCCAGCATCACCGTGCCCAGGCGCACGATGACAGCGGTATCCCCGCGGACCACCCCGTCGTCGATGATTGTGGCGTTGATGGTCGGCAGATACAGCGACGCCAACGTGCTGATCAGCTGCAGTGCCATCACCGCCGCGACCAGCCACCGATACGGTCTGATGTAACAGCGCAGCAGCGCCAGGAGCATTTCGTAACTGTCGCACACCCCGGTGCCCCTGGGGTTTCGGCCAGCGCCGGGAGGCCCGTCCTGCGTTCTCCGGTGTGGCGACACAACACCACTGGTCACCCGGTGTGTCGTGGTTGACCGCTGCCGGTGCCGCTACAGTGCATGCTGTGACCAGCAGAAGGTGCCGATAGCGATGCGGCTCAACGTGACGGTGCTGGCCTTGGCGGCCGCGACCGTGATCCCAATGGTCGCCGGATGCTCCGATTCCGGCTCGACCGAAGCTCAGCCCACCGACTCGTCGTCGTCGGCATCGGCCGACGGCAGCCACGGGCCGTCCTTTGCGCAGTGCGGCGGCATCAGCGATGAGACCGTCGCCGACCTGACCCGGGTGGCCGGTCTGCTCAACACCGCGCAGAACTCGGTGGGCTGCCAGTGGCTGGCCCGCGGCGGCATCATCGGTCCGCACTTTTCTTTCTCCTGGTACCGCGGCAGCCCGATCGGTCGGGAGCGCAAGACCGAGGAGGTGTCGCGGACTTCCGTGGAGGACATCAACATCGACGGCCACAGCGGTTTCATCGCGATCGGTACCGCCCCGACGATGGGCGACAACCTGTGCGAGGTCGGGATCCAGTTCAAGGACGACTTCATCGAATGGTCGGTGAGCTTCGCCCAGAAGCCGTTCCCGGATCCGTGTGATGTAGCCAAGGAACTGACCCGCCAGTCGATTGCGAACGCGAAATGAGCCGCCCGATGCGCGTCAAGGTACTGGCCGGTGCGGCTGGGCTGCTGACGGTGCTGATCACGCTGACCGGTTGCTCGCGGGAGGTCAGCGGCAACGCCGTCAAGGCCGGTGCCGGTGACACCCCGCGCAATAACAACTCCGAACGGCAGTATCCCAACCTGCTCAAGGAATGTGAGGTGCTGACCACCGACATCCTGGCTAAGACGGTGGGTGCCGACCCGCAGGACATCCAGAGCACGTTCGTGGGGGCCATCTGCCGCTGGCAGGCCGCCAACCCGGCCGGGCTGATCGACATCACCCGGTTCTGGTTCGAGCAGGGCAGCCTGAATAACGAACGCAAGGTCGCCGAGTTCCTGAAGTATCAGATCGAAAGCCGCAACATCGCCGGCGTGGCATCTATCGTGATGCGGCCTAGCGACCCCAACGGTTCGTGCGGGGTGGCCAGCGACGCCGCCGGGGTGGTCGGCTGGTGGGTCAACCCGCAGGCGCCGGGGATCGACGCGTGCGCGCAGGCACTCAAGCTGATGGAGCTGACCCTAGCCACCAACTCCTAGCGGGGTACGTGGAAGTCGACCAGCGCTACTGACCCGAGTCCCAGGCGGGCCCAACTGCCGGTGAATTGCAGAACCGCGATCGCCGACGTCGGGAATTTCGTGGCGATACGCGCTTCGGTCCGCGGATCGGTACCGCGGACGCCGGCCAGTCCGAGTGCTACTTGCGCCATCGTCGGCTCGTGGCCGACCAGTAGCAGCGTGACGATGTCGTCGGTGACGGCGTTGATCTCGTCGAGCACCGCGCCCGGAGTGGCATCGTAGAGGCGGTCGGCGTAACGCACGGGTGCGTCGATGCCGGTGCGCGCCAGGGTGGACTGGGCGCGGGTCGCGGTTGAGCACAGCACCGCGTCGATTCGGTCGGTGTTGGCCCGTAGCCAGTCGCCGGCCAGCCCTGCTTCCCGCTCGCCTCGTTTCGCCAGCGGGCGGTCGTGGTCGGCCACACCGGCCGGGTAGTCCGATTTCGCATGGCGCAGCAGCAGCAGGGTGCGGGGTTGGTCGCTCACCTGTTCCACGGTAAGGCAGTGCAGCGCCGGGCGAGGTCGACGGACTTGTCGGTGCCCGGTCCTACACTCACTTTTGCCCGGCCGGAGTTGGGCGCGAAGAGACGGAAGGGACGGCTATGCGATTCGTGCACACCGCCGACTGGCAGCTGGGCATGACGCGGCACTTTCTTTCCAGTGACGCCCAGCCGCGGTATTCGGCGGCGCGCCGCGACGCGGTGGCCGGGCTTGGTGCGTTGGCTGCCGAGACAGGCGCGGAGTTCGTGGTGGTGGCCGGCGACGTGTTCGAGCACAACCAACTCGACGAGGCGGTGATCAGCCAGTCCCTGGAAGCCATGCGCGGCATCGGAATTCCGGTCTTTCTGCTGCCCGGCAACCATGATCCGCTCGATGCGTCGTCCGTCTACACCAGCAAGCCGTTCGAAGCTGAGTGCCCGGGTAATGTCGTGGTGCTCGACGCCCCGGGGGTCCATGAGGTGCGCGCTGGTGTAGAGATTGTTGCCGCACCGTGGCCCGCCAAGAGGCCGACCGCGGACCTGACGGCCCAGGTGCTCGACGGGTTGACGGCTGCGCCGGATGTCACCCGGATACTGGTCGCCCACGGCGGTGTCGACGTGCTGGACCCCGATAAGGCCAACCCGGCGCTGATCCGGCTGGCCGCGGTCGACGATGCGCTGGCCCGTGGCGCCATCGACTACGTCGCGCTGGGCGACAAGCACTCGGTGACGCAGGTGGGTTCCAGCGGCCGGGTGTGGTACTCGGGTGCGCCGGAGGTCACCAACTTCGACGACGTCGAACCCGACCCGGGTCATGTGCTGGTCGTCGACATCGACGACACCGACCGCACCGTGACGGTCGACGCCCGCCGCGTCGGTCGCTGGCGGTTCATCACCCTGTACCGCCAGGTGGACACCAGCGGCGATGTCGCCGACCTGGGCCGGGATCTGGACCAGCTGACCGACAAAGACCGCACCGTGGTGCGACTGGCGCTCACCGGGTCGCTGAGTGTCACCGATCGGGAGGCCCTGGATACCTGTCTGGATAAATATCGGCGGGTCTGCGCGGGGCTGGATCTATGGCACAGCCATACCGACGTGGCGGTCATCCCGGCCGACGGCGAATTCACCGGCCTGGGCATCGGGGGGTTCGCCGCCGATGCCGTCGAGGAGTTGGTGAGGACGGCCCGCGGTGAGGACGCCGAGGCGGCCGATGATGCGCAGGCCGCGCTGGGCCTGTTGCTGCGGATGGTCAACCGTGATCGGGGTGTGGCATGAAGCTGCACCGACTGGTCCTGACCAACTATCGCGGCATCGCACACCGTGAGATCGATTTTCCCGACCGCGGGGTGGTGGTGGTATCTGGCCCCAACGAGATAGGCAAGTCGTCGATGCTCGAGGCACTGGATTTACTGCTGGAGTCCAGGGATCGATCCGCCAGGAAAGACGTCAAGCAGGTCCAGCCTACCCATGCCGACGTCGGCGCCGAGGTGACCGCCGAAATCAGCACCGGCCCTTACCGTTTCGTTTACCACAAGCGGTTCCACAAGAAGCCGCAGACCGAGTTGTCGGTGCTGGCGCCGCACCGCGAGCAACTCACCGGTGATCCGGCCCACGAGCGGGTTGCCGCCATGCTGGCCGAGACGGTGGACACCGGCCTGTGGCGTGCACTGCGGGTGTTGCAGGCGGCATCGACCGACGCGGTGGATCTGTCCGGTTGTGACGCGTTGTCTCGCGCGCTGGATGCCGCCGCGGGTGACACCGCGACGCTGACCGGGACCGAGCCGCAACTCATCGAGCGGATCGACGCTGAATTCGCCGACTATTTCACCCCGACCGGGCGCGCGACCGGGGGATGGGCCGCGGCGACGAAGCGGCTGACTGACGCCGAGACCGAGGTGACGCGGTGTGCCGCCGAGGTCGCCGAGGTGGACGTGCGGGTTATCCGACATGCCGCACTCACCGAGGAACTGGCCGGGTTGCACCGCCAGCGCGACACGATCAGCGCCCGTTGCACCGCCGCGCGGGCTGCCGCTGACAAGGTCGCCGAGCTCAACGAGCAGCTACGACGGGCCGAATTTCAGGCCACCGCAGCGGTCGCCACCAGTTGCGCGTCGACTGCCGCGCACACCGAGCGGGCCCGGCTGGGTGAGGAGGTCGACGCCCGCACGGCGGTCCTGGCCGCGCTGGAAGCCGAGGTGGCGCAGGCCGTCGAGGCGCAAGCGGCGGCGGGTGAGCTCGCAGTCGCTGCCGAGACCGCCGTCGAGCAGGCCATCCAGGTCCTCACGACCGCTGCCGAGCGCGTCGATGCTGCGCGACAGATCGTTGGCCGGTTAGCCGATCGGGAAGAGGCCCAACGGTTGACGACCCGGCTGGGCTCTATCGACACCGCTCAGGGCGACCTGGACCGGGTCAGCGCCGAACTGTCCGGCATCACCATGACCGAACCGGTGCTGCACCGGATCGAACAAGCCGCGGCTGGCGTCGACCGGTCCGAGGCCGCACTGACCGCAATCTCGACGACACTGGAATTCACCGCCGCCACCGACATTGAACTCTTCGATGGTGATGAGCGGGTATCGCTGTTGGCGGGGGAGAGTTGGTCGACGACGGCCACCGAGGTCGAAGTTGCGGGCGTGCTGACCATCCGCGCCAACCCCGGCACTACCGCGCGTGATGCTCAGACCACTCACGCTGCAGCACAACAGGGTTTGACCGCAGCTCTGGCGGCTGCCGGGGTGGCCGATCTGGCCGCGGCCCGAGCCGTCGAAAGGCGCCGGCGAGAACTGCAGACTAACCGCGACCAGCTCGTCGCCACGCTGTCCGGGTTGTGCGGCGGTGAGGCTGTGGACCAGCTGCGTAGTCGGTTGGCGCCGTTGCTTGTCGGGCAGGAGGAACTCGGCGCCGCGATCGATAGTGCCAGCGCTCGGGCCGGGTTGGAGGCGGCCGAGGCGGCCCACTCACAGGCGCTCGAGGCCCGCGACACGCACCACCGGGCCGCAGTCGTCGCGGCCGGACACCTCACCGAAACATCTACCTGGGCAACGATTGCGGCCAATAAGGTCACCGGGCAGCGTGCTGAGTTGACCGCGGATACCGACCGGCTGGCCAGCCAGCGGTTAGTGCTCACCGACGAGGCACTGGCTGCCAGCGCGGTAGTCGACGAGCAGGCAGCCCAAGTCGTTGAGCAACGGGTGACCGAGCTGGCTGAAAACCTGACCGCTGTCGGACCAGATGCGGTGGCCGTGGAGTTGGCCGAGGCCACCGCCGCGAGCGACACACTGCGCACGCGATACGAGGAGGCCGACCGCGCGCTGAACGGGGTCACCGTGCAGTTGGCGGTGTTGGGCACCGAGGGTCGCCACAGCAAGTTCGACACCGCCGCGGTTGACCGCGAGCACGCGGCAGCCGAACATGCCCGTGTGGGGCGGCGGGCCCGCGCCGTGCGGCTGCTGCGGGAGGTGATGGGCCGGCACCGCGATGCCACCCGGTTGCGCTACGTCGAGCCGTTCCGCGCCGAAATCGAGCGGCTGGGTCGGCCAGTGTTCGGGCCCGGCTTCGAAGTCGAGGTCGACAGTCAACTGTGCATCGCCAACAGGACCCTCGACGGGCGCACGGTGCCCTATGAGTCGCTGTCTGGCGGCGCCAAGGAGCAGTTGGGCATCCTGGTGCGATTGGCCGGGGCCGGGTTGGTCGCCAAGGAGGACACCGTGCCGGTGTTGATCGACGACGCGCTGGGGTTCACCGACTCGGGCCGGTTGGCGAGCATGGGGGAGGTGTTCGACGCGGTGGGCGCGCACGGGCAGGTGATCGTGTTGACCTGCACGCCGGAGCGCTACGACAGCGTCGAGGGGGCGCACCGCATCGATTTGAGTGTTTGATCCGGCGGGTCAACGCCCGGGCGACGCTCATCTCGGCGAGTCACCCCGGGTGTCCGGAGTGACAGAGGTGAGAAGGATGTCGAGTTCGGCCAGAACATCATCGAGCGGGCTGGTGGATCGTTGAGTTCTGCACAGCATGACCGCGCCTTCGATTGCGGCGATGGCCATGGTTGCCAGCTGTGGGGCTCTCGTCGGGTCAACGCCCTCGGAGGTGATGGCCCGAACCAGTGCGTCGTGCCAGCGTTCGAAGATGTCTGCTGCAGTCGATTGCAGGTGCTGATCTTCGGGCGAGCCACCGACGACCACGGACACTACGGGGCAGCCTGCGTTGAAGTCGGAGTCGTGAAGGATTGCCGACCAGAACTCACCAAAGTGGCGTAGGGCTGCGCGCGTTCCGTCGTGTGTCACGGCGTGCTCGATGAGACTGCTGATGGCGTTGCCGGCCAGGGTCAACGATTCGGTCATGATCTCTGTGCGGCCACCTGGGAAATGGTGGTACACCGACCCGCGGGGCGATTTGCTCCGAGCCAGCACAGCATCGACGGTGACTGCCGCTGCACCGCGTTCCCGGAGTAGATCGACGGCGCTGGCCAGCATTTTTTGTCGTGTGGTGGTGCGAACTCCCATGTGTTCTTCCCTTTCGGCGACCTGGCTGGTGAGACCATTGTGCTATGTTGCATAGCATAGCAAATCGACCGGACGGTCCGAGTCGCAGAGGGGGCGGAGTGTTGTCATGCCGATGATTGATCTGACGGTGGTCGAGGGCTCGATCCCGGAACAGGCGCTTGTGGGATTGCTCGACGAGCTGGCGACGATCTTGTTGCGCTGGGAGCAGGCGCCCGACACCGAGTTTTTCCGGGAGATCACCTGGGTGTACCTGCACGAGGTGGCCCCGAGCCGGCTGGCGGTTGGCGGGCGACCGGGCGGCGAACCGCGTTTCCGCGTCGAGGTGACCGTTCCGGAAGGGGCGCTCTCGCAGCGGCGGAAGGACGGCCTGGCCGCCGGTGTTCATGCGGCGGTGATGTCGGCGGCCGGTCTGGATCCGCAGACTCCGCAGGCGCTGCACGTGTGGACCTTGATCCGTGAAGTGCCCGAAGGCAGTTGGGCCGCTGCGGGCCACGTCGTCCATTTCGAGGGCCTGAAGAAGGCCGCCGCGTTCGAGCGTGAACACAGCGCTGCGGTCCCGTCGTCGTGACCCCACTACCGATCCAGCGTCCGGCACGTCGAGCGAGCTACTGACCACCAAGACCTGCGGCACCTCGTTGTGTCGCCACTGTCCTCGTATCACCCGACCAGCTGGCCGCCAGACCGAAGGAAACCTGCCATGCCGTTGTATCAATGCGTCACCGCGGCCGGATGCCTCGAACCCGGTGTCACCGCGTCAGTGATCAACGGAACGATCCGCGCCGGCCGTGACCGCGCGAGACGAGCCGAACCGCTCACCAAGTTGGGGTTCGCCCGCCACCAACAGCAACTCGGAGAGCGGCTTTCGCCGACTGACTCCACCAAGCCAGGACGCACCGAACCATGACCGGTACTCATAATCTCGCCGCTTTTGACAAAATCACCCGGGCCTGTGCGCGGCATACCTGGTGGGTGCTCGCCGGGTGGCTTGCCGTGGCGGGAGCGCTCAACGTGGGCGTCCCCCAGCTGGAACACACGGTGGCCCAGCATTCTGCACCGTTCACCCCGGAAAACTCGGCGACGGCGACACTGCGTCAAATGTCGCGGGAGTTCGATGTGCCCGCCTCGACCGCGGTCGGCAGCGTCGTGCTGTCCAGCGATCGCACCCTAGGCGTAGCCGACATTGCCTACTACCACAACCTGGTTCAGCGGCTGATCGCCGACAAAGATGACGTCGCCTATGTTCTGGACACGTTCTCCAATGCAGGTCTCGACGGCGTCGGCATGAGTCCCGACCACAAGGCCCTCCAGTTGATGATCGCCACCACCGGCGATGTCGGTTCGACCCGCGCACACCGATCGACAGAGAACGTGCGCGCCGACATTGCCGCGCTGCCGCGCCCGGACGGCCTCGAAGTGAACCTCACCGGACCATCTCCGACCCTGTCGGATTTGTTCTCCGCCATTGACACGTCACTGCTGATCATCACGGTGGTGTCGATTTTGCTGATCGCACTGATGCTGCTGGCGGTGTACCGATCACTGGTGACGGCGTTGGTTCCCCTGCTCACCGTCGGCGTCTCCTTGGCCGTGGCGCGCCCGATCATTTCGTTGCTGGGCGGCCATGAGCTGCTCCCGATCTCGAATTTCACCATCGCGCTGGCCACCGCCATGGTTCTGGGCGCAGGCACCGACTACGGCATTTTCCTGCTGGCCAACTACCACGAGGGCCGTCGTCGCGGCCTGCCGGTCGACGACGCCGTGGGACGTTCCGGCGCCCGCACCGCTGGCATCATCATCGCTTCCGGGCTGACCATCGCCGGCGCTGGAATGGCGATGATATTCACCAAGGTGGGGATGTTCCGCACCGCCGGGCCGCCGATTGCGCTGGCCATCGCGATCACCGTTGTCGTCAGTCTGACCTTGACACCGGCATTGATCGCGTTGTGGGGTGCACACGGCTACGCCGAACCGCGTGCGCTCAACGAACGGGCATGGCGCCGACGCGGCGCCAATATCGTGCGGCATGCGCCAGCGCTGGTCGTCGCCTCGTTGGCGTTCCTCATCGCGACCAGTTCGGTGTTGCTCACTTTCCGGCCGAACATCGACGAGAATGCGATGCAACTGCGTGCCACCGACAGCAAGCGGGGCTACGAGGCGGTGTACCGGCATTGGGGCGTCAACGAGGCCGCGCCGGAGTTCATCGTGATCCGGGCCGACCACGACCTGCGCGATACCAGTGACCTGGCGGCCCTGGACATGATCGCCATGTCGGTCGGCAACCTACCCGAGATCGCCCACGTGCGCTCTATTACCCGCCCGGACGGGAAGCCGTTGCGGGAGACTGCTATCGGTTTTCAGACCGGACAGGTCGCCGACGGCCTGACCGATGCTCATCACCGCGTCGAACAAGCCATTCCCGAACTGCAGCGGCTGGCTTCCGGAGTCACCCAGCTTCGCGACGGTTCTGCCAGCGCGGCCGCACGTATTCCCCAGTTGACCGCCGGTACCCGCGACGTCGCCGCCTTGGTCGCCACGATGCTGTCCGCACTCGAGTCCGCCGATCGGGTGGTCGACAGGATTTCCAATGGTTCGCTCGACGTGAACGCATTGGTGCGCAACCTCTCGTCTGCGACCGCGGCGCTCGGCACCGTCGCCGGGGACATCGACAGTGGCCGCGAGAAATTTGCGGCATCGTCGGCGGCGTTGCACGCGGTGTTCGATCCGCTCACCGCCCCGGAACCGTCGACGACGTGCACCGCCGACTCCGCATGCCTGCGTGCCCGCCGGGCGTTCAACGAACTCAACGACGCCACCGGTGGAGGTGCATTGACAGCCGTCGCCGCCGCGCAACTGGTGGCTCCGGTCGTCCCCGACGACACCGTGAATACGGCACTGACCGTCCTGCCTGATCTGCGCGACGCCATCAACGGCCTGCGATCGTTGCTCGACCAACTTGGAACGCGCACACCGCAGCAGGCACACGCACAACTGAGCGCGTTAACGTCCGGGATCGGTGACTTGGCCAGCGGTATCGGCCGCCTCAACGACGGGCTTGCCCAAGTCAAGGCCGGTACCGACACCATGGTTGCGCTGACCACCGAACTCAGCAGCGGGCTCGACCGCGCCGCTGCGTATCTGCACGGGTTGTCGGCCAACACCACCGACGGCGCCGGCCGCGGCTTCTACCTGCCTGCCGACGCCCAGAAAGACCCACGGTTTACCGCCGGTGAGAAACTGCTCATCTCGCCCGACGGGCGTACCGCGCGAATGATGGCCATCTGGGCGGTGAACCCGTATGGCCAGCAAGCGATGGGCGCGGTACCTGACATTGTCAACGCCGCGCGTAACGCCGCCGTCGGCACGGTACTTCAGAACGCCACCATCGAGACCACCGGATTGGCGTCGCTGTCGCAAGGGCACTTGGACCAAACCTGGCGCGATTTCGCGCTTTTCGCTGTTGTCGCCGTCACTGTCGTTCTACTGGTGCTCATCCTCATTCTGCGCAGCCTCGTCGCGCCGCTGCTGCTGATCGGTGCGGTTGTGCTTTCCTTCGCCTCCGCCGCGGGTGTCTCAACCCTGATCTGGCAACATCTCATCGGTGTCGACGTCGACTGGGCGGTCCTGCCAGTCTCGTTCATGTCGCTGGTCGCCGTCGGTGCCGACTACAGCATGTTGTTCGCCTCTCGGATTCGGGAGGAATCCCACAGCGGTGTGACCAGCGGCATCATCCGTGCGTTCGGTAGCACCGGGAGTGTCATCACCACCGCCGGAATCGTCTTTGCCATCACCATGTTCGCACTCACCAGCGGAACCGTCCTCAACCTGGTCCAGATCGGATCCACTGTCGGAATCGGCCTGCTACTGGACATCACCGTCGTGCGTACCTATTTGGTCCCAGCAGCCATGAGTCTGTTGGGCGACCGAATGTGGTGGCCATCGGCCGGGCATACCCAATGAGCCGAAGCCGCCCCTGGCCATGAGCTATCCGCGTCGGCGTTGCGATTGAGTCCCGCCGGTATCGGTTCGATGCGAGCGGGGACGTGCTTGTGCCAGGGTATTCCGGCGTATGCGTCCCGCCATGTGATGGATGTTAGGGAGTTGGGGGCGACGCCGTGCCTGCTGGATCGTGTTTGGCAGCTGCGGGATTCGATCTTGTCGTGGGAGAAGGCACTTGACGGTGTTGCTGTGGGCACCGTCGCGCTGGGCTTCACTGCTCCGGAGCCTTAGACTCCTCTCGACGCGGGGAGCACACGGTGGAGATTCATTGCGATTACGTGATCGTTGGAACGGGTTCCGCGGGAGCGGTGTTGGCCAATCGGCTCAGCACCGATCCGGCCACCGCGGTGGTGGCACTTGAAGCGGGGCCGCCGGACAAGGACAAGTTCATCCACATACCAGCGGCCTTCTCCAAGCTGTTCCGCAGCGAGGTGGACTGGGATTACCTCACCGAACCGCAAAAGGAGCTGGGCGGTCGCGAGATCTACTGGCCCAGAGGCAAGATGCTCGGTGGCACATCATCGATGAACGCGATGATGTGGGTCCGCGGGTTCGCCGCCGACTATGACGAGTGGGCCACCCTCGCCGGACCGCAGTGGTCCTTCACCGAGGTGCTGAAGTATTTCCGCCGCATTGAGAACGTCACCGATGCCTCGCATGTCGTCGACGGCGACGGCAGCGGAGTGACCGGACCGCTGGTTCTCTCGCGCCAGCGCAGCCCACGCACAGCGACCGCGGCGTGGCTGGCGGCGGCGGCGCAGGAGTGTGGGTTTGGCGCCGCGCGCCCGAATTCGCGACAGCCGGAGGGCTTCTGTGAAGCCGTCGTCACCCAGCGTCGGGGCGGCCGCTGGAGCACCGCGGATGCCTACCTCAAGCCGGCGATGCGCCGCAAGAACCTCAACGTGCTGACCGGGTCCACTGCCACCCGGGTTGTCCTCGACGGCAACCGCGCGGTCGGCGTGGAATTCGACCAGGGTGGCCAGCGCTGCGTCGCCCACGCGCGTCGTGAGGTGGTGCTGTGCGGCGGAGCCATCAACAGCCCGCAACTGCTGATGCTCTCCGGCATCGGGGATCGCGACCAGTTGAGCGACCACGGTATCGACCCCGTGCACCATTCACCCGAGGTGGGACAGAACCTGCTGGACCACCTGGTGGCCCTCGTGGGCTTCGACACCTCGGAGGACAGCCTGTTCGCCGCCGAAAAGCCGAAACAGTTGATCAACTATCTGCTGCGCCGCCGCGGCATGCTCACCTCCAATGTCGCTGAGGCCTATGGGTTCGTGCGCAGCCGACCGGAGTTGGAGTTGCCCGACATCGAGCTGATTTTCGCTCCGGCGCCATTTTTCGACGAGGGAATTGGTGATCCCTATACGGGCCACGCGGTGGCGTTCGGCCCGATCCTGGTCAGGCCCGAAAGCCGCGGCCAGATCACGCTTCGGTCCGCTGACCCCTCCGCCAAGCCGGTCATCGACCCGCGCTACCTGTCCGATCCGGGCGGGGTAGACCGGGCCGCGATGATGGCGGGGCTGCGGATGTGCGCCCGGATCGCCGAAGCTCCCGCGCTCAAGGGTCTGCTCGGTGCCATCGCCCGGCCGCGCAACGCGCAGCAGCTGGACGACGCCACCCTGGAAGAGTCGCTGAACACCTGCTCGCAGACCCTCTATCACCCGGTGGGCACCTGCCGGATGGGCAATGATGATGCGAGCGTGGTGGATCCGCAGTTACGGGTCCGCGGCATCGACGGGCTGCGGGTGGCCGACGCGTCCGTGATGCCCAGCATCATCCGTGGGCACACCCACGCGCCGTCGGTGCTGATCGGCGAGAAGGCCGCCGACCTGATCCGCGAGGGATGATCCGAATGTCGAAAGCCTGTCAGCCTCGCATGAACCCGATTGCGGTGTAATCCAGATCTGCCAGTCCGGGTGCGCCGAAATTGGCCAGTGAACTGCGCGCTGCCACGTTGCCCGGCGTCTGGATCAGCGGCAGGCTGAAGCCCTCCGCCCAGAGCAACTCGTCGACCTCGTTGGCCCGCGCCTGCGCGGTGACCGGGTCGAGTGCCTCCAAGGTCGCCTCGATCTTCGCGTCGATCGCCGGGCTGCCGATCTTGCCGAAGTTGGCCTCGCCGTACGAAGCGTAGATCTGGGTGAGCCCGGCCAACGGGAATGCGTCGCCGACCCAGCCGAACTGGGCGATGTCGAAGTCGCCGACGTTGACGTAGTCGGTGAAGAACCCACCGCCGGCCTTCGCGTCGAGCTCCAGCTTGACCCCGATCTGCGCGAGATTGTGCTGTGCCACCTGGGCGAACTGTCGGGTGCTCTGCGCGTCGTAGAACAAGTGGCGAATCACCAGTCGGCGGCCGTCCTTCTCCCGGAACTGGCCGTGTAGTTTCCAGCCGAGTGCGTCGAGTTCGCGTTGGGCACGTTCCGGGTCGTAGGCGACCGCGGCGCCGTTATCGCGGTAGCCCTCCTGGCCGGCGACGTAGACGTGGTTGTTCAGCGGGGCCGGGTCGGCGGTCAGGCCGCGCTGGGTCACCTTGGCGATCATGTCCCGGTCGATACCCCGCATGATCGTCAGGCGCAGCGCCTTGTCAGCCAGAATCGATCCAGGCGCCCCGTTGAAGGTGAAATGGGTCCACGACGGGGTCGGAGCCCGCCGCAGCGAGATGCCGTCGGTGCGGCGCGCGATGGTGAGCTGATCCAGCGTGGGCACTCCGGTCGCGTCGATGGTGTTGTTCTGCAGCGCCGGCATCCGCGCGAAGTCGTCCAGTACCAGGTAGGTGATGGTGTCCAGCACGGGCGTTCTGCCCCACCAGGCGGGGTTGCGGGTCAACGTGATCCGCTGGGCGGTCCGGTCGAGAGTCGACATCACGAACGGCCCGGCCGACGGCCCGGGACGGGTCAGCTGGGCCTTGTTGAACACCTCGGGGTTGGCGGTCATGCTCGCGGGCAGCAGCATGCTGTTGCCGGCGAACATGCCGCGCCACTCCGCGTAGGGCTTGGCGAACGTCACCACCGCCTGTCGGTCGTCGACACCGCGCGTCACCGAGGCAACCCGGTCGGCGCCGTTGGTGATCGCGATCGCGAAACCGGTGTCGGTGCCGTCGGTGGCGTGAATCTGGCTCGCGATGTCCGACCAGGTGATCGGGATGCTGTCGGACCACACCGCTTTCGGGTTGATCGTGTAAGTGACCACCTGGGGGTTGGTCCCGGTGAGTTCGACCCGGGTGAAGTAGTCGGTGTCCACCGTGGCCGATCCATCCGGCCCGATGACGAATGCCCGCGGCATCGTGGCCTTGAGCATCGCGGCATTCTCGGCCAGGTTGCCATCGATGTGCATCGGGTTGAAGTTGGGCGGAAACTGCGTGAGTGCCAACCGCAGGTTGCCGCCCTGGCGCAGCGTGGCCGGATCCTGGGGATTGACGTCGCTGACTGTGCCGACTGCCGCGGCACCTCCGGGAGCCGCCACGTCGTAGTCGGCCGCCGAACACCCGGCAAGCACAAGTCCGGCCACGCTCAACGTGGCAACCGCTCGGGCGGCCCACTCGGCGACCGCCGGCAACCTAGCCACGGCTCGGCTCCGGTCGCGGCACGGCGGCCAGCAGTCGGCGGGTGTAGTCGTGCTGGGGCCGATTGAAGACCTGGTCGCTCTCTCCCTGCTCGACGACGGCCCCGGCCAACATCACGACCACCCGGTGCGCCAGGTGCTTGACCACCGAAAGGTCGTGGGAAACGAACAGATACGACAGCCCGAGCTGCTGCTGCAGGTCCAGCAGCAGGTTGATGATCCCGGCCTGAATCGATACGTCGAGCGCGGACACCGGCTCGTCGAGGGCCAGGATCTTCGGCTCCAGTGCGAGTGCCCGCGCGATCCCGATCCGCTGCTTCTGCCCGCCGGAGAACTCCGACGGATACCGGCTGGCATCGCTTCGGCGCAGCCCGACGATCCCCAGCAGATCGGCCACCCGGGTGTTCGTCTCCGCTCTGCCGATCCCATTGGCGCGCAGCGGCTCGGCCAGTAAGTCGAAAACCGGGAGTCGAGGGTCCAGGGAGGCCACCGGATCCTGGAAAACCACCTGCAGGTCACGTCGCAGCGCCCGTCGGCTGGCCCGCTTCAACCCAGCGACGTCGGTGTCCAACACCTCGATCGATCCGGACTGCGGTGCGGTCAGATC
This sequence comes from Mycobacterium sp., assembly GCA_039935195.1. GTDB lineage: Bacteria > Actinomycetota > Actinomycetes > Mycobacteriales > Mycobacteriaceae > Mycobacterium. Next base: position 22,392 of record JBDTKT010000123.1, read on the forward strand.
CAGAATCTGGTGCAGGGTGGTGGATTTGCCCGAGCCGGACTCGCCGACGATGCCCAGCGTGCGGCCCCGGTGCAACTCGAAGCTGACCCCGTCGACCGCCCGGACCTCGCCGACCCGGCGGCGCAGCACCGCCCCCTTGGTCAACGGATAGGTCTTCACCAGGTCGCGTACCCGCAGCACGACCGGCGTCTCACCGGCGTGGACTGCCGGGACTTCGGTGCGCACGCCGTAGATGTCGGAGGCGCTGCGTCCGGTGACCTGATCGGCGTGGATGCAGGCCGCGCGGTGCTCGACGTCGGTGGAGCCGACCGCCACCAGTTCGGGTTCGCGTACCAGGCATTCGTCGGTTGCCAGCGGACAGCGCGGCGCGAACGGGCAGCCGGGGCCGACATCGGTCAGCGACGGCGGCGCACCCGGGATCGGCACCAGCCGGGTGCCCTGCGGGGCGTCGAGGCGCGGGACCGAACCCAGCAGTCCCACCGTGTAGGGCATTCGGCGGTCGCGGTAGAGGACGTCGACCGGGGCGGTCTCCACCGCTCGCCCGGCGTACATCACCAGGGCCCGATCGGCGAACTCAGCAACCACCCCCAGGTCATGGGTGATGATGAGCACCCCGGCACCGGTGACGTCGCGTGCGGTCTTGAGCACCTCGAGGATCTGGGCCTGCACGGTGACATCCAGGGCGGTGGTGGGCTCGTCGCAGATCAGCAGATCCGGGTCGCAGGCGATCGCGATCGCGATCACCACTCGCTGGCGTTCCCCGCCGGACAGCTCGTGCGGAAACGCTCGCGCCCGCTGGTCCGGCCGCGTGATACCGACCAGTTCGAGCAGTTCCACCGCACGGCGCCGCGCCGCCGCCCGGCCGAACCGCGGCTGATGCACCGTGATCGCCTCGGCGATCTGGTCGCCGACCGGGTACACCGGCGTCAACGCCGACATCGGATCCTGGAACACCACTCCGATCGACGCCCCGCGGAACCGTGACATCGCCGCATCGGGCAACCCGATCAACTCGGTGCCGTGCAACCGTACTGACCCGGACACCTCGGCGTGCTGCGGCAGCAGACCCACCACGGCCATCGCCGCCGCCGACTTGCCGGCCCCCGACTCGCCGACCATCGCCACCACCTCGCCGGGATCGACGTGGTAGCTGATGCCGCGCACCGCGTTCACCCGTTCGCGGCCGGTGGCGAAGGTGACCGCCAGGTCGGTCACAGCCAGCAGCGGAGTCACCGGCGGCCTCGCGGGGCGACACTGTCGGGGTCCAGTGCGTCGCGCAGGCCGTCGCCGGCGACGTTGGCGCACACCAGGATCGTGATCAGCACCCCGGCCGGGAACAGGAAGACCCACGGGAAGGTGATCGCCGAGTTAGTGCCGTCGGCGATCAGGGTGCCCAGCGACACGTCCGGCGGCTGGATGCCGAAACCCAGGTAGCTCAGTCCGGTTTCGGCCAGAATCGCCGCCGCCACGTTGAGTGCGGTGTCGATGATGAGAATCGACGCCACATTCGGCACGATGTGGCCGATGATGATCCGCCGGCTGGAGACCCCCATATACCTTGCGGCCCGGATGAATTCGCGATCTCGCAGGCTCATGGTCAGGCCCCGCACCATTCGGGCGCTGATCATCCAGCCGAACCCCGCCAGCAGCAGGATCAGCAGCGTGATGCTGGAGGAGTTCTTGGTGCGCGGCGTGACGATCGCGATCAAGATGAAGGCCGGCACCACCAGCAGCAGGTCCACCACCCACATCAGCACCCGGTCGCGCCAGCCACCGAAATACCCGGACACCGCCCCGACGGTCGCCGCGATCACGGTAGAGATCAGCGCCACGAAGATCCCGATCAGCATGGATTTCTGCATGCCGCGCAGAATCTCCGCCAACAGGTCCTGCCCGAGTGCGTTGGTGCCCAGCGGATGCCGGCCGCTGGGCGGTGCGAGCAGCGCCGAGTAGTCCAGGTCTGCGTAGGAGTAGGGCAGCAGCGGGGGCAGTGCGTAGCAGCCGACGAACATCACCGCCAGCAGCACCAGCGAGGTGACCGCGGTGCGACTGCGTAGGAATCGACGTAGCACCAGCGTGCGTCGCGACGTGAACTCCTCGACGGTGCCGGTCATGACACCCGCACCCGCGGGTCGAGCATCGCGTAGATGACATCGGAGAGCAACCCGGCCAGCAGCACCACCGCACCGGAGAACACCGTGATCGCCGCGACGATGTTGGTGTCCTGGGTGGCCACACCCTGCACCACCCATTCGCCCATGCCGTGCCAACCGAAGATCTTTTCCACGAACACCGCGCCGGTGACCAGTCCAGCCACCCCGTAGGCGAACAGCGTGGCCATCGGGATCAGCGCGGTCCGCAGCCCGTGCTTGAACAGTGCGCGCCGCCGGGTCAAACCCTTGGCCCGGGCGGTGCGGATGAAATCCTGGCCCAGCACGTCGAGCATCGCGTTGCGCTGGTAGCGACTGAAGCTGGCGGCCGCGCCCAGCGCCAGGGTGAGCGACGGCAGGACCAGGTGCTGAAGCCGGTCCACCAGTTGGTGCCACGCCCCGGTGACCTTGCCGGGTGAAGTCTCCCCGGTGTAGTCGAAAAGCTGCAGCCCCAGCGCCCAGTTCACCCGCAGCGCGGCCAGGATCACCAGGTTGGCCAGGACGAACGTCGGGACTGAGAGGACGAGCAGCGCTGCGGCCGTGATGACGCGGTCGCTGAGTCGGTACTGGCGAATCGCTCCCCACGCCCCGGCCACCACACCGATCACGGTGCCGGCCAGGGAGCCGACGATCAGCAGCCGCAGGCTGACCCCGATCCGGCGCCACAGATCGGCGGAGACCGGCTGGCCGCCCACGGTGGCGCCAAAATCACCCCGTACGGCGTGCGAAACCCACCCGGCGTACCGCACCGGGATCGGCTTATCCAGACCGAGTTCGGCGGCCTTGGCGTCGATCACAGACTGCGGCGGCCGCGGGTTGCGCTGCATCAGGCTGTCCAGCGGGGCGAATGCCAGCGAGGTCAAGCAGAAGGTCAAAAACGACGCCAAGGCCAGCAGCACGAGGTAGTTGAGCACCCTGGAGGCCAGGAACCGCGTCACGGCCCGGCTTCACACACGTGCGGCATGGGCACAGGGTAGAGCGTGGACGGCGGCCGAGCGGGGACCACCTCGTCGCGGCGGCTGCGGGTTCGCTGTCCGGATGACTTTTTCCGGTGGAACTCGTCCGCCGGTTCACTAGGCTCGATGCAGCACAATCGTGGACACGATGAGGAGACCACTGTGACGGTTACCGACGACTACCTGGCCAACAACATGGCCTACGCGAGCACCTTCGCCGGGCCGCTGCCGATGCCGCCGAGCAGGCACGTCGCGGTGGTGGCGTGTATGGATGCCCGGCTGGACGTCTACCGGGTGCTCGGCATCGCCGAGGGGGAAGCGCATTCGATCCGCAATGCCGGCGGGGTGATCAGCGACGACGCGATCCGGTCGCTGGCCATCAGTCAGCGATTGCTGGGGACGCGGGAGATCATCCTGATCCACCACACCGACTGCGGCATGCTGACCTTCACCGACGACGACTTCAAGCGTGCCATCCTGGCGGAGACCGGTTTGCGCCCGCCGTGGGCGGCCGAGGCATTCCCCGATCCGGTCGAGGATGTCCGGCAGTCGCTCCGTCGGGTGCAGTCGAGCCCGTTCATCACCCAAACCGAGTCGCTGCGCGGGTTCGTCTTTGATATCGCCACCGGCAAACTCAACGAGGTCACCGTCTAACGGTCCGTGGCGGGGAGCGGGCTGAGTCTTTGACAGTGGCCTGCGCACCTGGTTACATACACGCTATAACCAACTAATTCCGGTAAGTCTCACCAACTTTATCGGAAATCATTCAAGGAATTCATGACCAGCCCAATCGCTGTGCCTTCTTCAACACTCTCCGGGTCCTCGGCCCACCCCGTTGCCCCCGCTGCCGGGCAGTACGAGCTGAGCCAGCTGCGCACGCTGGAGGCCGAAGCCATCCACATCATCCGGGAGGTAGCCGCCGAGTTCGAGCGACCGGTGCTGCTGTTCTCCGGCGGCAAGGACTCGATCGTCATGCTGCACCTGGCCGTCAAAGCCTTTCGGCCCGGCCGGATGCCCTTCCCGGTAATGCATGTCGACACCGGCCATAACTTCGACGAGGTGATCGCCACCCGTGACAAGTTGGTCGCCGAGACCGGGGTGCGCCTTGTGGTGGCCTCGGTGCAGGACGACATCGATGCCGGGCGGGTCGTCGACAACGGCCCGTCGCGAAACCCTCTGCAGACCGTGACCCTGCTGCGGGCGATCGGGGAGAACCGATTCGACGCGGCGTTCGGCGGTGCCCGGCGTGACGAGGAGAAGGCCCGCGCCAAGGAGCGGGTGTTCAGCTTCCGCGACGAATTCGGCCAGTGGGACCCCAAGGTGCAGCGTCCCGAGTTGTGGAACCTCTACAACGGGCGGCACCGCAGCGGTGAGCACATCCG
>JBDTKT010000124.1:0-6978 GCA_039935195.1 Mycobacterium sp.
GGTATGCGGGGCAGTCGGCGGCTGCGGCGGCGGTGGCGCCGTTTGCCGAGCCGCCGGTGACCGGTACCGGGGCGTCGTCGGGTGGCCATGAGCAGTTGTCGCAGTTGGTTGCGGCGATACCGCAGGCTTTGCACGGACTTTCGGCGTCAGTGGCTTCTGCAGCGTCAGCGGGGTCCATGACCGCTGCGGTGAGCGCCCCGGTCCCGGCCCTGTCGCTGGCGCAGGTCGCCTCGTACATCGAGTTGCTGCCGAAAAGTATCGTGCCGTTCAACGTCGCCATCAAGACGATCCTCTATGGGATGGTCCAGTACTCCCGAAATCTCAACACCGATCTGGACATCGCTGCGGCCACCGGCGGCAGGGCCGGATTCGGCTCAGGGGTCGCGGCGTTGGCCGCGGCGGAGTCGGTGGGTCTCGGCGGTTCTGCCCCGGCCATGTCGGCGAGTGTCGGTAGCGCGGGGACGGTCGGGAAACTTACGGTGCCGCAAGGCTGGGCGGCGGTGGCGCCCGAGGTCACGATGACCGCCATACCGGGTACCACCTTGGCCGCCGCACCCGCGGCCACTGTGGCGGCGGCCGTGATTCCCACCGGTATTTTCAGCGACATGGCCCTGGCGAGCCTGGTCGGGCGGACGATCTCCGGATCGGCCCCTCGAGCAAGTCCCGCTGCGATCATGAACGGCCATGCGCAGACCCGGCTGGAGCGCCTTGTCACCGAACTGGCCGGGACTCACGACGTGCAGCACTGGCACGTCGACCCGAGCCGACTCGACAGCTTGCTGGAGGAACTGGCCGAGCAGCCGGGCGTCCACGCCGTACACGTGAACCCGGACGGTCAGAACACGATCCCGCCGCGCCCGCAGCCCGGCTGACACTGCGGCCTTGTCGACTGCGAAAGCGGTACAGCTGCAATAAATTCGTCTACACCCGGCCGGTCGGTGGGCGTCCGAAGGCGGCATCGGAATGGGCCGACTCTGCCGGTGGCCGTCGTCGGCGGCCGCCGGGTTTGCTGTGCGTTGACGTGTCGCATTGACCGGGGCACGCTGCTGATGCAGTATGGTCAAGCAAGCACCTCGTTAGGTGAGGCGTCTGCACGGATACAGGCCACTGACCCCGAACGTCGAAAGACGCCCCGGGTCAGGACAGCTCTTCCCGGCTTAAGGGTTGAGCCCAAGTGGCTTCCGACCTGCGTTATTTGCGCAGGCCAGGATACGCCGTGTGGTGCCGAAGCTCTGACGAGAGGGGTGCTGAGTCCGGCTATCGTCGGATGTCTTCACCTCCCTGTGCATACGTGTCGGCACCCCCGTGTGCCCTGGCCGCGAGGAGGTGAGAGCGACATTGAGTCCGAGTGATAGTTCCTATCCGAGATCGATGATCCTCTCTCTCGATCTCGGCATCGTTTTCACCATCTGATTCAGCTTGCGCTGAATACATCGACGGGCGCGCCTTCCGCATATGGAATGCCGCGGGTTTCGGCGTGCCCTGATATCACCGCGATCGCGCGGTCTCCTCGGTAACGAACGGTGGCCCGGAATGTCCGGCACCGTGCCCTGCTGATTCGCCGAATGTTCCCTTCTGCCTTGGGCTTCGATGCTTCCTCGTGATGGATGTCGAGGCTGCCCATCTTCAGAATCAATCGCCACAAGTCAAGGAGTAATGCCATGGATTTCGGAGCCTTTCCCCCGGAGATCAACTCGGCCCGCATCTACGCCGGGCCCGGATCTGCACCTATGCTCGCCGCCGCCGCATCGTGGGATCAGCTTGCCGCCGAGCTGGGTTCGGCCGCGGCCGGTTACCAGTCCGCGATCAACGGATTGATCAGCGAAGGCTGGGAAGGCCCCGCATCGACTGCGATGGCCGCCGCCGCGGCTCCCTATGTGGCATGGATGAACACCACCGCCGGACAGGCGGAACAGACCGCCGCCCAGGCCAAAGCGGCCGCCGCTGCATTCGAAGCTGCGTACGCGATGACGGTCTCGCCGCCGGTCATCGTTACCAACCGTTCCCAACAGGCCCTGCTGGTCGCAACCAACTTCCTGGGCCAGAACGCCTCCGCGATCGCGGCCAACGAAGCCCGCTACGGCCAGATGTGGGCACAGGATGCCGCGGCAATGTACGGCTACGCGGCCGCATCGGCGGCCGCGGCGACCGTCACGCCATTCACCGTGCCGAATCAGACGACAAACCCGGCGGCACAGAGCAATCAGAACGCCGCCGTCGCCCAAGCCGCCGGCACGTCGGCCAGCTCGGGCGCGCAATCGACACTTTCCCAGGTGATTTCGACGACCCCGGGCACGCTGCAGGGGCTTGCGTCGCCGCTGCAGACCGCCGCCGAGGCGCCGATCAGCACCGGCGATCTGACGAACGCGCTGACAAACCTCTCGAGCAGCACGTTCAGCCCGATGGGCTTCGCCGGCATCACCCAGGCCGGCGCCGACATCGCGGTCATCCGCGGTGCCTCTCTGGCCGCGGCCGACCCGCTGGGCTTGGGCGCCATCGACCCGCTGACGACGCTGATTCCCGGGCTGGGAGCCGGGCTGGGTGGTGGCATGGGGGGCCTGCACGGGTTGGGAACGGGCCTGGGCGGACTGGGCGGCTTCGGCGGCGCCTCGGCCGCGGTGGGGCAGGCGAGTGCGGTCGGCACGCTGTCGGTGCCGCAGGCTTGGACCGTGGCCACCTCGGTGGCGAACCCCGTCGCGGCGGTTCCTGCGACCGGTTGGACGGTCGCAGCCCACGCCCCCGCGGCGGCCGGCGCATCGGGGATGCCCGGCATGCCGATGGCGGGTGCCGGATCCGGACGGGGGTACGGCTTCGCTGCTCCTCGGTACGGCTTCAAACCCACGGTGATGGCTCGGCCGGTGATCGCCGGATGACTTGTGGGAGGCTTGGCTCATGCAGACGCTGAGCGTCGCAGAGTTCGCGGTGCGACTGTCGGTCGGGCTGGGCTGCGGTGCACTGATCGGACTGGAACGGCAGTGGCGGGCGCGGATGGCCGGGCTGCGCACTAACGCCCTTGTCGCCGCGGGGGCGACGCTGTTCGTGCTGTACGCGGTCGCCGCCGACGACACCAGTTCGACCAGGGTCGCCTCGTACGTGGTTTCCGGAGTGGGGTTCCTGGGCGGCGGGGTGATTCTGCGTGAGGGGTTCGACGTCCGTGGCCTGAACACCGCGGCCACCCTGTGGTGTTCGGCGGCAGTCGGCGTGCTGGCCGCCGCGGGACACCTGTTGTTCGCGCTGATCGCCACTGGCACCGTCGTCGGCACCCATCTACTGGGTCGGCCGCTGGGTCGGTTGATCGACCGCGACCACCACGTGGAAGAAGACGAGGGGCAGTCGCCATATCGAGTGCAGGTGGTCTGTCGCCCGAAAACCGAGAAGTACGCCCGCGCCCAGATCGTGCAACACACCAGCAGAAACGACCTGGTGCTGCGCGGCATCCACACCAGCCGGGCCGCCGAGGACAACATCATGCTCACCGCTTATCTGCTGGTGGACAGCCGCGCACCCGAGCGGCTCGAGCGACTGGTCGCGGAGCTGTCCCTGCAGCCGGGCGTCTACGCCGTGCACTGGCACTCTGACCAGCAGCTGAGCGCCCTGCCGCTGGCACCGCCGGAGTGAGGGAGTTCAAAGCGGAGTTCCGGCTGGCTTTCGTAGCTGCGGTGTGGCGGGTGGGCGCCTAGGCTTGCGGCTGTCGCATACAAGTGATGCCGTCCCGGCGGGTAAGGCCGGACGCATCGATGAGAAGGGGAAACCGTGGCACAAAGCCTGGGAGACACGCTCACCGCAGGGAAGAAGCTCGTCAAGGGAGAGTCACTGACCTCCAACAACGGGGCATACACGCTGACGCTGCAGGACGACGGCAACCTGGTGCTTGCGTCACAGGGCAAGAGTGTCTGGGCATCCGGCACCAACGGCCAGGACGTGGTGCGCGCCGAGGTGCAGCCGGACGGCAACTTCGTCCTGTACACCGCGGACAAGCCGGTGTGGGACACCGGCACCAAGGGCAAGAAGGACGTCAAGCTGGTTTTGCAGGACGACCGCAACCTGGTGCTGTACTCGGCCGATGGACCGGCCTGGTCCACCAAGACCGAGACCGACGCCCCGCCGCCCGCCAAGGAGGAGGCCGCCCCGGCCGCCCCGGCAGCGCCGGAGCCGGAACCGGAACCGGCCGCACGGACCTACACCGTGGTCTCCGGTGACACGCTGTGGGCCATCGCCGAGCGGTTCTACGGTGACGGCAACAAGTACCAGCAGATCGCCGACGCCAGCGGTGTCGCCAACCCCGATCTGATCCAGCCCGGTCAGGTACTGACGATTCCCTGACCTTGCCCGACGCGGCGGCCCGGAGCTACGGCACCGGGCCGCCGCGCTGCATCCGGCCCGGCGGTATGCCGGGACGTTCACGGCGCCGGTAACGTGTGCGGCGACTACGTCCGGCCGGCTCGACGCCGGTCCCGACCGATCGGAGTCCACGTGCGCGGCGGTGCGGTGCAGGCGCTGACGGTGGTGCTGGCCGCCGCGACACTGACGGTGGGTTCGCCCGCGGTGGCGCGGGCCGAACCGGTGCTGGTCTACCCGGGGATGGAGATCCACCAGGACAACCACGTCTGCACGCTGGGCTATGTCGATCCAGGGCTGCGGGTCGCCTTCACCGCCGGTCACTGTCGTGGGAGCGGGACGGTCACAAATAGTGTTGATGAACCCATCGGCGTACTGGCGACCTTCCGGGACAACACCCCCAACGGTGCGACCGTCAACACCGACCAGGTGATCGCCGACTATGAGGCGATTGTGCTGGCCGACGACGTCATCACCAACGACGTGCTGCCCGGCGGCCGCCGACTGGAGGCCGGCGGTCCGGATGCGACCGTGACGCCCGGTGAACCGGTCTGCCATTTCGGCATCGTCACCGGGGAGACCTGCGGGACGGTCGAACGCGTCAACAACGGGTGGTTCACCATGGGCCACGGCGTGCTCAGCCAACAGGGCGATTCGGGTGGGCCGGTGTACGTGCTACGCGGCGACCATGCTCAGATCGTCGGCCTGTTCAACAGCAAGTGGGGGGACGACCCCGCCGCGGTGTCCTGGCCGGCCATCTCCCAGCAGGTTCGCGAGGACGTCGGCATCCCGGCGACCTGACCGGCCGGCGGCGCGCTCGGCTATCCTGCGAAGCGATGAGCCCCGGAACACGAACACCCGTCCAGATCGCCTGGGTAACCCGCGATCTGGATGCCACGGAGACCGCGCTGGCAGGCCTGCTGGGCGTCCGGAAATGGGTCCGCCTGCCGGGGGTGCATTTCGCTCCGGACACCTGCAGCTACCGCGGCGCGCCGGCCGATTTCGTCGCGGATATCTCGCTGAGCTATCTCGGTGACATGCAGTTGGAGCTGATCCGACCGGTCCGCGGAGAGAATATTTACAGCGACTTTCTTAGCGAGTGCGGGCCGGGTCTGCATCACATCTGCGTGGAGGCCGACGACGTCGACGCCGTGGTCGATGCGGCGGTGCGGCAAGGGGCGACAGTGGTTCAGCGCGGCGTGATGCCCGGCGGGATGGAGTTCGCCTACGTATCCGCCGCAGACGCGGGCGTGCCGTTCCTGGAGATCGCGCATTTCTCCCCGGAGATCAGATCCTTTTTCGACTACATCAAACGGGAGCAGCGGTGAACAGCGAGATACCGGAGACCATCGACTCCGATGCGGTGCCGTCGTGGTCGGACGACGTCGACGTGGTGGTGATCGGGTTCGGTATCGGCGGGGGCTGCGCGGCGGTCAGTGCGGCGGCCGCCGGTGCGCGGGTGCTGGTGCTGGAGCGGGCCGCCGAAGCCGGCGGCACCACCGCGATGGCGGGTGGACATTTCTACCTCGGCGGCGGCACCGCTGTTCAACAGGCGACCGGGCACGCGGACTCGCCCGAGGAGATGTACAAGTACCTGGTCGCGGTGTCGCGCGAGCCGGAACACGACAAGATCCGGGCGTACTGCGATGGCAGCGTTGAACATTTCAACTGGTTGGAAGACTTGGGTTTTCAGTTCGAACGCAGTTACTACCCGGAAAAGGCGGTGATCCAGCCCAATACCGAAGGGTTGATGTACACCGGCAACGAGAAGGTGTGGCCGTTTCGAGACCTGGCCGTTCCGGCGCCGCGGGGACACAAGGTGCCGGTACCCGGTGACACCCAGGGCGCCAGACTGGTGATCGACCTGCTGCTCAAACGCGCCGAATCCCTCGGTGTCGCGATCCGCTACGAGGTTGGCGCCACCGAATTGATCGCCGACGAGTCGGGGTCGGTGGCCGGCGTGAGGTGGCGGCGGTTCGCTGAAACCGGTGCGGTCAAAGCGAAGTCGGTAGTGATCGCCGCCGGAGGGTTCGTGATGAACCCGGAGATGGTGTCGCAGTACACCCCGAGGTTGGCGGAGAAGCCTTTCGTACTGGGCAACACCTACGACGACGGCCTTGGTATCCGGCTGGGAATGTCGGCGGGCGGGGCTACCGAACACATGGATCAGGTGTTCGTCACCGCGCCGGTCTACCCGCCATCGATCCTGCTTGCCGGGATCATCGTCAACAAACTGGGGCAGCGGTTCGTCGCCGAGGATTCCTACCACTCCCGCACCTCCGGGTTCGTGATGGATCAGCCGGACAGCGCGGCATTCCTGATCGTCGACGAGGCGCACTTGCAACGTCCGCAGATGCCGCTGGTGCCGTTCATCGACGGCTGGGAGACGGTCTCGGAAATGGAAGCCGCACTGGGTATCCCGACCGGGAATCTGGTGGCGACGCTGGACCGGTACAACGATTTTGCGGCGCGCGGGCAAGACCCGGACTTCCACAAGCAGCCGGAATTCCTTGCGCCGCAGGACAACGGGCCGTGGGGTGCGTTCGACCTGTCACTGGGCAAGGCCATGTACGCCGGGTTCACCATGGGCGGGCTGGCCACGTCGGTGGACGGTGAGGTGCTGCGCGCCGACGGTACCGC
>JBDTKT010000125.1:0-19594 GCA_039935195.1 Mycobacterium sp.
CCGGCCAGTTCGGTGCAGCGCTCCACCAACGTGTTCAGTTCGGCGTCGTCACCCCCGGTGAGTGCACGGTGCATGGACCAGGCGATGCGAGCGGCCTGCCTTTTCGTCCGCTCGGCGAGCGGCCCGGCATACATGTCGTCGACGGTGTCGTACCAGGTCGTCAGCCACCGGATGAAGTGGTGGGTGGATAGGGCCGTGGTGTCGTGGACGCGCCCGTGGACGTCTTGCACCCGGCCCTGGTAGCGCCGGGCCTTGAACAGGATGGTCTCCCAGAAGTCGGCCATCAGCGGGATGTGGGCATCCAGCCCGGTGACCTCCCGCACCGCGGTGAACGGCTCGGCCAGGATGTCGTCGACCAGCACCGTGCCGTAGAAATGCCGTAGCAGCGATTCCAGGTCGGCACGGTCGGTGATGTCGATGCGTTCCTTGCAGTCAGTCATCGGTAATGACTCTGGCGATACACAGTTCGGGTTCGACGAACGGATCCAGCTCGGCGTGCAGCCCGCCACCGCCGCCCAGTGCGGCCGATTTCGCGTCGAGCAGGCCCCGTAACAGGCCGAGATGCATGCCGCAACTGACCTCCGGGTGGGAGCGGGCCAGGTCGCGCACCGGGCAGCCGTACAGCCGTAGGGTGCGCTCGCGTTGGCCGCCGGAGCAGTCGGTGGCCGGGGCCAGTTCCGGGCCGAACCCCATCCGGTCGAAGATCTCGGCGATCATGTCGGCCTGGTTGTCGACCGCGCCGTCCGAGTCGCTGCGGGGTTCGACAGGGCCGGTGGTGTCGGCCGCCGCTTTCGCGATGATCCGGGCGGCCCAGCGCCCGCCGGCGCGTTCAGCACGCCGGCGCCGCTCGGCGACTGTGTCGCCGAGTTCCATCGCGAGTACTTCGGCCAGGCTGCGGTAGTCCAGCCGGTCGTGGACCACGATGTAGCCGGTGCGCGGACGCCCGACGCCGTCCCGCTTGATGCGGGTGCGGGCGACCATGCCGTCCTCGCACAGCGCATCCAGGTGGAAACGCACCGTCGTGACGTGCAGATCCATCCCTTCGGCGATCTCCGTCGCATCGACAGCGCTGCCGTGCTCGCGGACCAGTCGAAGCACCCGCGCACGCTGCTGGTTTCGCGGCAGCCGCTGCGGGCGGTCGGTGCGTTGCTGTTGGTCAGTCTGGTCGTACATCCGCGTGCCTCTCGTCACCGTGCAGCCACTGAGTTTAAAGGACAATATTCATCAATATTAACAGCTCGAGCCGGAGGTGGGCGTGGAATCTTGTCCACCGGTGCGCCGCCGGTGCCGGGTAACGTCGCTGAAGTGCTCCTGACCTCGCTCGACACCGCCTCCGATGATATCGACGATGCGGTGTCTGTCGGCAACACGCTACTCAGCCGCGGTGACTTGATCAATGTTTCGGCTGCGATTGCCGATGATGTCGGTGGTGCCCGGCGGGTAGCGGTGCTGGCCACCCCGGCGGCGCCGACCATGTTGGCTCTCGTCGGCTGCGTGATCGCCGGGGTGTCCGTCGTGCCGGTGCCCGCCGACGTCGGCGTCGCCGAACGTGCGCACATCCTCTCCGACTCGGGCGCGCAGGCCTGGCTGGGGGAGCGGCCCGGCGACCTCGCCGGGCTGCCGCACATTCCGGTCCGGGCGGGGCCATCCGGCCATCGGTTGCCCGAACCGCCCGATGATGCCAACGCGCTGGTCATCTATACCTCCGGTACCACCGGGCCGCCCAAAGGCGTCGAGTTGAGCCGGGGTGCGCTCGCCGCAGACCTCGACGCACTGGCCCAGGCCTGGCGGTGGACCGCCGACGACGTGCTGGTGCACGGACTGCCGATGTACCACGTCCATGGCCTGGTGCTGGGTCTGCTCGGGTCGCTGCGGGTGGGAAATCGATTCGTGCACACCGGGAAACCCACGCCGGAGGCCTACGCGCGAGCCCGCTTGGAACGCGGCGGCTCGCTGTACTTCGGGGTGCCGACCATCTGGTCGCGGGTGGTGGCCGACCCGACGGCCGCGGCAGCACTCGCCGGTGCGCGACTGCTGGTGTCGGGCAGCGCGCCGTTGCCGGTGCCGGTGTTCCGCCGGCTCGCGGAACTGACCGGCCACGAGCCGATAGAACGGTACGGCAGCACCGAATCGCTGATCACCTTGAGCACTCGGGTGGACGGGGAACGCCGGCCGGGCTGGGTGGGGCTGCCGCTGTCCGGGGTGCAGACCCGGCTGGTCGATGAGGAAGGCGGATCGGTCCCGCACGACGGGGAGACCATCGGGCGGCTCGAAGTGCGCGGACCGACGTTGTTCGACGGCTACCTCAACCGCCCAGACGCCACAGCCGACGCGTTCGACGCCGACGGCTGGTACCGAACCGGTGACGTCGCAGTGGTCGATGACGGCGGCATGCACCGGATCGTCGGGCGCGAGTCGGTTGACCTGATCAAAACTGGCGGCTTCCGCGTCGGCGCCGGCGAGATCGAGACTGCGCTGCTGGGGTATCCGGGGGTGACCGAGGTGGCCGTCGTCGGGCTGCCCGACGACGACCTGGGCCAGCGCATCGTCGCTTTCGTGGTCGGGGAGGCGCTGCCCGGTGAGCTGATCGACTATGTGGCCCAACAGCTCTCGGTGCACAAGAGGCCACGTGAGGTCCGGATCGTCGATGCGCTGCCGCGCAACGCGATGGGCAAGGTACTCAAAAAGGAGCTGATGAACCCGCGCTGAGTCGGGTAATTTCACGTTCGACAACGTTCCCCGGTGCCATTGGGGATTCGGATTCGCCGGAAGGGCAGAACCACGATGAAACGACTCGGCCTCACCACGCTCATGACCTGCACCGCGGCGGCGTTCCTGCTGAGCGGTTGCTCGGCAATCTTCGAGAAGGGCGGCGACACCACCTGCAAGGAATTCAGCGCCGCTGACGGGGCGAAGCAGGATTCGGCGGTCGCTGCGATGCTCAAGAAGAAGGAGGGCAGGGACGCGGCCCACCTGGAGATCGCCGCCACCAGAATTGGCGTGCAGGCCTACTGCAAGACCTTGGGCAGCGACAGCAGCAAGATCAGCGAGGCCAGCCTGGGCTGAGGGTGGCTCGCGCTAGTTGGCGTGCAGGGCCTCGTTGAGTGCGATGCCCTGACCGTCGCGGTCGACCACCTCGACCGCACCGGTCACTGAGTTGCGCCGGAACAGCAGGTTGTTGCCGCCGGACAACTCGCGGGCCTTGACCGTCGAGCCGTCGGGCAGGGTGACCTTGGTGCCGGCGGTGACGTAGAGCCCGGCCTCCACGACGCAGTCATCGCCCAGCGAGATGCCCAACCCGGAGTTGGCCCCGAGCAGACACCGGTTGCCCAGTGAGATCACCTGCGTTCCACCGCCGGAGAGCGTGCCCATGATCGAGGCGCCGCCGCCGATGTCGGAGCCGTCGCCGACCACCACGCCCGCCGAGATGCGGCCTTCCACCATCGAGGCGCCCAGGGTGCCGGCATTGAAGTTCACAAAACCCTCGTGCATCACCGTGGTGCCCGGCGCCAGGTGGGCGCCGAGTCGCACCCGGTCGGCATCGGCGATCCGCACCCCGGACGGCACCACGTAGTCGACCATCCGTGGGAACTTGTCCACCCCGTAGACCGTCACCGGGCCGCGTCGGCGCAGCCTGGCTCGCACCGTTTCGAAGCCGTCGACCGCGCACGGCCCGTGGTTGGTCCACACCACGTTGGTCAACACCGCGAACAAGCCGCCGACGTCGAGGCCGTGCGGGACGACCAGGCGGTGCGACAGCAGGTGCAGTCGAAGGTAGGCGTCGTAGCCGTCTGCGGCGGGTTCGTCCAGCGAGCTGATCACCGTGCGGACCACGACGGTCTCGGTGCCGCGGTCCTCGTCGCGGCCGGCCAGCCCGGACAGTTCGCCGGGCACTTCGGCCGCCGATAGCCGCGTCGTGCCGGATTCCCCGGCCTCGATCAGTTCCGGTGCGGGAAACCAGGTGTCGAGAACGGATCCGTCGGCGGCCAGCGTCGCCACTCCAATGCCCGATGCTCCAGTCACGGTGCTCCACGCTACTTCTCCTGCCCCGCGGACGCAGAATCGCATCCCAGAGACTGCGCGCGTGCGGTTCTCCGACCGCGCGGTAGCTATGGTGAGGCGATGCTGGATCTGCGCGGAGACCCGATCGAGCTGACCACGGCGCTGGTTGACATCCCCAGCGAGTCGCGGCACGAATCCCGCATCGCCGACGAGGTCGAGGCGGCGCTGCGGGCGCAGAGCACCGGCTTCGAGATCATCCGCAACGGCAACGCGGTGCTGGCCCGCACCCGGCTGGGCCGGGAAAACCGGGTGCTGCTGGCCGGACACCTGGACACCGTTCCGGCGGCCGGTAATGTCCCCAGCCGCCGAGACGGCAACCTCCTGCACGGTTGCGGCACCGTGGACATGAAATCCGGTGACGCGGTGTTCCTGCACCTGGCCGCTACCGTGACCGCTCCAACGCACGATCTGACCTGCGTGTTCTATGACTGCGAGGAGATCGAGGCGACGGCCAACGGTCTGGGCCGCATCGAGCGCGAGCTGCCGGACTGGTTGCGTGCCGATCTGGCGATCCTCGGTGAGCCCACCGGCGGCTACATCGAAGCCGGCTGTCAGGGCACGCTGCGGGTGGTGATCAGCGCCAACGGCACCCGTGCGCATTCGGCGCGATCCTGGCTGGGGGACAACGCCATCCACAAGCTGGGTGCGGTGCTGGACCGCCTCACCGGCTATCAGCCGCGGACCGTCGACATCGATGGCTGTGCCTACCGCGAGGGCTTGTCTGCGGTGCGCATCGACGGCGGAGTGGCCGGCAACGTCATCCCCGATGCGGCCGGTGTCACGGTCAACTTCCGGTTCGCGCCGGACCGCAGCCCGGATCAGGCGCTGGCCCACGTGCGGGATGTCTTCGACGGCCTCGAGGTCCAGATCGAGCAGACCGACGTTGCCGCGGGCGCGCTGCCCGGACTCGCGGCTCCGGCCGCGGCGGCTCTGGTGCAGGCGGCCGGGGGTCGGGTCCGCGCCAAGTACGGCTGGACCGACGTGTCCCGGTTCGCCGCCCGCGGCATCCCCGCGGTCAATTACGGGCCCGGCGACCCTAACCTGGCGCACCGAGTCGATGAACGGGTGCCGGTGGAGCAGATCACCGCGGCGACGGAGTTGCTGCGCCGTTTCCTGACCGGCTAGCGTCGCTCGGCGATCCTGGCGCTGGCGGATCGCACTGGGGCTTTAGCTGCGTTGCCGATTTTCGGTGGGCGTGAGTCCGTGCGCGATGGTGGTGATCAGGTTAGGGATGTAGTCGTCGCTGATGGTTTGTGCGCGAACGATGTTCCGCCAGTAGATCATTGATGGAATGAGTTCGAGGACGACTTCGGGGTCGATCGTCGGGCGCATTTCGCCTCGGGCGATGGCATGGTCGAAGATCACTTGGGCTTGGGCTTGGGCTTGGGCTTGGGCTTGGGCTTGGGCTTGGGCTTGGGCTTGCCGCGGGGCCCGAATCATTGTTTGGACCGCATCGCCCAGACCGGGGTCCCGGGTGGTTTCGGCTATCAGGTCAGCCATGATCGGGGCGATCCGGGGGTAGTTGAACCAGGCCGCCATGGACCGCATCAACGCTTCGAGGTCCCCGTAGAGCGAACCGGTGTCGGGCATGGTGAACGCGGCCGCACCGAGTTCGCCGAGGACGGCCAACGCCATGTCCTGCTTCGATGGCCAGCGGCGATACAGCGCGCTCTTGCCGACACCTGCGCGTCGGGCGACGGCTTCCATCGACATCCGGGAGTACCCCTTGTCGGTCCATTCCTGCAGGACCGCTTCGGTGATCGCCTGGGTGACGTGCTACTGGAGCACTGCGGCGCCGGCGGGCGCTCGTTGGGTCATGTCCTCAGGATAAACACGTGTTGACGGTACGGTCGCGTCCCGTGTACAGCCGCCGGATCGATGGGACGGTACCGTATCGACGCATAGTCGATGTGCCGTCCCGGTGATGACGCGAGACAACGAAGACGAGACGATATGGCCGCCATGATCGATGCCACCACAGCCGCACCGCCGGGGCACCACTAGCGTTGCGCCAACGCCCGCGCCTCGGCCACCGCGACCCGGCCGGCGGCGCAGTCGATCTGAGCGCCCAGCCGCTCCAGCGAATCCACCGCGCGGGTGTCGCCGATCCGCACGGCCGCATGCCAGGCCCGCAGCGCCACCGCTAGCTGCCCGGCACGTTCGGCCATCCGGGCGGCCTCGCGCGCGGCCACCACCGCGCCCTGCGTGTCGCGCATGCAGGCCAGCCGCCACGCCCGCGCCACGCCGAGTTCGGGGGCGAACAGCGCCGACTTGGTGCCGTGCCGGGACTCGGCTCGGCTGAGCGCTTTCGAGGCGCCGGCGATGTCGCCCCGCTGGGCCAGCGCGGTGGCCAGCAGCATCAGCGACAGCGGTCCCCACGAGTAGCCGGTGCGCTCCAGGGTGGCGGCCGCCGGGCCCAGCAGCGCCGCCGCGGTGTCGAAGTCGCCGCCGGCAATCAACACGTCGGCGAGCAGCACCTCACCGATCGCACGGCCGGGCTGCTGCAATTCAGCGAAGTCGGTGAATTGTTGCGCGAGGTCACGCGCCGCGTCGAGTCGATCGGCCATCACCAGCGTGGAGATTTGCGCGAGTCCGATGGTGAACCGCAGCAGCCCGGGATGTTCGGCATCCAGCGCGCGCCGCGCGAACGCCTCGACATCGTCGAACCGGCCCTGGCGCGCGGCGCACAACGCGGCCGCGCTGCCCGCCCACGCGACCGCCATATCCCCGGCGTCCGGCGAGCCCAGCACCCGATCGGCGACTTCGACCGCGCGCTCCAGGTTGCCGGCGTTCATGGCGAAGGTGGCGCTGAGTGCGTCAAGCGTGCTCCGCGCGCCCGGGGCGGCGATCCCGTTGCGGATGGTCTGCAGAAACGCGGTGGCCCGCTCCGGCTCGCTGAGCATGAAGAACTGGTTGGCGGCCCGCGGCAGCGCCCACGCGATCAACTCGGGCTCTGACAGTCCGGCCGGGTCTATTGCGGCCAGCACCGCATCGGCTTCGCGGCCCCGGCCCCGGTAGGCCAGCGAGTGCGCCAGTACCAATCGGGCCGGCAGGCCGGCACCACGGTCGAGCGCTGAGGAGGCCAGCTGCTCGGTCAGCGCCAGATCACCGAGCCGCAGCGCCTGCTGCGCGGCGCCGGCCACCGCATCCACCGGTTGCGGGGCGTCGCTGCCGACCGACAGGCACGCCAGTCGCAGCCGGTCACTGACATGCTCCGGCGCGTGCTGTGCGAGCACGGTGACTACTTCGGTGCGCGCTCGGCGCGCACCGTCAGCGCCGAGCGCGACCAGCGCCCGCTCGGCGAACAGTGGGTGGGCGGTGTAGACCACCGGGTCGGGTCCGCGCCCGCCGCGCGCCCGGGTTTCGGCCGCGCCGAGCTCCTCGGCGTGGCGAATCGCGTCGTCACCGGTGAGGCTGGCCAGATCGGCGCGCGCCAGCGGCTCTTGCACGGCCAGGTAGTTCAGCACCGCTCGCGCATCCGGCGGCAACTCGTCCAGGTAGGCGTCGACTTGGTCAGCTGTGGTGGCGCCGCCGGGCGGCTCGATGTCGATGCGCCGCAGCAGTCCGTCGGTCCACAGTGCCGCGATGGCCTCGGGTGCGGTGTCGGCGCGGGCGGTGACAATCATCCGGGCTGTCCCGGCCAGCGCCAACTGGTACACCAGGGTGGCCGACAGGACGTCGAGGTGCTGCGCGTCGTCGACGACCAGCAGCAGATCGTCCTCGTGGGCGTCCCGGGAGAGCGACGCCCGGGCGGCGCGCAACAGCGCTGCCGGCTTGCCGATGTCGGCGATCTCCACCAGGTGGCTGAAGGCGCCGAACGGGACGGCACGCTCGGTGGGGGTGCCGGTGACCCAGCGGGTGCGGGTCTGTGGCCGGTGCTCGGTGCGATGTTCGGCGGCCCGTCGGGCCAGCGTGGATTTCCCGCAGCCGTCGGGCCCGAGCACCACGGCGCCCGGTCGTGCCTGGCCGTCGGCCAGGGCGACGTGAAGCAGGTCGAGGGCCGCCGAATGCTCGGGGACGTTCCAACGGATCGGCATCGCCGAATTTTACGGTCTAAGTCATTCCCCGGATAGCCTTCCGGTGTGGGGTCGACGGAATGGGCGGTGTGCGTGTACTGCGCGTCCGGTCCGACCCATCCGGAATTGCTGGCGCTGGCCGGTCAAGTCGGCGTGGCGATCGCCGAACGCGGCTGGACGTTGGTGTGGGGCGGCGGCAATGTCTCGGCGATGGGCGCGCTGGCGCAGGCGGCCCGGGAGCGCGGGGGCAAGACCGTGGGCGTGATCCCCACAATGCTGCTCAACCGCGAGGTGGCGGACGTCAACGCCGACGAGTTGATCGTCACCGACTCCATGCGGGAGCGCAAACAGGTGATGGAGGATCGCTCGGACGCGTTCCTGGCGCTGCCCGGCGGCATCGGCACGCTCGAGGAACTGTTCGAGGTGTGGACGGCGGGCCATCTCGGTATGCACGAAAAGCCGGTGGTGGTGCTCGATCCTGCCGGGCACTACGACGGGCTATGGAAGTGGTTGTCGGGGCTGATCAGCACCGGCTACATCCCGAAGGCCGCGATGGACCGACTTCTGGTCGTCGACGGAGTGGACGCTGCGCTGAGCGCCTGCGCACCCCGCTAGGCTGTCCGCCACAGAATGAAGTGAGGGAGAGCGTGTCCGACAACAACTCCGGCGGTCCCACCACTGTTGGGCTGGCCGATATTGCCATCCGAGTCCCGGCGTTGCTGGCCGACGCCCCGGCGATCGTGCGCGGGGTGCTGACCGGGTTGGTGGCCCGGCCCGACTCGACGGCGTCGATAGGCAAGGTGTTCCAGCACCGGGCGGCCAAGTTCGGCGACCGGGTTTTCATCCGGTTCGGCGACACCGCGCTGACCTATCGTGCGGCCAACGAGGCCGTCAACCGTTTCGCGGCGGTGCTGGCGGCCCGCGGTGTCGGCCACGGCGACGCTGTCGGGATCATGCTGCGCAACTCCCCGAACGCGGTGCTGATGATGCTGGCCGTCGCCAAATGCGGGGCGATCGCCGGCATGGTCAACTACCACCAGCGCGGCGACGTGCTGGCCCACAGCTTGGGGCTGATCGACGCCAAACTGCTGGTCGCCGAGTCCGACCTGGTGAGCGTGGTCGGCGAAAGCGGTGCACTCGCCGACCCGGTGGCCATCGAGGAACTGGAGCGGTTGGCCGCCACTGCGCCCACCGACAACCCGACCTCCGTGGCGGCTGTGCTGGCCAAAGACGTCGCGTTCTACATCTTCACCTCGGGAACCACCGGCTATCCGAAGGCCAGCGTGATGACCCACTACCGGTGGCTGCGCGCGCTCGCCGCATTCGGCGGACTGGGGCTGCGACTGCGCGGCAAAGACACGTTGTACTGCTGCCTGCCGCTGTACCACAACAATGCGCTGACGGTCGCGGTGTCGTCGGTGCTCAGCGCCGGCGCGACGCTGGCACTGGGCCGCTCGTTCTCGGCGTCGCGGTTTTGGGACGAGGTGATCGCCTACGACGCGACGGCATTCGTCTACATCGGCGAGGTTTGCCGGTATCTGGTGAACCAGCCGCCCAAGCCGACCGACCGGGCGCACCGGGTGCGGGTGATCTGTGGCAATGGGCTGCGGCCGGAGATCTGGGATGAGTTCACCCGCCGGTTCGGCATCAAACGGGTCTGCGAGTTTTACGCGGCCAGTGAAGGCAACACCGCATTTCTCAACGTCTTCAACGTGCCCAAGAGCACCGGGATCTGTCCGATGCCGCTGGCCTACGTGGAATATGACTCGGACAGCGGCCAGCCGCTGCGCGGTGCAGACGGCTGGGTGCGTCGGGTGCCGGCCGGACAGCCCGGTCTGCTGCTCAGCCGGGTGAACGAACTGGCCCCGTTCGACGGCTACACCGATCCGGTCGCCACCGAGAAGAAATTGGTGCGCAACGCGCTTAAGGACGGCGACTGCTGGTTCAACACCGGCGACCTGATGAGTCCGCAGGGGCTGGGGCACGCCGCGTTCGCCGACCGTCTCGGAGACACCTTCCGGTGGAAGGGCGAGAACGTGGCCACCACCCAGGTCGAGGCTGCGTTGGCCGCCGACGAGAGCATTGCGGAGTGCGCCGTGTACGGCGTGGAGATACCACACACCGGTGGCCGTGCCGGGATGGCGGCGGTCAAACTGCGCGACGGCGCCCGGTTCGACGGTCCGGCGTTGGCCCGCGTCGTCTACGAGCGGCTGCCGGTGTACGCGTTGCCACTGTTCGTGCGGGTGGTGGAGTCGATGGAGCACACCACGACGTTCAAGAGCCGCAAGGTCGAGTTGCGCGAGCAGGCCTACGGAACCGACAGCTGCGCTATCGCCGACCCGCTGTACGTGCTGGCCGGCTGTGACGAAGGGTATGTGCCCTACTATCCCGAGTACCCCGACGCGGTGGCAGCGGGTAAACGACCGCAGGGCTGAATCGCAGGGGCGCGCAGTTCGGTTCTGGTCATGATGCGCGCGGGCTACGGTCTGGGTATGACATTGATGATGGAAGAGCGTTGCCGCTAGGTCGTGACTCTGGGTATGACTGACGCCCTGCTGGGCGAAGTCACCATCGTGAGTAACGAGACCCACCTGCCCTACGACCTGCCGCCGCTCTCCAAGGAGTTGCTGCGCGGCGAAACCGACGCCGAGAAGGTGCGCATCAAGCCGGCCGAGTTCTACGACGAGCAGCAGATCACGCTCCGGTTGGGCCGAGGCGCGGCGCATGTCGACACCGCTGCCTACACGGTGTCCCTCACCGACGAGACGGTGCTCGGTTACGACCAACTGGTCATCGCCACCGGTTTGGTGCCGCGCCGGATCCCGACGTTGCCAGACCTGGACGGGATCTGCGTGCTCCGGTCCCTCGACGACGCCCTGTCGCTGCGCCGGCAGGCGGCATCGGCGCGTCAGGCCGTCGTGGTCGGCGCGGGATTCATCGGTTGCGAGGTTGCGGCCAGCCTGCGTGGACTGGGGGTCGACGTCGTGCTGGTCGAGCCGGCGCCCACGCCGCTGGCGTCGGTTCTTGGCGAGCAGGTTGGCACGTTGGTGGCCCGGCTACATCAGGCGAACGGGGTCGACGTGCGCACCGGGACCGGGGTAGCCCAGGTCAAGGGCAGCGGGCGGGTCGAGGCGGTCGTGCTGACTGACGGCTCGGAGGTGCTCGCCGACCTGGTGGTGGTCGGCATCGGGTCACGCCCGGCCACCGATTGGCTGACTGGCAGTGGCATCGATGTCGACAACGGCGTTATTTGCGATGCGAGTGGACGCACCAGCGCCCCGCACGTCTGGGCGCTAGGCGACGTGGCGGCCTGGCGGAATCGGCTGAATCAACTGGTGCGCGTGGAACATTGGAGCAACGTCGCCGATCAGGCCCGGATTCTGGTGTCGGCGATGTGCGAGCTGGATTCGGTTTCCCGGGCGGCGGTGCCGTACTTCTGGAGTGACCAGTACGACGTGAAGATCCAGCACCTCGGCGAGTCGCATGCCGTCGACGCGGTGCACCTGGTGGAAGACGACGGCCACAAATTCTTGGCCTACTACGAACGTGGCGGTGCGGTGGTCGGGGTCGTCGGAGCGGGTATCCCGGAGAAGGTGCGGCAAGCCCGCGCCATGATCAGCTCCGCCGCACCCATTTCAGAATTGCTCGGGTGACCCTGACCGGCTGAGACAGGAAACGAGACGCCACATTTTCCCTGGCTGCGCGATGGCGGATTGGGCGAACGCCGGACAGGGCAGCAAAGGCCAGCGTGCCACCAGGCACCATAGACCGGTGCAGTCAACCCTCTGCGGTCGCCCGGTGTCGGGTGATCGCGCGCTGATCATGGCGATCGTCAACCGCACCCCGGACTCCTTCTACGACGCCGGCGCCACCTTTGGCGACGAGGCGGCGAAGTCCGCGGTGCACCGGGCGGTGGCCGACGGTGCCGACGTCATCGACGTCGGCGGTGTCAAGGCGGGGCCGGGGGAGACCGTCGACGCCGACACCGAGATCGCCCGGGTGGTGCCGTTCATCGAATGGCTGCGCATGGCCTACCCGGAGCAACTGGTCAGTGTCGACACCTGGCGTTCGGAGGTGGCTGAACGCGCCTGTGCGGCCGGCGCCGACCTGATCAACGACACCTGGGGCGGTGTCGATCGCGGCCTGCCGATGGTGGCCGCCGAATTCGGGGTGGGCCTGGTCTGTTCGCACACCGGAGGCGCCGCGCCGCGCACCCGCCCGTTCCGGGTGAGCTACGGAACCACCGTCCGAGGCGTGGTGGACGCCGTCATCAGCGAGGTCACCGCCGCCGCCGAACGGGCGGTGGCGGCCGGGGTGGCGCGCGAGAAGGTGCTGATCGACCCGACCCACGATTTCGGCAAAAATACCTTTCACGGGCTAGCGTTGTTGCGACACACGGAGGATTTGGTCGCCACCGGATGGCCGGTGCTGATGGCGCTCTCCAACAAAGACTTCATCGGGGAGACTCTCGGTGTGGGCTTGACCGAACGACTGGAGGGAACTCTGGCGGCCACGGCATTGGCGGCAGCGGCCGGGGCCCGGATGTTTCGGGTTCACGAAGTCGGGCCGACCCGGCGCGTGCTGGAGATGGTGGCATCGATCCAGGGCGTTCGGGCACCGGCGCGCACAGTAAGGGGACTGGCATGACCGAGCTAGCCGACCGGGCGCTGGCCTCAGCGCTCTGGGAGACCCGGCTCGCCGAGCGCACCTGGCGCCGTCCGCCCTGGACGATCGCCGATTTGATGGCGGCCAAGGCCGAGACCGGGCGCACCGTCTCGGTGGTGCTGCCGGCGCTGGACGAGGAGGCGACGATCAGTTCGGTGATCGACAGCATCACCCCGCTGGTCGACCGGCTTGTCGATGAATTGATCGTGCTGGATTCCGGCTCCACCGACGACACCGAGATCCGCTCCATTGCGGCCGGCGCCCGGGTCGTCAGCCGCGAACAGGCGGTGCCGGAGGTCGCCCCGCAGCCCGGCAAGGGTGAGGCCCTGTGGCGTTCGCTGGCCGCCACCAGCGGCGACATCGTGGTGTTCATCGATTCCGACCTGATCGACCCGGACCCGATGTTCGTGCCGAAGCTGGTTGGTCCGCTGCTCACCGCGGACGGAATCCACCTGGTCAAGGGCTTTTACCGTCGCCCGCTGAAGGTCAACGGCACCGAGGAGGCCAACGGTGGCGGCCGGGTGACCGAACTGGTGGCGCGACCGCTGCTGACCGCACTGCGGCCCGAACTGGGTGGCGTGCTGCAACCGCTGGGCGGCGAGTACGCCGGCACCCGCGAACTGTTGGCGTCGGTGCCGTTCGCGCCCGGCTACGGCGTCGAGATCGGCCTGCTGATCGACACTTACGACCGGTTGGGGTTGGACGCGATCGGCCAGGTCAACCTGGGGGTGCGGGCACACCGCAACCGCCCGCTGGACGAACTGAGCGTGATGAGCCGCCAGGTCGTCGCCACCCTGCTGTCCCGGTGTGGCATCCCCGATTCCGGGGTGGGGCTCACCCAGTTCCTCGCCGACGGCCCAGACGGTATGGACTACCTGTCGCGCACCACGCCGCTGTCGCTGATTGACCGGCCGCCGATGAACACGCTGCGCTGACGCCCGGCCGGTAGGGCATTATCGATGGCGTGACGCTGGCGTTGCTGTACCTGGCTGTGCTGGTCTTGACCGCGCTGCTGCTGTTCGGGGTGGCCAGCGTGCTCTTCGGCCGCAGCGAGCAACTGCCACCGCTGCCACGGGCGACGACGGCGACCATGCTGCCGGCATCCGGGGTGACCGGCGCCGATATCGACGCCGTCAAGTTCACCCAGGTGCTGCGCGGCTACAACACCAGCGAGGTGGACTGGGCGCTCGAGCGACTGGGCCAGGAGTTGGACCAGTTGCGCGGGCAACTCGCCGCGGTGCGCGCCGCGCCGCGATCCGGTGCCGATCCGGTGGCCCGGGACGATTGGATCGCGCCGGGTACGGCGTGAGCGTGCCGGCTGGCCGACACGACGACGGCCTGGTCCGTTGCGCCTGGGCCGACGCCTACCAGGGGGCCGGTTCCGCGCTGTACCGCGACTATCACGACCACGAGTGGGGCCGTCCGGTGCGCGACCGGACCGGGTTATTCGAGCGGGTCAGCCTGGAAGCCTTCCAGAGCGGCCTGTCGTGGCTGGTGATCCTGCGCAAACGAGAAGACTTCCGGCGCGCATTCTCCGGCTTCGACGTCGAGGCGGTCGCCCGCTACGGCGATGCCGACGTGGCCCGACTGATGGACGACGCGACAATCGTGCGCAACCGGGCCAAGATCGCGGCGACGATCGCCAATGCGCGGGCGGTCGTCGAACTGGGGTCGATTGATCTGGGGGAACTGTTGTGGTCGTTCGGGCCACCGCCGCGGCCCCGACCGGCCGACCCGTCCGCAATTGCCCCGACGACCCCCGAGTCCACCGCGATGGCGCGGGAATTGAAACGTCGCGGATTCCGATTTGTGGGTCCTGTCACCGCGTATGCACTGATGCAGGCCACCGGGATGGTCGACGACCACATGCGGGACTGCTGGGTGCCGCCGATCACGCGCGAGGACCACAAAAATTGACCCCTAATCGGGTCTTGTGCACGCCGAGACGTTCATAGGGGAGAATGGGAACCGTGATTTTGCACTTTAACGCCGGACGCTGCGACCGCGGTGCACGCTCGGCGCCGGCCAAGGGCGCAACAGCCCGCGAGTTTGAACCTGGAGGGAGCACTCGATGGCGGCGATGAAGCCCCGGACCGGTGACGGTCCATTGGAAGCGACCAAAGAGGGGCGTGGCATCGTGATGCGGGTTCCGCTGGAGGGCGGCGGCCGGTTGGTCGTCGAACTGACTCCCGATGAAGCGGCGGCACTCGGCGACGAACTCAAACGAGTCACCAGCTAGCGATCGGCGCCCGATGGTCCGTACGGTGCCGGACATGCGAAAGCTGTTGTTGCCAATAACATTTCATGGACGATGCGGACAGGCGGCCAGTCGCGGTGCGACGGTGACGCGGGCGCGCCAGACCGGCGACCGGCAACCCGCGCAGCCGACTGACACCGCGGTGGACGGTCCGAACGCGGGGACCGCAACCTGTCAGAACGTCGGGAATCTGCTGTCCGCCTGGCCGGGCCCTGAAACGGCCGATAGGTTTGGGCCATGAGGGAAGCACCGCACGTGCTGGGCATCGTCCTGGCCGGCGGAGAAGGTAAGCGGCTGCACCCGTTGACCGCCGACCGGGCCAAGCCCGCGGTTCCGTTCGGCGGTGCCTACCGGCTGATCGACTTCGTGCTGTCCAATCTGGTCAACGCCCGCTACTTGAGAATCTGCGTGCTGACCCAGTACAAGTCGCATTCGCTGGACCGGCACATCGCGCAGAATTGGCGGCTGAGCGGTCTGGCAGGGGAGTACATCGCCCCGGTGCCGGCGCAGCAGCGGCTGGGTCCGCGCTGGTACACCGGTTCGGCCGATGCGATCTATCAGTCGTTGAACCTGATCTTCGACGAGGATCCGGACTACATCGTGGTTTTCGGCGCGGACCACGTGTACCGGATGGACCCCGAGCAGATGGTGCACGCCCACATCGCCAGCGGAGCCGGGGCGACGGTGGCCGGGGTTCGGGTGCCGCGTGCCGAAGCGTCCGCGTTCGGCTGCATCGACGCCGACGAATCCGGCCGGATCCGCGATTTCGTGGAGAAACCGGCGAACCCGCCCGACGTCCCGGGTGACCCGGCGAGCACCTTCGTGTCGATGGGAAACTACGTCTTCACCACCAAGGTGCTCATCGATGCGATCCGCGCCGACGCCGACGACGATCACTCCGACCACGATATGGGCGGTGACATCATGCCGCGACTGGTGTCCGACGGGGTGGCGGCCGTGTACGACTTCACCGACAACGAGGTGCCGGGTGCCACCGTCCGGGACCGCGGTTATTGGCGCGACGTGGGGACTCTGGATGCGTTCTACGACGCCCACATGGATCTGGTCTCGGCACACCCGATCTTCAATCTGTACAACAAACGCTGGCCGATCCGCGGCGCGACCGAGAACCTGGCGCCGGCCAAGTTTGTCAACGGCGGTTCGGCGCAGGAGTCGGTGGTCGGTGCCGGCAGCATCATCTCCGCCGGCGCGGTGCGAAATTCGGTGCTGTCGTCCAACGTCATGATCGACGACGGCGCCATCGTCGAGGACAGCGTGCTCATGCCGGGCACCCGGGTGGGCCGCGGCGCTGTGGTGCAGCGCGCGATCCTGGACAAGAACGTCGTCGTCGGCCCGGGCGAGATGATCGGTGTGGACCTGGAAAAGGACCGGGAACGCTTCGCGATCAGCGCCGGTGGCGTCGTCGCGGTCGGCAAAGGCGTCTGGATCTGACCGCGTCGGTTCGCCACACTCACCAGATATAGGGCAGCAGGCGATAGCGCACTCGCTGGGTGTAGTCGCGGTACCCGGCCAGTTCCGTGGTGAGCAGTTGTTCTTCATCGCCAATGCGCAAGACCAGCACGATCAGGCCGGGGATGAAGAAGACAAGTCCCCAGTACGAGCCGAGGGCCAGCGGTACACCCAACATCAGGATCACGTTGCCGACGTACATCGGGTGCCGCACCAGCCCGTATAGCCCGGTCAACACCAGGGTCTGCCCCGCCTCGACGGTGACGTTGGCCGCGGCGTAGCCGTTCTGGAAGACCACCAGCATGGCGATACCGAGGCCGATAGCTACCAGGACGTCGCCGACCAAGCACACCGGCGCAGGGACCGGCGACCAACCGAAGCGATGATCAAGGGCGCTGACCATGAACATGGCCGCAAAGCTGATGAACATGACGGTGATAACGATCCGCTGCAGCGTTCTGGTCTCCGCCAATGGCCCGGCCCGCATCCGCCGATCCAGTGCGGCCGGGTTCGTGCGCATCAAGTAAACGCTGGGGATCCAGGTGGAGAGCGCGAACACCGCGAGGAAGACCCAGGCCTGCCAGTAATGGAAGGTGCCCGCCGGCGCGAACAACATCAATCCGAAGGCTGCAAGGCCTAAGGCGGCTGAAACGATGCCTTTACCAAGGGCTTTCATGACAGTCTCCTCAACACCGCAGATCGCGACGGCGAAAAGCCGCCATTCCCAACGCAATGAGTACCGCGTCGGCCGCCAGCAGCCACAGCAGCGGAACCACCGTGAAGTCAGCGCTGCCCACCCGCGGAACGTGCCCGAATGGTTCCAGGTCGAGCAGCCACCGCGGCGATCCGGACAGCGAACCCAGCAGGTACACCGCGACGAATCCCACCAGCACGCCCCACGCCACCGAGGTGAACCGGGGCGCCACCCCGAACAGTGCCACTGTCGCCGCGGCGAACAGCCACACCGCCGGCAGCTGCGCGGCGGCGGACCCGACCACGGTGGGCAACGTGCCGCCGATGTCGCCGGTGGCGACGCCGTAGGTGAGTCCGGTCACCAGGCCGGCGGCCAGCAGTGCCGCTGCGGGCCCAGCCATCGCAAGCACCAGATGACTTGCCAACCAACGGCTCCGGCTCACCGCGCCGGCCAGCAGTGCCTCGGCCCGCTGGCCGGCCTCCTCCTGGTGCGCTCGCAACGCGAGCGAGATGGCGAACGCGGCGGCCACCATGCCCAGCATGGCGAACGCCACCGCGACAAAGGCTTGCTCCAGTGCGCCGGTGCCACCGAGCCGTGCGACGATGTCGCGGGACACGGCGCTGCCGCCCAACTCGTCGCCGATGCCGTGCACCACGCTGCCGACCAGCAGGCCATACAGACTCAAGCCGACCGTCCACAGCAGCAGAGTTCCGCGATCCAACCGCCACGCCAGCCCGAACGTGCCGCGCAACGTTGGCGCGGCGCTGCCGGGGCCGGGGCGTTCGGCGATCAGGCCCGCCCCGACATCGCGGCGGGCGAGCAGTCGGTAGGCCAGCGCGGTGAGCATGGCCGTCGTCAGCAGATGCAGCAACAGCACCCACCATCGATCGCCCGCGAACGGCCGGACCTGACTTGACCAACCCAGCGGCGAGAGCCAGGACAGCGTGCCGGATCCGGCGTCGCCGACGGCGCGCAGCGTGAACGCCGCCGCCAGCACGGTGAACGCGGCGCCGCGGGTGAAGCGGGCGCTCGGCGAGAGCTGTGCGGCAACCGCGGCCACTGCGGTGAACACCAGACCGGTGGCGGCCAACGCTGCCCCGAACGCCAGCGACCCGGCGGACCCGACGTTGGCGGTGAGCAGGCCCGCCGTGCCGATCACGCCGGCAGCGACCGATGCGCCGAAGGACAGTAGCACCGCGGCGGTCAAGCTGGCGTACCGACCGACCGCGGTCGACTCGACCAACTCGGCTCGGCCGGTCTCCTCGTCGGCGCGGGTGTGTCGAATCACGGTCAGAATGACCGCAATCGCGATGAACAGGTGGAAGATCCCAGCCTTCCAGAGGCCGACTGCGCCGACGCTGTCGTTGTAAACCTCTCCGTAGAGCGCCCGTTGGGCCGGACTGGCCATGATCGATGCCGCGAACCCGGCGCGCTCGGCGTGGGTCGGATAGATCGCGTTGACGCCACCGACGTAGACGGGGGCCAGTGGCACCGACAACAACAGCACCCACAACGATGCGACCATACGGTCGCGGCGCAAATAGAGACGCAGCATCCCGAGCGTGCCAGTGAAGTTCGAACCTAGCGGTGGCGCCTGATGTGCGGGCCGGTGTGACCGATCCAGCGTGGTGGTGCTCACCGTCGCGCCCCCTGTTGGGCGCGTTCCCGTGGGCCGTCGATGCCGTCGGTGCCGTCGTAGTGGCGCAGGAACAACTCCTCCAGCGTCGGTGGCTGGCTGACCAGGCTGCGGACGCCCGCGTTGCCCAGTACCCGGATGAGTTCGCCGAGACTTCCGCTGTCGACCTGGGCTCGTAGGGTGGCGCCGTCGATGCTGACGTCATCCACGCCGGGGATTCGGGTGAGATCGCCGGGATCACCGATCATCTCGGCCTTGATCGAGGTGCGGCGGAGATGACGCATGGCCTCCAGCGAACCACTCTCGACGACAGCGCCGGCCCTGATGATGGTCACCCGCTGGCACAGCGCCTCGGTCTCGGCCAGGATGTGACTGGACAGCAGGACCGTCACGCCGCGATCTCGCGCTTCGCCGACGCACTGCTGAAACACGTTCTCCATCAACGGGTCCAGTCCGCTGCTGGGTTCGTCGAGCAGCAGCAGTCGTGCCCTCGACGAGAACGCCGAAATCAGCGAGACCTTCTGTCGGTTGCCCTTCGAGTAGCTGCGGGTCTTCTTGTGCGGGTCGAGGTCGAAGCGTTCGACCAACTCGGCACGACGCCGTTCGTCGATTCCGCCGCGCATCCGGGCCAGCAGGTCGATGGTCTCGCCGCCGGTCAGTGACGGCCACAACGTGACATCACCAGGTACGTAGGCGATCTGACGGTGCAGGTCGACGGCATTGACCCAGGGGTCGCCGCCGAGCAGTCGCGCCGTCCCGCCGTCGGCTTTGGCCAGGCCCAACAGGATACGAAT
>JBDTKT010000126.1:0-18501 GCA_039935195.1 Mycobacterium sp.
GACCGGCAGCAGCGGGCGGCCGCGATGATCAGCGTGCGCGGCGAGGTGAACACGCTCAATACCCGGATCACCGCGCTCACCGAATCACTGCACCGCGACGAGGTGGCGAAGGCGCAGGCGGCGCTGCGCATCGAGCAGCTCGAACAGGTGGTGCTCGAACAGTTCGGGATGAGCTCGCTGGACCTGATCGCTGAATACGGTCCGCAGGTGTCACTGCCACCGACCGAGCTGGAGATGGCGGAATACGAGCAGGCCCGCGAACGCGGCGAGCAGGTGAGCCCGCCGACCCCGATGCTGTTCGACCGGGCTACCCAGGAGCGCCGGGCCAAACGCGCCGAGCGGGAGTTGGCCGAGTTGGGGCGGGTGAACCCGCTGGCGCTGGAGGAGTTCGCGGCACTGGAGGAGCGCTACAACTTCCTGTCCACCCAACTGGAGGACGTCAAGGGGGCCCGTAAGGACCTGCTCGACGTGGTCGACGACGTCGACGCCCGCATTCTGCAGGTGTTCGCCGACGCCTACGCCGACGTGGAGCGCGAGTTCCGCGAGGTGTTCGCCACGCTGTTTCCCGGCGGCGAGGGCCGGCTGCTGCTGACCGACCCCGACGACATGCTGACCACCGGGGTGGACGTGGAAGCCCGCCCGCCCGGCAAGAAGATCAAGCGGCTCTCGCTGCTGTCCGGCGGGGAGAAGTCACTGACCGCGGTCGCGATGTTGGTGGCGATCTTTAGGGCCCGCCCGTCGCCGTTCTACATCATGGACGAGGTGGAGGCCGCGCTCGACGACACCAACCTGCGGCGGTTGCTGGCGCTGTTCGAGATGCTGCGGGCGCAGTCGCAGCTCATCGTCATCACCCACCAGAAGCCGACGATGGAAATCGCCGACGCGCTCTACGGCGTGACGATGCGCGATGACGGAATCACTGCGGTGATCTCGCAGCGCATCCGCGGCCAGGAGTTGGTGGCCGCCGGGAGCGCCGTCCGATCTGCGTTGGGAGAATCACCGCGTGACTGAAGGTCTATGGATCGCGATCGCGGTCGTCGCCGTCCTGGCTGTCGTCGCACTGATCGTCGGACTGGTGCGCTACCGCCGTCGGCGCATCAGCCTCTCCGCCGAGCAACGCGAGGCGATCGACCGCTCCGGCGGCTACACCGCCTCATCGGGCATCACGTTCAGCCGGACCGAACCCGGCGGTTCAGCGAGGCTCGACGGAGGAGAGGCGAAGCTGGGACCGCCGCATGAACCCGGCGTGCCGATGGTCGGCGACGACGCCACCGCTGGGCGGGATGCGCCGCGACGGACGATCTCCGATGTCTACCTGCCTGAGACCGATACCTCGGGTCCGGAAGCAGCCCCGGAGGCGGCCCCGACGGCGGCCCCGGAAGCGGCCCCGCAAGTCGCTCCGGACCTGGCTGCCATCGCGCCTATCGAAGGGCGGTTGGAGCGGCTGCGAGGCCGGCTGGCCCGCTCCCAGAACGCGCTGGGCCGCAGCGTGCTGGGGCTGCTCGGCGGCGGTGACCTGGACGACGATGCGTGGCAGGACGTCGAGGACACCCTGCTGTTCGCCGACCTGGGGCCGGTGGTCACCGAGTCGATCGTCACCGCGTTACGCACCCGACTGGCCGGCGGCGCGGTGCACACCGAGGATGACGTCCGCGACGTGCTGCGTGAGGTGCTGATCGGGGAGCTGCAGCCCGGCCTGGACCGCTCCATCCGGGCGCTGCCGCACGACGGCCACCCCTCGGTGCTGTTGGTGGTCGGGGTCAACGGCACCGGCAAGACCACCACCGTCGGCAAGCTGGCCCGGGTGCTGGTGGCCGACGGCCGCCGGGTGGTGCTCGGTGCGGCCGACACTTTCCGGGCCGCCGCCGCCGACCAGTTGCAGATCTGGGCGGCGCGGGTGGGCGCCGACGTGGTGCGCGGCGCCGAGGGGGCCGACCCCGCCTCGGTGGCGTTCGACGCCGTCGACGAGGGCATCTTGATCGGCGCCGACGTCGTCGTCATCGACACCGCCGGTCGACTGCACACCAAGACCGGGCTGATGGATGAACTCAGCAAGGTCAAGCGGGTGGTGAGCCGCCGCGCCGCGGTCGACGAGGTGCTGCTGGTGCTCGACGCCACCATCGGGCAGAACGGCCTGGTCCAGGCCCGGGTGTTCGCCGAGGTCGTCGATGTCACCGGGGTGGTGCTGACCAAGCTGGATGGCACCGCCAAGGGCGGCATCGTCTTCCGGGTTCAGCAGGAACTGGGCGTCCCGGTCAAACTGGTCGGACTCGGTGAGGGACCCGACGACCTGGCGCCGTTCGAGCCGGCCGCGTTCGTCGACGCGCTACTGGGTTGACCGGGATCACTCGCCAAACGGGCGCGGCGGTGGCTGATTAGATCCGGGCGGCTCGATCAGGTTGACGTACTGGGGGCAGAACCGCCACACCGAATCCACCACGACGATCTCGGCGTCCTCGGTGGAGAGCTGATCGTAGTCCCGCACGGCCGCGATTTCCTTGAGGATCTCCTCGTGAGTGGGGTTTCGGTCCAGCGCCTGACATATCTCGGCGCCGTACTTGTCGACATAGGGGTCGGCCGGGCCGACGGTCGCTGAAGCGACCGCCGTGCCGGTGGCGATCGCCAGGGCCGCTACGAATCCAGCCGCGCCGCGCGGTGTTATGTGCATTGACGGTGTCCCTCTCTCGGTCCTGGTTCTCTCACCGGTTCTCTCACCCAATGATGTCGTGCTGGAGCAGATAGGTGGCAAGACTGGTGAGGACTTCTTCATCGGGTCAGTGCGCAACTACCGCGACCAGATCATCGACCTGAAGCTGCAGGAGGCGATCAAAGGGTTCATCGGACAGGAGTCCACCCGCGCCTCCTACCACCCGGTGCGGCTGGTGAGAAGCCTCAACAAGTTCCGCAAGTCGTCGCTGTTGCGCCGGGATGCGATCCGCCGCGACGCCTCCTACACCAACCGGGGCTTTCATCCAGATGAGTGGGACAACTCGACGACCCTGGAGTAATGGGCCAAAGAACTCGCCGACGCGAACGGCAACCCGATGTATGCCAACGGGTGAGCGCCGCGACAACCCGAGGCACCCTCTAGGCTGGCGGCCGTGTTTGAATCGCTCTCCGACCGGTTGACCTCGGCCCTACAGGGGCTGCGCGGCAAAGGGCGTCTCACCGACGCCGACATCGACACCACCGCCAGGGAGATCCGGCTGGCGCTGCTGGAAGCCGACGTGGCGCTGCCGGTGGTGCGGGCGTTCATCGGCCGGATCAAGGACCGCGCCAAGGGCGCCGAGGTCTCCGGCGCGCTCAACCCGGCGCAGCAGGTCGTCAAGATCGTCAACGAGGAACTCACCGGCATCCTCGGTGGCGAGACCCGTCGGTTGGCGTTCGCCAAAACTCCGCCGAGCGTGATCATGCTCGCCGGTCTGCAGGGCGCGGGTAAAACCACCCTGGCCGGCAAGCTGGCCACCTGGCTGCGCGGACAGGGGCACACGCCGCTGCTGGTGGCCTGCGACCTGCAGCGGCCCGGGGCGGTCAATCAGCTGCAGGTGGTCGGCGAGCGGGCCGGCGTTGCCGTGTTCGCGCCGGACCCCGGCACGTCGGTGGCCGGCGACGCCTTGGCGGCGCAGGGGACCGGCCCGGGAGACCCGGTCGCGGTCGCGGCGGCGGGCCTGGCCGAAGCGAAGAACAAACACTTCGACGTGGTGATCGTCGACACCGCGGGACGGCTCGGCATCGACGAGGAAATGATGGCGCAGGCCGCCGCGATCCGCGCCGCCGTGCAACCCGACGAGGTGCTGTTCGTCCTCGACGCGATGATCGGGCAGGACGCGGTGAGCACCGCCGACGCATTCCGGGAAGGCGTCGGCTTCACCGGTGTGGTGCTGACCAAGCTGGATGGCGACGCCCGCGGTGGTGCGGCGCTGTCGGTCCGCGAAGTCACCGGCGTCCCCATTCTTTTCGCCTCCACCGGGGAGAAGCTGGAGGATTTTGACGTCTTCCACCCGGACCGGATGGCCAGCCGCATCCTGGGTATGGGTGACGTGTTGAGCCTGATCGAACAGGCCGAGCAGGTCTTCGACGCCCAGCAGGCCGAGGCGACCGCCGCCAAGATCGGCTCGGGTGAGCTGACCCTGGAGGACTTCCTCGAGCAGATGCTGACAATCCGCAAGATGGGCCCGATCGGCAATCTGCTGGGTATGCTGCCCGGCGCCGGTCAGATGAAAGAGGCGCTGGCCGCTGTCGACGACAGCCACCTGGACCGGCTGCAGGCCATCATCCGCGGCATGACCCCCGCCGAGCGGACCGACCCGAAGATCATCAACGCATCGCGGCGGCTGCGCATCGCCAACGGGTCCGGGGTGCCGGTGTCGGAGGTCAACCAACTGGTCGACCGGTTCTTCGATGCCCGCAAGATGATGTCGTCGATGATGGGCGGGATGGGCCTGCCGGGACTGGGCCGCAAGAGCGCGACCCGCAAAGCAGCCAAGGCCAAGGGCGGCAAGAAGGGCAAGAAGCGCGGTCCGACGCCGCCGAAGGTGCGCAATCCGTTCGGTGCCATGCCGGGGATGCCGGCCGGCTTCCCCGACCTGTCGCACCTGCCCGAGGGACTCAACGAACTGCCGCCCGGACTGGCCGGCCTCAGCGATCTAGACCTGTCCAAACTGAACTTCCCGGGCAAGAAGTAGCCGCTCGGAGTGCGCCTACACGTTCGCGGCCGCGGCCTGCCGCACGACGCGGCGGCGCAGTACTGGATTGTCGACGGCAGGATCAGCCTCGAACCGGTCGCCGACGCCGACACCGTCTTCTCGGACGGCTGGATCATCCCCGGACTGGTTGACGCCCATTGCCACGTCGGGATCGGGCCGGGTGGTCCGGTGAGCCACGACGAGGCGATCGCCCAGGCCGAGACCGAGCGCCACGCCGGGGTGCTGCTGATCCGCGACGCCGGGTCGCCGATCGACACCCGCGACCTCGACGCCCGCGACGACTTGCCGAGCATCATCCGCGCCGGTCGGCACCTGGCCCGCGCCAAGCGCTACATTCCCGGACTGGGCGTCGACGTCGACGATGAGACGACGCTGCCCGCCGCGGTGGCCGAGCAGGCCCGCCGTGGCGACGGCTGGGTGAAACTGGTCGGCGACTGGATCGATCGCGGTGTCGGCGACCTGACCCCGCTGTGGTCAGAAGACATTCTGCGGACCGCGATTGACACCGCTCACGCCCACGGCGCGCGGGTCACCGCGCACGTGTTCGGTGAGGACGCGCTGCCGGGCCTGATCAACGCCGGCATCGACTGCATCGAGCACGGTACCGGCATCACCGGTGACATCATCGAGTTGATGCTGGCGCACGGCACCGCGCTGGTACCGACCCTGATCAACATTGACAACTTTCCGGGGATCGCCGACTCGGCGGCGAGGTACCCGGCCTACGCCGCCCATATGCGCGCGCTGCACACCAGTTGCCGGTCGCGGATCATCGCCGCCCATGAGGCCGGCGTGCCGATTTACGCCGGCACCGACGCCGGCGGCATGGTCGCGCACGGGCGGATCGCCGACGAGGTCGAGGCGCTGAAGGGCATCGGGATGAGTACGACCGACGCGCTCGGAGCGGCCTGCTGGGACGCTCGGCGCTGGCTGGGCGCGCCGGGGCTCGAACACGATGCCCCGGCGGACCTGCTGTGCTTCACGCAGGACCCGCGCATCGGCCCGGCGGTGCTGGGCAGCCCAGACCTGGTGATCCTGGGCGGTCGGGTGTACTAGAGGTTGTCTAAAGGGTCCCGACGTCGGCCTGCGGGTTCTGGGCGAAACCCCAGTCCAGCAGGGTGGCGGCCTGGTCCCAGTAGTTCGGGCCGCTCTCGTGGATCAGCCCGAACATCATCGCGATCACCAGTCGGCGCCCGTCGCGTTCGGCGGCGCCGACGTAGGTCTTGCGTGCCGCATCGGTGAACCCGGTCTTGCCGCCGATCGCACCCGGATAGCGGTGCAGTAGTTCGTTTTGATTGACGATGGGCCGGTCGCCGTCATCGCCGGGGAACATCGCCGACGGCTGGGAGGTGATCTCGGCGAACACCGGGTTGGCCATCGCCGCCCGGAAAATGGCAGTCAAGTCGTGCGGGGTGGTGCCACCCGGCCCGCCGGGGCCATCCAGCCCGGACGGCGTGGATGCGTGGGTGTCGGTGGCACCGACCTCGGCGGCCTTGGCGTTCATCTTGGCCACCGCGACGTCGGGTCCACCCAACAGTTCGGCCAGCGTATTGGCCGCGTCGTTGCCGGAGACCAGCAGCACCGCGTCCAGTAACTGGCGGGCGGTGTAACTACGGCCCGGCCGGATGCCGGCGCAGCTGCACTCGACCTGGGCGTCGCCCTGGTTGGCCACCACGGTCGCGTCCAGCGGCACTTCGTCGAGGGCGGTCAGTGCCAACAGCACCTTGATCGTGCTCGCCGGCGGGTGCACCGCGTAGGCGTCCCGCGCGGCCAGCACCTGCCCGCTGTCCAGGTCGGCGATGATCCAGGCGGGTGCGGGTCCGTCCGGAATCGGCGCTGAGCCGAGCGGCTGGGCAGTGTCGGCGAATGCCACCGCGGGCTGCAGGATTTGCGGACCCAACAAACCCGCGGCAACGACCGCGACATACACGAGGAATTTCCGCATGGCCGCTGAGCTTAGTCGGGGCGGGTTGATCGTGTTGAATCGAGGAATGTTAAGCCAGGCTGAAATTTCCGACCGGCTGGAGATCCAGCAGCTGCTCGTCGACTACTCCACCGCGATCGACACTCGCCGCTTCGACGACCTGGACGCAGTGTTCACCGCGGATGCCTACATCGACTACCGCGCAATGGGCGGCATCGAGGGCCACTATCCGAAGGTGAAGGCATGGTTGAGCGAGGTTTTGCCGGCATTCGCCAACTACGCTCACATGCTCGGCCTACCGTCGATCCGGCTCGGCAACGACGGTGGTGACACCGCTACCGCGCGGACCTTCTGTTTCAACCCGATGGTGTTCGCCACTGGAGAATTGGAAACCCCCACCACCATGCTGCTGGGGCTCTGGTACGACGACGAGTTCGTCCGCACCGCCGACGGCTGGCGGATGAGCCGCCGCGTCGAGACCAAGTGCTTCGACCGCACCCCGTGACCATCGGGATCATCGAACGCTGCCGATTTTCCCAGGACGGGCGCTTCTGGCACAATGGGCGGCTGTCCCTGGCTAACGGGTTGTTGCCCGGCCGGACAGACACGCGAGGCAAAACCGGATATGGGCAAACCCGCCCGCATCGCCGAATTGCAGCGTGATACCTGCAGGAGTGATCCATGGCTGTCAAGATCAAGCTCTCCAGACTCGGCAAGATCCACAATCCGCAGTACCGCATCTCGGTCGCCGACGCGCGCACCCGTCGGGAGGGTCGCGCCATCGAGGTCATCGGCCGCTACCACCCGAAGGAAGAGCCGAGCCTGATCGAGATCAACTCCGAGCGCGCCCAGTACTGGCTGTCGGTCGGCGCGCAGCCCACCGAACCGGTGCTCAAGCTGCTGAAGATCACCGGCGACTGGCAGAAGTTCAAGGGGCTGCCCGGTGCCGAGGGCAGGCTGAGGGTCAAGCCGGCTAAGCCGAGCAGGCTGGAGTTGTTCAACGCGGCGCTGGCCGAGGCCGAGGGCGGTCCGTCCACCGATGCCACCACCGCCAAGAAAAAGAAGGCGCCCGCCAAGAAGCCCGCCAAGGCGGACGCCGCCAGCGAACCTGCGGCTGCTGCTGAGCCCGCTGCTGCTGCTGAGCCCGCTGCCGAGCTCGCGGCTGCTGCTGAGCCTGCTGCTGCCGCTGAGCCCGCTGCCGAGCCGGCAACCGAGAGCTGACGCCGGCGATGAGCACTGAGGTGGTGGACGCCGTCGAGCACCTGGTTCGCGGCATCGTCGACAACCCTGAAGACGTGCAGGTCGACATGGTGACCAGTCGGCGCGGACGCACCGTTGAGGTGCATGTCCATCCCGATGACCTGGGCAAGGTGATCGGCCGGAACGGACGCACCGCCACCGCGCTGCGCACCCTGGTCGCGGGCGTCGGCGGACGCGGCATCCGCGTAGACGTGGTGGATACCGACCGGTAGTGGAGCTGATCGTCGGGCGCGTCGTCAAAGCGCACGGCCTCACCGGTGAGGTTGTTGTCCAAGTCCGCACCGATGACCCGGAAGCTCGGTTCGTCCCGGGTGCTGCGCTGCGCGCCAAGGCGCGCGGCGGCGGCCAACGTGACTACGTCGTCGAGACGGCGCGCCAACACGGTGCGCGGCTGCGGCTGCGACTGGCCGGCGTGACCGACCGCAATGGCGCGGACGCGATGCGCGGCAGCCTTTTCGTGGTCGACTCCGCTGACCTGCCGCCGATCACCGAGCCGGATACCTACTACGACCACCAGTTGGAGGGCCTTCGGGTACGCACCACCGGCGGCCAGGAGATCGGCACCGTCACCGAGGTGCTGCACACCGCCGCCGGTGAGCTGCTGGCGGTGCGCAGGGTCGACGGTGGTGAACTGCTGGTGCCCTTCATTGCCGCGTTCGTGCCCACGGTGTCCCTGGCCGAGCAGACCGTCGAGATCGATCCGCCCGACGGACTGCTCGATCTGGACGGGTAACGCGGCATGAAAATCGATGTGCTGACGATCTTTCCGGCCTACCTGGATCCGATCCGACAATCCCTGCCTGGCAAGGCGATCGAGTCCGGGCTGGTGGAGCTCACGGTGCACGATCTGCGGCGGTGGACGTACGACGTGCACCGCTCGGTCGACGACGCACCGTACGGCGGGGGACCGGGGATGGTGATGAAGGCGCGGGTCTGGGGCGAAGCGCTCGACGAGATCTGTTCGGAGCGGACCGTTCTCGTCGTCCCCACCCCGGCCGGTCGGCTGTTCGACCAGGCCACCGCCGAACGGTGGAGCCGTGAAGAGCACTTGGTGTTCGCCTGCGGCCGGTACGAGGGGATCGACCAGCGCGTCGCCGACGACGCCGCCCGGCGGATGCGGGTCGAAGAGGTCTCCATCGGGGACTACGTGCTACCCGGCGGGGAGTCTGCGGCACTGGTGATGCTCGAGGCGGTGCTGCGGTTGATGCCGGGGGTGTTGGGCAATCCGCAGTCACACCAAGACGATTCACATTCGTCGGAGTGCAACGGACTGCTGGAGGGCCCCAGCTACACCCGGCCGCCGAGCTGGCGGGGCCTCGACGTGCCCGAAGTACTGCTCTCCGGTGACCACGCGCGGATCATCGCCTGGCGCCGCGAAGCGGCCGTGGAGCGGACGCGAGACCGCCGGCCCGACCTGCTGGACCAGGCTGCGGGCCCCGATGCAGGGGAGTCTAGATCTGGCCGCCGGGGAAGATCGTCTTAACAGCCTGAGTGATCGTCGCGCGCGCGGTGGCGTCGTCGCTGGGCTGCAGCGATTCGATCACCACGACGTAGCGCCGGTCGGCGCCGACCACGCCGCTGGAGAGGTGCATCCAACTGCTTCCGATGCAGCACATCCAGCCCTGCTTGACCGCCACCGGCTCCGCGTAGAGCCCGTCGGGGATGCCGAACCGCTGCGGATAACCGTCGATACCGATCGGGGTGGATGCCGCGAGGTCGTCCATGATGATGCTGGCCCGCTCCGGGGACAGGCCGCCGGAGCCGTTGAGCAGCATGTCGTAGTAGCGAGCCAGGTCGGGTGCGGTGCTGATCGTGTTCCACCAGTCGCCGTTGGACGGTGGCGACGTGGCGGCCAGTCCATAGCGGGTCGCGACCCGAGTGATGATCGCGTTGCGGCCGTCGAGGTTCCAGAACTGCTCCGCAGCCCCGTCGTCGGAGGAACTCAGCATGATGTCGAGTGCGGCGCGGTCATCGGCCGACAGCCCTGCCGGTGGTTCGCGGAGCAGCAGGTCGTCGGCGATGAACAACTTAGCTACCGATGCCGTGGCGATTGTGTGGGAGTTGCCATTGGTGACCAACTGGTGGGTGACCCGGTCGAGCACCGCGACCGAGATGGCGGCACCCACCGTCGCGGCCTCGTCGGTAGCCTGTTTCAGCCGCGACCCGAGCCCCTCAAAAGCCAGTGCGGGCTGCACCGCGGGCGCCCGGGGCACCACAATCGACGTCGCTACCGACGCGACCTCGGTGGTTTGGAGCTGGAGCGGCCGAGTCCTGGCTGCGGCATAAACTTCTTCATCGCACCCGAACACCACCGTCGATATCACCATGATGATGGTCAGCAGAAGAATTGACGGCCGCACAGCTACTAGGCCTCCTTGACGCGTATGACACTGAGATTGAATCGGACTCCCCACACACTGCCATTGGGCCCGAATACAGATTACGGTGTGGACCCCCGGATCGCGCAGTTCGACCGTCTCTAGATCTATCACGTCCACGGCCGTCCGGGTGGTAGCGACCAGCGGCGATTTCCACGATTTCATCAGTTGGGCGCCGTCTGGCACAATTGAGCAGTTGTCCGCCGCAGTTGACCGGAGGCCTGGCGGCCCCGACGCTGTGCAGCACAACACCGTGCCCGAACCCATCGGCTCGATGACCGTCCACGTGTCCCGTGTCAGGCCACGTCAGGACCGTCCTGCAGCCGCGAACCGCGAGGAAGTGTTTTCGCAAATGAACACGCTGGACATTGTCGACAAGGCGTCGCTACGCGACGACATCCCGACTTTCGGCCCCGGTGACACCATCAACGTGCACGTGAAGGTGATCGAGGGCGCCAAGGAACGCATCCAGGTGTTCAAGGGTGTGGTACTGCGCCGACAGGGTGGCGGCATCCGCGAAACGTTCACGGTACGCAAGGAGAGCTACGGCGTCGGCGTGGAGCGCACCTTCCCGGTGCATTCGCCCAACATCGACCACATCGAAGTGGCGGTCCGCGGTGACGTCCGCCGCGCGAAGTTGTACTACCTTCGCGAACTGCGGGGCAAGAAGGCCAAGATCAAGGAGAAGCGCTGACACTCGGCGTGCCCGGGTTCATCCGGGTCCGTCCGGTCTCGGGTGCGGCTGCGCTGGTTATTACCCTGATCTCGTGACTGAAACCACGGACTCGCCACCCGAGGACTTTGCGGAGGACTCCACCGAGCAGACGCCGGACGACAAAAAGCGGACGGCGCTGCGGGAGTCGGCCGTGCTGGCGTCGATCGCGGTGCTGCTCTACTACGTGATGCTGACGTTCATCGCACGTCCGTACCTGATTCCATCCGAGTCGATGGAGCCGACCCTGCACGGCTGCCACGGGTGCGTCGGCGACCGCATCATGGTCGACAAGGTTACCTACCGATTCAGCTCGCCGCGGCCCGGTGACGTGGTCGTTTTCCGAGGCCCGCCGTCGTGGAACGTCGGTTACCAGTCGATCCGGTCCGACAACACCGCCGTGCGCTGGTTGCAGAACACCCTGTCGTTCATCGGGTTCGTGCCGCCGGACGAGAATGACTTGGTCAAGCGGGTCATCGCGCTCGGCGGGCAGACCGTGCAGTGCCGCAATGACACCGGGCTGACCGTCGACGGCAAGCCGCTGAACGAGCCCTTCCTGAACCCGGCCACGCTGATGGTCGACCCGGTCGTGTACCCGTGTCTGGGCAGTGAGTTCGGCCCGTTGATCGTTCCGGCGGGGCGGCTGTGGGTGATGGGCGACAACCGCACCCACTCGGCGGATTCCCGTGCCCACTGCGCCAACACGCCGACCGGCGTGCGGGATCGGGTGTTGTGCACCGGCGATCCGAATCCGGGCACCGTGCCGGTGAGCAACGTCATCGGCAAGGCGAGGTTCATTGCTTGGCCGCCGTCGCGGTGGGGCATGGTGGATTCGATGAACCCACAGCGGGACCCGTAGCGATGACCCCGGCTGCTGCGACCTGGCCGCCGCGCACGGTCATCCGCCGCTCGCCCGGGTTGCGCTCCCTCGAGTCGGCGCTGTACCGCAGCGGCCTGGGACCGGTGGCCGGGGTCGACGAGGTGGGCCGGGGCGCCTGCGCCGGGCCGCTGGTGGTGGCCGCCTGTGTGCTCGGACCCGGCAAGCCGGCCCGTCTGGAATCGCTGGACGACTCCAAGAAACTCACCGAGAAGGCACGCGAGGAGTTGTTCCCGGTGATCTGCCGGTACGCGATCGCCTACCACGTGGTGTTCATCTCACCGGCCGACGTCGACGCGCGCGGGGTGCACGCGGCCAACATCGAAGGCATGCGGCGTGCGGTGGCCGGCTTGGCTGTGCGTCCGGGCTATGTCCTGTCGGACGGGTTCCGGGTGCCGGGACTACCGATGCCGTCACTGCCGGTGATCGGCGGGGACGGTGCGGCGGCCTGCATCGCCGCCGCCAGTGTGCTGGCCAAGGTCAGCCGCGACCGCTTCATGGTGGCGATGGACGGCGATCACCCCGGTTACGGTTTCGCCGAACACAAGGGATATGCCACCCCGAGGCACACAGCGGCGATGGCGGCACTGGGGCCGTGCGGCGAACATCGCCACTCGTACATCAACGTGCGTAGCGCGGCCGCGGCGCGGGCGAATCGGTGACCGGGTGAGGACAATGGGGACGAACCGAGCAGAAGGACGGCTGAGCGCATGAGTGCCGAGGATCTCGAGAAATACGAAACCGAGATGGAACTCTCGCTGTACCGCGAATACAAGGACATCGTGGGCCAGTTCAGCTACGTAGTGGAGACCGAACGGCGGTTCTACCTGGCCAACAGTGTGGACATGGTGCCGCGCAACGCCGACGGGGAGGTGTACTTCGAGCTGCGACTGGCCGATGCGTGGGTGTGGGACATGTACCGGCCGGCCCGGTTCGTCAAGCAGGTGCGGGTGGTGACCTTCAAAGACGTCAACATCGAAGAGGTGGAGAAGCCTGAGCTTCGACTGCCCGAGTAGCCCGATTCCGATTTGAGGGGAGCGGCGTT
This sequence comes from Mycobacterium sp., assembly GCA_039935195.1. Lineage (GTDB taxonomy): Bacteria > Actinomycetota > Actinomycetes > Mycobacteriales > Mycobacteriaceae > Mycobacterium. Next base: position 12,903 of record JBDTKT010000126.1, read on the forward strand.
GTCGTCGCTGATCTAGGCTTGCTCCATGACCACTGTCGACCGTGCCGTGTCCCGCCGTGAGATCGCCGACGCCCTGCTCAAAGCCATGGAACGCCGCCATGAGGTGCTAGACGTGATCGTGGATTCCGACGACCGCGCCACCGCGGTCAAGGCAATCGCGGATCTGCTCGGCACATCGCCGCTGGGGTGCCAGGCGGTGATCGGAATGTCGTTGGACCAACTCACCAATGACTCCCGCGCCAGGATTCGGGCGGAACTGGAGGACCTGAACAACGAGCTGACCTTCACCCTCGGTGAGCGGCCGGCGAGTTCAGGCGAGACGTTGTCGCTCCGCCCGTTCTCCGGTGAGCGGGACCGGGACATCCTGACCGATCGGACCGCGGACGTAGGTGCCAGCGCTGACGGGTCCGGTGGACCGGCCGCCGGTCTCGACGACGAAATTCGTTCGGCGCTGGTGCGGGTCGACGACGAGGACGCTGCCGTGTTCATTGCTCTGGACGGGACGCAGAAGGTCGGCATGGTTTTTGGGGATCTCGGCCACGGTGAGGTGAACTTGCGGATCTGGATTCACCCCGAACACCGCAAGAAGGGCTACGGCACCGCTGCGCTGCGGCGGGCCCGCTCGGAGATGGCGGCCTGTTTCCCCGGCGTGCCACTGATCATTCGTGCACCCGGCGCGCACGCTGGCTGACCGCCGGTGATAGCCCGGACCCCGGTTAAGCCGGAATAAGTTCGTTCGGGCTGGGCGCGGATTGCCAACTAAGTCATCCGGCCGCCGGTGAGCGGGGTATTACGGTGGGGCGGCGACGCTTGGCAGCCGCATTGCTGACACCGCGTCCGGCCAGCGTGCCCAGCATGGCTTCGCCGAACATGCCCGGTGGCAGCGTCCCGCCGACCGCCGGAGCGGTTACGGCGCTGAGGCTTGGTAGGGCCATCGCCGCAGCCTTAAGCGGCGTGCTGGCAGTGGCGGACCAACTCTGCGGCACCGACAAGGTGCCGGCGATGCTGGCCCGCCCCATTAGCGCCGATACCGCCGGCCGTCCAACGGTGACGGGTACGGCCGGCGCCGACGACCCGGCCGAGCCCACGAGGAACGGTCCTATCCCCTGATGCTCGTCGCGTAGCGCATTGATCCCGATGGCGTGGTTGGTCGTCGCGATGGATGCCGACCCGAATGACGAACTGCTCACCGACGCGGCGCCGCTGGTGGAACTCACCGTGTCGTTGAAAACGTCAGTCAACGTAAACGGGGTGGCTGGCGCGACTGGGGTGGGTGCGGAGGGTGCGGCCGCCGCGGCCTGGCTCGTAGTGGGTGGCGGGTTGGTGAACGGTGGCAACGTCGATGCGGCCGTCGCAGAGGCGTTATAGCTGTACATCGCACCGGCATCTTGGGCCCACATCCGGTCGTAGTCGGCTTCGGTGGCCGCGATCGCCGGGCTGTTCTGCCCGAAAAAATTGCCGACGATCAGCGACATCAACTGGGTGCGGTTTGCTGCGACCAGCACTGGGGGCACCGTCATCGTGAACGCCGTCTGATAGGCGGCTGCTGCGGTCTTGGCTTGGACCGCGGTCTGCTCGGCCTGCGCGGCGGTGCTGTGCATCCACGCCACATAGGGAGCAACCGCATTTGACACCATCATCGCCGAGGGGCCCTGCCATCCGTCAGTGGTCAGTCCGGCGACCACTGACCGATAGGCGGCCGCCGACGAGTTCATGTCGTTGGCGAGTTGGTCCCAGGCGGCGGCAGCCGCCAGTATCGGGCCGGTGCCGGGCCCCGAATAGATTCTGGAGGAGTTGATTTCTGGTGGAAGTGCGGCGAAGTCCATGTCTGAAAACCTTTCGCAGTGGTCGGTGTCAGGGTTGGTCTGTGAGTTCGGCGGTTATCCAGCGGCCGGTGAGCGCACGATTATCGGTTTGCTCTTTATCCGTGGAGGGTCGGCCCCATGGCGCGAAAGCATCCCCAGAACCGACTGGCTGAACACGTTTCCCGGAACGGGTGGGCTGCCGGTGGCCGCGAATCCGATGATGCCGGCACCGGTGTCGGGTAGTGTCAGCGCCAGCGGCCGGATCTCCGGTGCGGCCGTCGCCCAACTGGCCGGCACCGACAATTTCCCGACCATGGTGGCCCGGCCCATCCCCGCGGACACCCCTGACACCGGCGACCCGCCCATTCCGACGGGAGTGGCCGACACGAGACGGAGCGCGGCAGCAGCTTCTGCGTCTCGCGCCTCCTGAAACGCCAACCGCTCGTTGGCGATGAGGATGCCTTGCCCCGACGCCCCGCTCGAACTCGACGAGATCACGGTGTTCACGATCTTTGTGGCCGAGATCGCCGTGACCAGCACGGTCGAGGCCGACAGTGGATTCGGGGCCGCGGCGGGTGCGGCGAGCGCGCCGGGCATGGTGGACATCGGCTGTGACAGCGTCGTCGACTGGGCTGCGGCCGCACTTCCGGCGGCGTGTCCCGCGACGCCGGATTGCGCGGCCAGGCCCGCTGGGGTAGTGGTGGGCGGCGGCTCGGTGAACGAGGCCAACTGGCTGGCGGCCGCCGACGATCCGGCATAGCCGTACATGGCGGTTGCGTCCTGAAGCCACATCTCGGCGTAGTGCGCCTCGGTGGCGGCGATCGCCGGAGTGTTCTGGCCAAGAAAGTTGGTCGCGACCAGCGCCATCAACAAGCTGCGGTTAGCCGCGATCGTCGGCGGCGGCACCGTCATCGCGAACGCGAACTCGTAGGCCGCCGCCGCCGCCTTGGCGTGGGCCGCGGTCTGCTCGGCCTGTGTGGCAGTGCCGTGCAGCCACGCCACATACGGTGCCGCCGCCCCGGCCATCGACAGCGATGCCGGCCCCAACCACCCATCACTGGCCAGCTCTGAGACGATCGATCCGTATCCGGCCGCGACGGAATACAGCTCCGCGGCCAATGCGTCCCAAGCGGCTGAGGCGGCCATCATCGGCCCGGCGCCGGGGCCGGAATACATTCTGGTGGAGTTAATCTCGGGTGGCAAGACGCCGAAGTCCAGCATCGAACATCCGTCGTCAGCCGGCGGCGACGGCGTTGGCGGCTTCGGCGGCCGCGTATGAGCTGGCACTAGCCTGAAGGGTGCTCACGAATGACTCGTGAATTGCGGCGGCCTGAGCGCTGATCGCCTGGTACATCTGGGCATGGGCAGCGAACTGGGCTGCCGTCAACGCCGACACCTCGTCGGCAGCGGCGGGGACCACCCCGGTGGTGGGGGCCGCCGCGGCGGCGTTCTGGGCGCTCATGGCCGTGCCGATACCGCTCAATTCGCCGGCCGCCGCGGCGAGCATCGCTGGCTGTGTGGTCACGAAAGACATTGCGATTCCCATCTCGAGAGATGTTGGTATTGCTTGTGATTACTGCGATTTTGAGTGTGCTTTGCCCAACTACGAGGGCTGGAATGGTTTGAACAGCATCAGACACGGACCGCTATCGGGCGGCCCGCGGATCGGGTTTACATCCGGGAGATTTTGGTGAGCACGCCAACGGCCCTGACCGGGGAAATCGTCGCCCGGAGTCACTGAACTGCAGCGGAAGAGGGCGATGATAGTTCTGGGAATCATTGCCAGCACCGCCTCCTACCGTGAATTACTCACTGGTAGAAGCCATCAGCCAGGTGTGGCGGTTATGGCGAGCTTCATCGCCTAGTCAAAATGCTACACGACGACGGCCAGATTGTGGTCAGAATTTGTTGGCAAACCGTTCGTCGGAGCGCCCGGCCCGTCGACGATCCTTCTTGGGCGAGTTAGCAAGGCCGTCCGCAATCCCCTGCTGATCTGGCTGGTTCGCCGCAGTACTGCCGGCGTCGCCGCGACACCTTCCGCACCGCCCGGTTGAGATCGAGCCATTGCGGCCATGCCGCGGAGCCGTGGCTGGGGCTGTGGGTGTACCCGATACTGGGGATAACCGACGGCGGTGCACGCGTTACCGGTATCGGCCGTCCCCGCGATGTCGGCCCCGTCCCGCAACCTGACCGCTATGACGACGTTGACTCGGGCTCAGCTGGGAGCACTTGGTGAACAGCTGGCCGTTGATCATTTGACCGGGCAGGGTTGGGCGATCCTGGCCCGTAACTGGCGCTGCCGCTACGGCGAACTGGATGTGATCGCTGCTGATCCGGCCACGCGCACCGTGGTGTTCGTCGAGGTGAAAACCCGAACCGGTGACGGTTACGGAGGCTTGGCATACGCGGTGCCCGCAGGCAAGGTGCGCCGCCTGCGACGGCTGGCCGGACTCTGGCTGACCGGACAAGACGACCATTGGAAGGCGCTGCGCCTCGATGTGATCGGGGTGCGGATCGGGCGTTGCCGCACACCGGAACTCACCCACCTGCAGGGGGTGGGCTGATGTCACTGGGGCGGGCGTTCTCGGTTGCGGTTAGGGGACTCGACGGCCAGATCGTGGAAATCGAGGCCGACATCACCTCCGGCCTGCCGGGGGTGCACTTGGTGGGGTTGCCCGATGCCGCGCTGCAGGAATCGCGGGACCGGGTGCGGGCGGCGATCACCAACAGCGGCCAGCGCTGGCCGGCGGCGCGGCTGACGCTGGCGCTGTCGCCGGCGACCCTGCCGAAGATGGGCTCGGTCTACGACCTGGCACTGGCGTCGGCAGTGCTCTCGGCCGACCGAAAGACGCCATGGCGGCGGCTGGAGACGACGGTGTTGTTGGGGGAGTTGGCGCTGGACGGGCGGGTGCGGCCGGTACATGGAGTGCTGCCGGCGGTGCTGGCCGCGAAGCACGACGGCTGGGCGTGCGCGGTGGTACCGGTGGACAACCTGGCCGAAGCCAGCCTGGTGGGCGGGATCGAGGTCTGTGGGGTGCGCACGCTGACTGAACTGTACGGCTGGTTCGACGGGTCGGTGCGGCTGCGGGGCAGGATCACCACGCTGGCCCCAGCGTCGGTTCCGGCCTCGGACCTTGCTGAGGTGGTGGGACAGGCACAGGCCCGGTTCGCCGTCGAGGTGGCCGCCGCCGGTGCGCATCACCTGATGTTGACCGGTCCGCCCGGTGTCGGCAAAACTATGCTGGCCCAACGACTTCCGGGTCTACTGCCGCCGCTGACCGACAGTGAGTCGCTGGAGGTCACCGCGATCCACTCGGTGGCCGGACTGTTGTCGGGCACGGCACCGCTGATCACCAGGCCGCCGTTCATCGCGCCGCACCACAGTTCTACCGTCGCGGCACTGGTCGGCGGCGGTTCCGGAATGGCGCGACCGGGCGCGGTGAGCCGGGCACATCGCGGGGTGCTGTTCCTCGACGAGTGCGCCGAGATCAGGGTCAGCGCCCTGGAAGCACTGCGAACGCCGTTGGAGGACGGTGAGATTCGGCTTGCCCGACGCGACGGGGTGGCCTGCTATCCGGCCCGGTTCCAGCTGGTGCTGGCCGCCAACCCGTGCCCGTGCGCCCCGGCCAACCCACAGGACTGCACCTGCAAGCCGATGGAGAAGCGGCGCTATCTCGGCAAGTTGTCCGGACCGCTGCTGGATCGGGTGGACCTGCGGGTGCAGATGCACCCGGTTCGTGCCGGCGCGTTCTCTGCCGCCGACGGGGAGTCGACGACGCAGGTGCGCAGCCGGG
>JBDTKT010000127.1:0-6070 GCA_039935195.1 Mycobacterium sp.
CGCTGCGGGTGATGCGTGACGGCTCGACCGGGCCGTTCGGGGTTGCTGCGGTGGTAGTGGTGATCGGACTGCAGGCACTGTCCTTCGCGATGCTCAGTCCGGTGGCGATCGTGGTCGCGGTGTGCACCGGTCGGGTGGCGGCGGTGCTGGCGTGCCGTCGCTCCATTCCCGCAGCCCGGGGCAGCACGCTGGGCGCCATGGTCGCCGGCAGCCAGTCGCGGCCGGTGGTGGCGGCCTGGATCGTGGCACTGACCGCCGGGTCGGTATGCGTAGGGGCGTGGCGGGGGCCGGTGGCCGTGCTGGTGGCGTTGGGTTTGGCCGCCCTGCTGGTCACGCACTGCGTGCGCCGCTTCGGCGGTATCACCGGCGATGTGCTGGGCGCTGCGATCGAATGGTCCACAACGGTGACCGCGGTGCTACTTTGCGGCGGCTGATCGACGTGTTCGCCGAGCGGTACGTTGCGGGTGATCCGCAGCCGACCGGCAAACCCAGCGCGCCGGACGCGCTTTAGTCCAACCGGGCCATCCAGCCGTGGGTGTCGGCGAAGGTGCCGCGCTGGATTCCGGTCAACGTGTCACGCAGCGCCATCGTCACCTCGCCGGGTTCGCCGTCGCCGATGGCGAACTCCCCGTCGGCATACTTCACCCGCGACACCGGGGTGATGACGGCGGCGGTGCCACACGCGAACACCTCGGAAATCTCGCCGGTTGCGGCTTTCTTCTGCCACTCGTCGACATCGATCTTGCGTTCCTCGACGGCGAATCCCGCATCGGTGGCCAACTGCAGCAACGAATCCCGGGTGATGCCGGGCAGCAGCGAGCCGGACAGCTCCGGTGTGACCAGCCGCGCCGACCCGCCGCTGCCGAACACGAAGAACAGGTTCATTCCGCCCATCTCTTCGATGTAGCGGCGTTCCGCGGCGTCCAGCCACACCACCTGATCGCAGCCGTTGGCGGCGGCCTGCGCCTGAGCCACCAGAGATGCGGCGTAATTGCCGCCGAACTTCGCCGCGCCGGTCCCGCCGGGGCAGGCCCGCACGTACTCCGTCGACAGCCACACGCTGACCGGCTTGACGCCCCCTTTGAAGTACGCGCCGGCCGGTGACGCCATCACCAGGTACCGGTACTCGTTGGCGGGGCGCACCCCCAGCCCGGGCTCGGTGGCGAAGACGAACGGCCGCAGGTACAGCGACTCCTCGCCGCGTGCTGCCGGCACCCAGGCGCTGTCGACGTCGATCAGCTGCCGCAGTGACTCGATGAATAGTTCGTCGGCCAGTTCGGGGATGGCCAGCCGCCGGGCTGACGCGCGCATCCGGGCGGCGTTGGCCTCCGGCCGAAACGACACGATCGAGTCGTCCGTCCAGCGGTAGGCCTTCAGGCCTTCGAACACCTCCTGCGCGTAGTGCAGGACGACCGCCGAGGGGTCCAGTTCGATCGGTCCGTACGGGATCACCCGCGCGTTGTGCCAACCGGCGCCGGCGGTGTAGTCGATCGACACCAGATGGTCGGTGTGGTACTTCCCGAAACCCGGATCGGCCAAAATGGATTCGCGTACCTCGTCAGCGGTCGGGTTCGCGGTGACCGACACGCTGAAGTCGAGAAGGCCGCTTTTCATGCAGCGATTGTATCTCTGGGCGCTATCGGGTTTTTGCTGTAACGAACGGTGGCCGCACCACTTCGCACTCGACCGTGCGGCCCCGCACGTCGACAGTCAGCCGCGCACCGTCGTCGACACCCGCGTCGGTGTCGATCAGTGCCAGCGCGATACCGACTTTCAGGGTCGGCGAGAACGTGCCCGACGTGGTGACCCCGACCCGGGTGTCGCCTCCCGGACCACCACCGAACACCGTCAGCTGCGGTCGCAGCACACCTCGGCCGATCGCGCGCAGCCCGCGCAGCCGCCGCCGGGGCCCGGCCGCCTTCTCGGCGAGCAGCGCGTCGCGGCCGAAGAACGCCGGCTTCTTCCAGCCGATCGCCCAGCCGCAGCCCGCCTGCACCGGTGAGATTTCCGGTGACAACTCGTGGCCGTGCAGCGGGTAGCCCATCTCGGTGCGCAGCGTGTCACGCGCACCGAGGCCGGCCAACTGCCCCCCGGCGCCGGTGACGGCGGCGGCCAGCGCGTCGAACACCACCGCCGCGGTCTCCCATTCCGGCAGTAATTCGTAGCCGTGCTCGCCGGTGTACCCCGAACGGCACACCCGCACCGGTACCCCCTCGAATACAGCGTCGGCGTAGGCCATGTAGTCCATGGCGGTCGGCAGCCCGAGCCCGTCGAGGATCTCGGTTGACAGCGGCCCCTGCACCGCCAGGACCGCGCGGGAGCGGTGCTCGTCGGTAATCGTCAACCCGGCTGGCGCGGCCGCCTGCAGCGCGGCGACCACCGCGGCGGTGTTGGCGGCGTTGGGCACCAGAAACATCTCATCGTCGGCAACGTAGTAGGCGATCAGGTCGTCGATGACGCCGCCGGATTCCGTGCAGCACAGCGTGTACTGCGCTTTGCCCGGACCGATGCGGTCCAAGTCGTTGGTGAGCGTGGAGTTGACGAATGCCGCGGCGCCGGGACCCCGGACAGTCGCCTTGCCGAGATGGCTGACGTCGAACAGTCCGACCACGCTGCGGGTGGCGTTGTGTTCGGCCACGGTGCCGGCGTATGACACCGGCATCAGCCAGCCGCCGAACTCGGCGAAACTGGCACCCAGTTCGCGGTGACGATCTTCCAGCGGTCCCTGTTGCAGGTCGGTCACGATGAACCACCCTAATCGGCGTCGCTACTGGCACACTTGTGCAGGTGGTCGATTTCGATGCCCTAGAAGCCGCCGGAATCGCCAACGCCCGCGAGCGGGCCGGCCTGGTCGAATATCTGTACGGACTGGGATTCAGCACCGACGAGATGGCCGACGCCGAACGCCGCGGCCGGCTGTTCGGACTCGCCGGTGACGCCCTGGGATGGTCGGGGCCACCGGTCCACAGCCTGCACAGCGCCGCCACAGCATTGGACGTCCCGGTCGAGGACGTCGAACGCACCTGGACGATGCTGGGCCTGCGCGTGGCGGGCCGCGAAACACCGACGTTGACCCAGGCCGATGTGGACGCGCTGGCGACCTGGGTCGCGCTGCGAGCGGCGATGGGCGAGGCCGCCGAGGGCTTCCTGCGGGTGCTCGGTGCGACGATGGCCCGACTGGCCGAGGCCGAGTCGACGATGATCCGGCTGTCTCGGCCTGACATCTGGCTCGGTCACAGCCATGACGAACTGGCCACCGCGCAGGCCTGGCGGACGACAACGGAGTTCATCCCTCGCATCGGAGCCATGATCGACGCCGTCCACCGTCACCACCTGGTCAGCGCCCGAACGTTCCTTGAAGGCCTCGGCGGGGGTCCGTCGGCCAGCATGGTGTGCGGCGTCGGCTTCGCGGACCTGTCCGGCTTCACCGAGCTGACCCAGGCACTCACGCCCGAGAAACTCTCGACGTTGCTCAATGATTTCGGCGGCACCGTCGCCGACGTGGTCCATGCCGACTGCGGGCGGGTGGTCAAGTTCATCGGTGATGCCGTGATGTGGGTGAGTTCGACGCCGGAACTGCTGGCCAAAGCGGCGGTTGACCTTGTTGCCCACCCGCACGCCCGAGACGCCGGACTGCAGGTCCGCGCCGGTATAGGCTACGGTCCGGTGCTGGTGCTGAACGGCGACTACTTCGGCAACCCGGTCAACCTGGCCGCCCGGCTGGTAGACGCCGCAGCGCCCGGTCAGGTTCTGGCTGCCGCCGATGTCGTCGACGAACTGCCCGATTGGCCGGTGACGATCCAAGAACCGTTGACACTCAAGGGCTTCGATCGGCCGGTCACCACGTATCGGTTGAGCCTGACTGCCGATCGCTAGGGTAAATGCTCGTGAGCACCGAACCTGGATACCAGTCCCCTACCGTCACCGTCGCCGCCGCGCTGCCGTCCAGCGCCGACAGGGCCGTATTGATCGTGCCCGTCGTCTCGGCCGACACGGGCAGCGCGACCGAGTCCGGCGTGCTGGTCACCGCCACCGAACCGGCGCTGCCCGCCGAGGTGGTGGCCGAGATCGAGACCGGGCTGCGGGCACTGAACGCCAACGGCGGCACCGAGCAGGTGCACCGACTGGTGGTGTCTTCGCTGCCGGTGGCCAGCGTGCTGACGGTCGGGCTGGGCAAGCCCCGCGACTCCTGGCCCGCTGACGTGATCCGGCGGGCCGCCGGGACCGCGGCACGCTCGCTGAACGGCACCGAAACGGTCGTTAGCGCTCTTTCCGGGCTGCCCGGTGACGGCGTCGTCGCCGCCGGCGTCGAGGGGCTCATCCTGGGCAGCTACCAGTTCACCGCCTACCGCAGCGGCAAAACCGCGCCGAAAGACCCCGCCCTGGCCAGCATCACCGTGCTGTCGACCGCCGGCGATGCGCAGCAGCAGGTCACCCACGCCGTCGATGTCGCGACCGCCGTCGCCACCGCCCGCGATTTCGTCAACACCCCGCCGAGTCACTTGTTTCCTGCCGAATTCGCTTCCCGTGCAACTGCTCTGGGCGAATCGGTGGGCCTAGAGGTCGAGGTGCTCGATGAAGCCCAGCTCGCCGAGGCCGGTTACGGTGGTGTGGTCGGGGTCGGCAAGGGATCGTCGCGCCCGCCCCGGCTGGTGCGGCTGACCTACCGCCCGCAGACCCTGGCGCCGCACAAAATAGTGGCCCTGGTCGGCAAGGGCATCACCTTCGACACCGGCGGTATCTCGATCAAGCCGGCCGCGTCGATGCACCACATGACCTCCGACATGGGCGGCGCCGCGGCGGTGATCGCGACCGTGGTGCTGGCCGCGCGCCGGCAACTGCCGATCGAGGTGGTCGCCACCGTGCCGATGGCCGAGAACATGCCCTCGGGTACCGCCCAGCGCCCCGGCGATGTGCTCACCCAGTACGGCGGCATCACCGTCGAGGTGCTCAACACCGACGCCGAGGGCCGGCTGATCCTGGCCGACGCGATCGTGCGGGCCTGCGAGGACAAGCCCGACTACCTCATCGAGACGTCGACGCTGACCGGCGCTCAGACGGTGGCGCTGGGCAGTCGCACCCCGGGGGTGATGGGCAGCGACGAGTTCCGCGACCGGGTGGCGGCGATCTCGCAACGAGTCGGCGAGAACGGCTGGGCGATGCCGCTGCCCGACGAACTCCGCGACGACCTGAAGTCCACGGTGGCCGACCTGGCCAACGTCAGCGGCCAGCGCTTCGCCGGCATGCTGGTCGCCGGCACCTATTTGCGGGAGTTCGTCGCCGACGGGGTGGCCTGGGTGCATATCGACGTCGCCGCTCCGGCCTACAACACCGGCGGACCTTGGGGCGCCACCCCCAAGGGCGGCACCGGGGTGCCGACCCGCACGATGTTCGCGGTGCTCGAAGACATAGCGGAAAACGGGTGACGCATCCCCAGCCGCAGTGAATCAACGGACACTGCAGTGTATTTGCACCGCGACACCCGATGGCGTCCGATGGCACCGCAGCAGCGGACACCACCCCCCGACTAAGCTGGCCGGGACCCACGCCACCACCGCCCGCCAGTCCCGCCCTGGATGTGTAACGAAGGTGTCGCAATGACAGGATGATTTCGATAATCCGCCTCGGTGCGCCACCCGCCGCGCATCGCTGTGGTAAGCCAGAGGACGAGCCAAGGCGGCCCACCGACCTATCGAGGAGTCAACAGCGATGGCGTTCTCAGTTCAGATGCCGGCACTCGGTGAGAGCGTCACTGAGGGAACCGTGACCCGCTGGCTCAAGCAAGAGGGCGACACCGTCGCAGTCGACGAGCCACTGCTGGAGGTCTCCACCGACAAGGTCGACACCGAGATCCCGTCCCCGGTCGCCGGTGTGCTGACCAAGATCGTCGCCCAGGAGGACGACACGGTCGAGGTCGGCGGCGAGTTGGCGGTGATCGGCGAAGCCGGCGACAGCGCCGGAGCGGCCGCCCAGCCGGAGCCCGCGGCCGAACCGGAGCCCGCGGCCGAACCGGAGCCGGCAGCCGAACCGGAGCCCGCGGCGGCACCCACGTCACCGCCCGCACCCACGC
>JBDTKT010000128.1:0-8209 GCA_039935195.1 Mycobacterium sp.
GGCGAACGCTCCGCGCGGGGCCAACGCCGGCGATGGCCCCGTTCGTCGGGAGTCGGGACGTAGCGTTGTCGCGAACAGGGCTATGCGTTGCGCGGTCTTCACCAAGCCTGCCTTACAGTTCGTCGGCCGATTCCCCGCCGGCCCTAAGCCAACCGATTCCACGGCGCACGTTCTTGGGTACGTTGTTCTCGCCGGTTTTCAGCACGTCAAAGCCGGCCACAGGGCCGCTTCCGGCGGTGATGATTTCGGCGGCTTGCTCATCGTCGGCGACCAGTGTCGCGGCCGGATCAACTTCGACGGGTCACGCTGTCCGACAACCGTGAAGGCCCGATTATCGCCACCGACCACGGTGTTCCATCGATCGACCCGCTCTAGTTTCCCGATTCCATGAGCACCCGCTCAAAAGACGTGCAGACGGTGCTCCGCTTGACCGTTTCGTCGCGGTCAAGCGGAGCTAGGTCGAGGGCGCCCAGGACAGGTCGCGCCCTGGTGGATTGAATTGGTCAGTCGTTACACGTGCACGACGGGTGACCGCACTGGCAGCCGGGACCCTGGGTACACGAGGCGTCACCGCACTGGCAGGTACCCGACTTGCAGCAACTCGCTTGGGTTTCTTTGGTTTCATTCATGAGCTTGACCATACCCCGGTAGGGTACAGCACGTCAAGCATTATCCGGTTTCGGGCCGCCGGCGGCCCGCTCACGCTTCCCAACCGTAAAGGCCCAGTCACGCCCTCGCGATCAGGAGCGTACGAGACGCACGACCGTGAGGGCATTGATGCCCTTGGCGGCGTTCTCGACGCCGACGATCTGGGCGTCGAGCAGCTTCCTGGACCAGCACTGGGCGATGATCGTGGTTTCGATCGGTGCGGTGCCCGGGAAATAGCCGGCGCGGGTGGTGAAGCGACCATGGTCGCCTCACCGCGCCCTTCCCTCTCGCCGTTGAGCAGTGCAGCCCTAGCGACCACGGATCGCCGGAGGCTGACCAACACCGTTCATGTTCCGGGTTCAGTCAGATGCTGCGTGCGCAGGCGCAGCGCATTGCCGATCACGCTGACCGAGGACAGGGACATTGCGGCGGCTGCGATCATCGGGGACAGCAACAACCCGAACGGCGGGTAGAGGATCCCGGCGGCGATGGGGATACCGACCGCGTTGTAGATGAACGCAAAGAACAGGTTCTGCCGGATATTGGCGATGGTCATCTGCGAGAGTTCACGTGCACGCACGATGCCGGTGAGGTCACCGTTGAGGAGGGTGACCCCGGCGCTTTCCATGGCCACATCGGTGCCGCCGCCCATGGCCAGCCCGACATCGGCGGCGGCAAGGGCGGGAGCATCGTTGACGCCGTCGCCGGCCATGGCCACGACGCGCCCCTCACCTCGGAGTTGCTTGACGATGTCGCTCTTGTGGTCGGGCAGCACCTCCGCCTCGACTCGATGGATCCCAAGTCGGCGCCCGACCGCCTCGGCAGTGACCCGGTTATCGCCGGTCAGCATGACGATCTCGATGCCTTCGCGGCGCAGCGCGGCGAGCGCCACCGCGGTAGTCCGTTTGACCGGGTCGGCGATGGCGAAGATGCCGGCCGCAAGATCGTCGACGCCGATGTAGATCGCGGTGGCGCCGTCCGCGCGCAGCCGGTTAGCGTCGGCTTCCAGAGCGCTGACGTCGATCCGGTGCGACAAGAGGAAATCGGAGTTGCCCAGCACGACATTGCGGCCTTCGACGACACCGACGACGCCGCGACCGGGCGGTGCGTCGAAACGCTCGACCGCGGGGATATCGACACCGTGATCCTCGGCGGCCGCCACGATGGCGCGGGCCAGCGGGTGCTCGGAGGCGCGCTCGACACCGGCGGCCAGTCGGAGGATCTCGTCGGGGTCGAACCCGTGCGCCGCGACGGTGTCCGTCACTGCGGGATGGCCTTCGGTCAGGGTGCCGGTCTTGTCCACGACAAGGGTGTCCACTTTCTCCATGCGTTCGAGGGCTTCGGCGTTCTTGATCAACACTCCGAGGCTGGCTCCGCGGCCGACTCCGACCATGATCGACATCGGGGTAGCCAGTCCGAGGGCGCAGGGGCAGGCGATGATCAGCACTGTGACCGCAACGATCAACGCGTGGGCGAGCTTGGGGTCGGGACCGACCAGGCCCCACACGATGAACGCGATGAGGGCGACGCCGATGACGACGGGGACGAATACCCCGGCGACTCGGTCGGCTATCCGCTGGATCGGGGCGCGGGAGCGCTGCGCTTCGGCGACCATGGCCACGATCCGCGCGAGCATGGTGTCCCGGCCGACCTTTTCGGCGCGCATGACCAGACCACCGGTCTGGTTGATGGTGCCGCCTATGACGGTGTCCCCGGCGGTCTTGGTGACCGGCATCGACTCGCCTGTCACCAGCGACTCGTCGATCGCGGACCTACCGTCCTCGACGGTGCCATCGACGGGCACCCGCTCCCCGGGACGGACCCGGAGGCGGTCGCCGATCTCGACGGCGTCGAGGCCGATCTCCTCGTCGGCGCCGTCTAGGCGGATCCGCCGGGCGGTCTTCGGGGCCAGCCTCAGCAGGGCCTTGATCGCACCGGATGTCTGCTCGTGCGCCCGCAGCTCCAGCACCTGGCCGAGCAGAACCAGGACGGTGATGACGGCCGCCGCCTCGAAGTAGACGTCAACCGTTCCCATGTTCCGGAACGAGTCGGGGAAGATACCCGGCGCGACGGTGGCGGCGACACTGAACACCCAGGCCACGCCGGTGCCCATCGCGATGAGGGTGAACATGTTCAGGCTGCGGGAACGCACCGAGGCCCAACCTCGAACGAAGAACGGCCACCCGGCCCACAACACCACGGGCGTGGCCAGCACCAGCTGGATCCAGTTCGAGACCGACGACGGGATCACGTCGGGAACCCAGCCGAACAGGTGACCGCCCATCGCCAGCACGAACACCGGCAGCGCCAACGCAAGCCCAACCCAGAAGCGGCGGGTCATATCGGCCGACTCGTGGCTGGGACCGGTGTCAGCGGTGACCATAACGGGCCCAAGCGCCATGCCACAGATCGGGCATGACCCCGGGCCGGGCTGGCGGATCTCTGGATGCATCGGGCAGGTGTACTCCGGCACCTCCTCGCCGCCCGACCGGTCAACGCCATCCTCGGATGCGGCGCGCACAGGATGCTCGTGGCAGCTTTGCGCTGAGCTATATCGATCGGGCTCGGCCTGAAACCGCGCACGGCAATGCTCAGAGCAGAAGAAATAGCGAAGTCCATCGTGCTCGGTCGTGCGACTGTTACTGGCCTCGACGGTCATGCCGCACACCGGGTCAGTGGCAGCTGACCGCGTCGAGATCCTCGGATCGTCGATAGGGCTACTCACACCTCGATACGATACCCCATAGGGGTATGCGAATCAATTGCGAGCGCGGGATGCAACACAAAGCGGCCGGCTCACGCGGTAGCGATCAGGAGCGTACGAGCCGTGCGATAGCGGCGGAGGCTTCGGCCAGTTTCGTTTCGGCCTCGTCGCCGCCCTCGGCGACCGCGTGGCTCACGCAGTGATTGAGGTGCTCATCGAGCAGGTTCAGCGCCACCACCCGCATAGCGCTGTTGACCGCACTGACCTGGGTCAGGACGTCAATACAGTACTTATCTTCCTCGATCATCTTCGCGATGCCGCGGACCTGACCTTCGATACGGCGCAGCCGCTTGGCGTAGTCGCCCTTGTGCGCCGAATATCCGTGCGCGGTTGTCATCAAACCTCCCAGAATCTTCGTGACCGAGTCGATCTCGACCTGCCGCGTGGTGACAACGGTGTTGGCCGTCGCCGCTGCTTCGGTGTTGTCACCGTCGGCGATCTCGACCGCGCCCTGGACCGGCACGGTTGCAAGTGCCTCCAGGTGTGCGGTGCCGTCGGTGATGGTGGACATCATGCAGCCATCTTACCTTCTTATACCCCGGTTGGGTATCCAACTGGATCTTGTGGGACGTCAGGGCATGAGCACCGCAGCCGCATCGACCTCACCACAGGGCTCCGCTCGATCTCCCAACCAGCATTACCTGATCGACCAGAGGATGCCAACATTGACCCATACCCCCGTTGGGTATATGTTGGGTCGCTGGCGACGCCGATGCGTGAAGGTGGTGATGGGCGGAACCGGGCATGCGTTGGCACTGGCCGGATCGATGACCTGGGGGATCCTGTGGGCGGCGATCCTGAGGTTCGCGTTCGCGGCGATGGATGAAGCGCCGGAAATCTTCGTCGACCAACCTGGTACCAAACGCAGTAGGGGTGAGTAACCATCGTGAGCGAATCGCCATCAGACCGTATTCAGCTGAACCGGCGTAGGTTTGTGACCGCCGCGATCGCCGGCGGGTTCACGTTAGCTGCCTGCGGGCGATCGGGCGCACCTGCGGCGACCCAGGGCAACGCCATCGCCACTGACGAGGCTGCGCTGGCGAACCTGGGCGGCGCCATCGCCGCGGCAGAGGCGGCGCGGCCCCACACCGGGCGGACCGTCACCGCCTCGTTGACACCGCAAGCCGTCACGATCGACCTCGGCGGCCCGTTGGTGCACACGCTGGCCTACGGCAACAGCATCCCGGGCCCGTTGATCCGTGCCAACGTCGGCGACGAACTCGCCGTCACCGTCACCAACCGACTCGACCACCCCACCTCGATGCATTGGCACGGCCTCGCCATCCGCAACGACATGGACGGCGCCACACCCGCGACACCCAACATCGAGGCCGGCCGCGACTTCACCTACCGGTTCTCGGTACCCGATCCGGGTACCTACTGGGCGCATCCACACACCGGCCTGCAGACCGACTACGGCCTGTACCTTCCGGTGCTCGTCGACGACCCGGCCGAGTCGGCGCGCTATGACGCCGAATGGATCGTCGTCCTCGACGACTGGACCGACGGGATCGGCCAAACCCCACAACAGATCTACGACGACCTGCGCAGGCCGACCAAGACCGCCACCGGCGGCATGCACGGCATGCACGGTGCGACATCCAGTTCCTTGTTGGGCGGGGATGCCGGCGACGTCAGCTACCCGTACTACCTGTTCAACGGACGTATCCCGACCGCGCCGACCAGCTTTAGCGCTAAGCCGGGCCAGCGGATTCGGATCCGGATCATCAATGCCGGCGCTGACACGGCCTTCCGGGTCGCGCTGGCCGGACACCGCATGACCGTCACCCACACCGACGGCTACCCCGTCGAGCCCACCGAGGTCGACGCGCTGTTGTTGGGCATCGGCGAACGCTACGACGTGATCGTCACCGCCGGTGATGGGATCTTCCCCATGGTGGCGCTGGCGGAGGGCAAGAACGCGCTCGCACGGGCGCTGCTAACCACCGGCGCCGGCACCGCACCCGATCCCGGGTTTCAGCCTGCCGAACTCAACGGCCACGTGGGTACGGTCGACATCTTCACCGCTACATCGGCCGCCGACCTCGGGTCGGCGAAACCCAACACCGCGCTGTCCGCTGACCTGAACGGTTCGATGGAGCCGTACGTCTGGACCATCAACGGCCAGCCGTATCCCGACAACCAGCCGCTCACTATCCGGCAGGGTCAGCGCGCAACCCTGACGTTCACCAACAACGAGTCGGGGATGTGGCACCCGATGCACTTGCACGGGCACACCTTTCAGCTGATCAAGCCCGACGGCAGCCCGGGTGCACGCAAAGACACCATCAACGTGTTGCCCAAGCAGAAGGTCGCCGTCGACCTCATCGCGGACAACCCCGGCGTGTGGATGCTGCACTGCCATAACGGCTATCACCAGGAAGCCGGCATGATGACCAGTCTCACCTACACCACCTGACCTCCCAACGTCCTGCATGAATGGGTGACATCCTGACCTGGACCACTGTTTGGTTACAACTCTCGGTGCGGCGTTGAGTGCGTTGCGCCACAAGGCCGCCGGCACATTTTGGTCTCGCCGTCGCGGTGTTCTGCTGCGGCTCGTTGGCTTCCCGCCTCGGCCGGTCGTGCCACGAGCACAGAGACTCTCGCGATAGCGCGCCCAGATGCTTCGCCCCAAGCTTGCGCGGCTTAATAGGACCGCATCCGCGCAACGCCGCCCCGCAGGAGCTCAAGGGTTGCGATAGTTCTCAACCCCCAGATGTCTACTGCATGAGGGAGCACGCGCTCGGCCTGGAAGCCCTGCCGGATGCGGCGTGCGCTGATCAACACGAGCAGGCTGATCGCACGCCTGCCCAATGCCACCCGACTCGTTCGCTTCTTCCAGGTTGACGGCGTAGAACCCGCGCGCCGGCCCGTGAAGTAGCCGACCCATGTTGCTGTCGCGAGCGCGCCCAGTACCGCGAGAACTGCCATGATGATGAGCGTGCTTGGTCACTGTCGCGGGAAGGTCACGTGCGAGATACACCTCGGCCAATAAGTAAGGCCAGTGGTTAGCGTTCGTGGTCAAAATCGGCAATTGAATCCGCCACAACCGGGTTCTTCGGAGTTGCCGCACCAAGATCCGTCTGCAGGCCGAGCAGGCTCCGTCGCGCTAATAGCGCGGGGCCCGCTGGCGAACAACGACGATACGAATGAAAAAGATTAAAGTGACGTGATGGACCACGACCGTACGATCCGCGTCTACATCGTCGGCATGCTGGCGCTGTTGGTGGTGTCAGCCGTGATTATCGCCTGGGTCGCTTAGCCGGCCGCTCTCCCAACACTATCGAGTTCGCTTCGCGGAGGTTCCTGATGACCGGGCATGAGTTAGTCCTGTTCAACGTCGTTGATCGGGTCGCGTTGATCACCGTCAACGACCCCGACCGGCGCAACGCGGTCACCGGTGTGATGTCGATGCAGTTGCGGGCTGCCGTGGAGCGCGCCGAGGCCGATCCCGGTGTGCACGCCGTAGTCATCACCGGCGCGGGCCGGGCGTTCTGCGCCGGCGCCGATCTGTCCGCGCTGGGCGCCGCCACCAAGGACGGGCTGCTGGCACTGTACGAGGGCTTCATGTCGGTCGCCCATTGCACTCTGCCCACTGTGGCCGCGGTAAACGGTGCCGCCGTCGGCGCCGGGCTGAACCTGGCGTTGGCCGCCGACGTCCGGATTGCCGGTCCAGCCGCGGTGTTCGACACCCGGTTTCAGCAACTGGGCCTGCACCCCGGCGGCGGTGCCAGCTGGATGCTGCATCGTGCGGTGGGGCCCCAGGTCGCGCGTGCGGCGCTGCTGTTCGGCATGCGCTTCGACGCCGAAGCCGCCGTGCGGCACGGGCTGGCTCTGCAACTCGCCGATGACCCGGTCGCCGCCGCGATCGCATTAGCCGCCGGGCCGGCGGCGGCACCGCGTGACGTCGTTTTGGCGACCAAAGCCACGATGCGCGCCACCGCCAGCCCGGGTTCGATCGACAGTGACCAGCACGAATTCGCCAAGCGCACCGAACTGGGCCCGCAGGCGGTATCGGTCGAGTCACCGGAGTTCGCAGCCCGGCTCGCTGCCGCCCGCAGCAGATAGGCAGCCCGACAGCCGGGCCTACAGGTCCAGCAGCGCGGTGTCGGGTGATTCAACCAGATCCCGCAGCTCGCACAGGAATTGCGCAACCTGCGCGCCATCGGCGACCCGGTGGTCGAACACGCAGTTCAGCGTCATCTGCGGGCGGACAACGACCGCGTCGTCGATCGCCACCGGCCGCGGTTTCATCGATCCCATGCCCAATATCGCCGCCTCCGGGTAGTTGATCACGGGCACGCCGTCATCGAGTCCGAGGGCACCGAAATTCGAGACCGTGAACGTCGAGCCCGCCAATTCGGCCGGCTTGAGGACCCCGGCCCGAGCGTCCCGGATCAGCCGGGCCACGCAGTCGCCGAGTTCTCGGGTGGTCTTGCGATGCGCGTCGACGACGACCGGCACCAGCAGGCCGCGCGGTGCGGCCACCCCGAAGCCCAGGTGAACGGCGTGCTGGGTGCGCACCTGTGGGCCGTCGGCCGCGTCCACCCAGGTCGAGTTGAGCACCTTGTGGTGGGTGAGCGCGATGACCACCAGTCGCAGGGTCAGGACGAACGGGGTGATGGCGTCGCCGGCACCGGCGGTGCGCAGCCGGTCACGTAGCCCCAGCAGATTCGCGCAATCCACCTGCACGCTGGCGTGGGCATCCGGAATCTTGCTGCGCGACAAGGTTATTCTTTCGGCCATCGTCGCCTGAACCAGGCTCACCGGGCGCAGATCGTAACCGGCACCGGC
>JBDTKT010000129.1:0-17188 GCA_039935195.1 Mycobacterium sp.
TCCCGTTCACAGGCCGACCGCCTTGTACAGTGCCCCGACCTCTTTACTGGTCAGCACCCGGATACTGCCCGGCCGCTGCTCGCCCAACGTCACCGCACCGATATCGGTGCGCACCAACGCCTGAACCGGAAACCCGACCGCTGCCAGCATCCGGCGCACAATGCGTTTACGTCCCTCGTGCAGCGTCAGCCGCAACAGTGTCTTACCCGGAACCGCGTCAACCACGGCGAAATCATCCACTCTCGCGGGGCCGTCGTCGAGTTCGACGCCGGCCCGCAGCCGCTTACCGAATCCACGCGGCACCGACCCGAGCACGGTCGCCAGATACGTCTTGGGCACCTGGTAGGACGGGTGCATCAGCCGGTTTGCCAGCTCGCCGTCGTTGGTCAGCAACATCAGACCCTCGGTGTCGGCATCCAGGCGTCCGACGTGAAACAGGTTCGCGTCACCACGGACCCGATACTCGATGTAGTCGCCGATACACGGGCGGCCACGCTCATCCGACATCGTCGAGTGCACGCCGTGCGGTTTGTTCAACGCCAGGTACACCAGGGTGTTGTCCACGGTCACGCGCGCTCCGTCGACTCGGATCACCGACGTGTTCGGATCGACCCGGGTGCCCAACTCGGTCACCAGCTTGCCGTCCACCTCGACACGGCCGTCGGTGATCATCCGCTCGGCGACCCGACGTGACGCAACGCCAGCCTGCGCCAACACTTTTTGCAGCCGGACCCCCTCGGACTCAGCGGACCGGGCCATCAGTCGCGATCCACATCGAACGACAGCGGCTGATCGGTTGCG
The DNA here is from genome assembly GCA_039935195.1 of Mycobacterium sp. Taxonomy (GTDB): domain Bacteria; phylum Actinomycetota; class Actinomycetes; order Mycobacteriales; family Mycobacteriaceae; genus Mycobacterium. Next base: position 802 of record JBDTKT010000129.1, read on the forward strand.
GGTGTGCCACCGAGCTTCATGAAACGGGGCTCGCTCTCCAAAGATTGACTCAGGTCGTCGATCACATCGATGTCGGGCAGCAGCGGCGCAATATCGGGCAGGTCGGCCAGCGACGACAAGCCCAGCCGCTCCAGGAACAACTCGGTGGTAGCGAACCTCACCGCGCCGGTGTCCGGATCGTTGCCGGCCTCGGTGATCAGGCCGCGCGCCAGCAGGGTTCGCATCACCCCATCGACGTTCACGCCGCGCACCGCCGACACCCGGGCGCGAGTCACCGGCTGACGGTAGGCAATCACCGCGAGCGTCTCCATCGCGGCGCGGGTCAGCTTCGACCGCGCACCGTCCAGCAGCAGCCGCTCCACATACGGCGCAAACCGGGCCCGGGTGTATATCCGCCACCCGCCGCCGGCCTCCCGCAGGTCGATACCGCTGTCGCGTTCGGCCAGATCGTCGGCCATGGTCCGCAGCTTCGCGGTGATTCGGTACACCGGTTGTTCGGTGACCGAGGCCAGCATCTCGGCGGTCACCGGGGTGTCCACTACCAGCAGCAGTGCCTCAAGCACCGCGCCCAACTCGACGTCTTCGAGCTCGGGGACGACCGCGACGTCGATGCCCAGGTCGGGCTCGGGAAACCCGGGGCGGGGATTCGGGTCGGTCATTAATTCGTCACGCACTACTCAAGCGATTCTGCTTTCACCAGGTCTTCGTTGGTGGGACGTTCTCCGGTCCACGAAACCTGGAGCACACCAAGTGGTTCTAACTGGTCAAATGCTACCGCTCGCGCCCGATACAGTTCGAGCAGCGCCAGGAAACGGCCGACGATCTCGATCGGCACCCGGCAATCGGCGACCAGCTCGGAAAACGACGCCCACTGGCCGCTGCCCCGGGCCTGAAGCAATGACAGCAGCAAACCCGCCTGTTCGGGCACGGACACCATCTCCTGGTGCAGGTGTTCGGTGGCCACCGTCGGCACCGGGCGAGGGACGAACGCTGTCGCCGCGATCTGAGCGAACCGCTCGGCGTCAACGCCGAGCATCACCTCCGGCAGCAGGCTGGCGAAGCCCTCCTCCAGCGACACCGAACGCGGGTAGCTGCGCAGCGCGGCGGCCTCCAATTCGGCGAACATCTGGGCGACGTGCTTGAACGCCCGGTATTGCAGCAGGCGCGCGAACAGCAGGTCGCGGACCTCCAGCAGCGCCAGGTCCTCCTCATCGTCGACCTTCCCGGACGGCAGCAGCCGGGCCGCCTTGAGGTCGAGCAGCGTCGCGGCGACCACCAGGAACGCGGTCGTCTCCTCCAACTCCAGCTGCGGCCCGACCTCCCGGGTATAGACGATGAAATCGTCGGTGACCTGGTGCAGCGCCACCTCGGTGACATCGAGTCGGTGCGCGAAGATCAACTGCAACAGCAGGTCGAACGGTCCCTCGAAGTTGGCCAGCCGAACCTGGAAGCCCTGCACGTCAGCGGAGCCACTGGAGACACTGTGGGCGCCGGTCGGCTCGGTCTGGGTGTTCACGCGCCGAATCGGTGGATGACTTCGCGGGCCAGCGCGCGGTAGGCCTGCGCGCCGCCGGACTTCGGAGCCCAGGTGGTGATGGGCTCCCCGGCCACGCTGGTCTCCGGGAATCGGACGGTGCGGGTGATCACGGTGTCGAACACCAGGTCGCCGAATCGTTCCAGCACCCGGCCCATCACTTCGCGGGCGTTGACGGTGCGCGGGTCGTAGCGGGTGAGCAGGATGCCGCTGATCTCTAGCTTCGGGTTGAGCCGGTCTCGCACCTTGTCGACGGTGTCGGTCAGCAGCGCCAGCCCGCGCAGCGAGAAATACTCGCACTCGGTCGGGATGATCACACCGTCCGCGCAGGCCAGGCCGTTCACGGTGAGCAGACCCAACGACGGCTGGCAGTCGATCAGTATGTAGTCGTAACGGTCCAGCACCGGACGCAGCGAGCGGGCCAGCGCATGCTCCCGACCCACCTCGTTGACGAGCTGAATCTCGGCGGCGGACAGGTCGATATTGGACGGCACCAGGTCCAGGTTCTCGACCCGGGTCCGGATCACCACGGAGTCGATCGGGACCCGCGGCTCCACCAGCAGGTTGTGGACGGTGTGGGCCAGCTCGTAGTGCGGTACACCGAGGCCCGCCGACAGCGCACCCTGCGGGTCCAGATCCACCAGCAGCACCCGGCGGCCGTACTCGGCCAGCGAGGCGCCGAGGTTGATCGTCGAGGTGGTCTTGCCGACGCCGCCCTTCTGGTTGCACATGGCGATGACCAGGGCCGGCCCGTGCGTTGTCCGCGGCTGCGGCTCGGGGATCGGCCGGGATGGGCGGCCAGTCAGGCCGACGGCGGAACTGTCGTCGTCGGTCATCGCCGGGCCGGCGCTGTGGTGGCGGACATCCGCAGAAGTCTAACGGGTGGCCGGGACCCGCATAGGGTGCATGAGAAGTGAAATCTACTGTCCACCGGCATAAAGTTGCCTTCATGAGGCTCAAACAGCGAATGCCTTTTCTCCGGTGGTCGGTCTGGCGGATGGCGACCGGCAGCCGCAACATCACCACGACGGGCCAGATCGGCGACGGCCGGGAGGCGGCAGCGGTCGACTACGTACTGAACAACGCCCGCGCCGGGGACATCGACGACGTGCTCGCCACCATCGACAGGTTCGCCTACCAGAAGTCACTGCTGATCAACGTCGGCGACGAGAAGGGCGCCCTGCTGGACGCCGCGGTGCTGCGCGCCAATCCGAAACTGGCGCTGGAACTGGGCACCTACTGTGGCTACGGGGCACTGCGTATCGCCCGCGCCGCGCCCGGGGCCAGCGTGTACTCCGTCGAACTGGCCGAGGCCAACGCCGCCAACGCCCGGCAGATCTGGGCGCACGCCGGGGTGGCCGACCGGGTCACCTGCGTGGTGGGCACCATCGGAGACGGCGGCCGGACACTGGATTCACTGACCGCCCGGCACGGATTCGCGGCCGGCACCCTGGACTTCCTGTTCATCGACCATGACAAGGACGCTTACCTCACCGACACACAGAGCATCCTCGACCGCGACTGGTTGCACCCGGGTTCGATCGTGGTCGCCGACAACGTCAAAGTGCCCGGCGCGCCGCGCTACCGCGAATACATGCGGCGACAGCAGGGGGTGCTGTGGAACACCATCGAACACAAGGCGCATGTGGAGTATCAAAGTTTGATCCACGACCTGGTGTTGGAGTCGGAGTACCTGGGCGGATAGCGCGGGCTACCGGGCCCGTGGGTGTGCGCCGGCCCACACCTCGCGCAGCGCGTGCACGGTGACCAGCGTGTAGATCTGCGTTGTGGTCACCGAGGCATGACCCAGCAGTTCCTGCACCACCCGGACGTCGGCGCCACCGTCGAGCAGGTGGGTGGCGAACGAGTGCCGCAGCGTGTGCGGTGACACGTTGGCCGTGATGCCCGCCCGTTCGGCAGCGGTCTGTAGCACCTGCCAAGCGCTCTGCCGGGACAGTCGTCCGCCGCGGGCGTTGAGGAAGACCGCCGGCGTGCCCCGGCCACGGAGAGCCAACTCCGGGCGGCCGCGCACCAGATAGGCGTCCAGTGCTGCCACCGCGGGCCGCCCCACCGGCACCAGCCGCTGTTTTCCGCCCTTGCCGCGCAACAGCACCGAGCGGTCGCGGACGTCGATGTCGTCCACGTCGAGTCCGACCGCCTCGGAGATGCGAGATCCGGTGGAGTACAACAGTTCCAGCAGCGCGCGATTGCGCAGGCTCAGCGGCCCGTCCGAAAGGCTGTCCCCGCCTGCCCCCGCCAGCAGTGCCGACACCTCCTCGACGGTCAGGCTTTTGGGCAGCCGCCGGCCCGGGGTCGGCGGTTTGACGGCGCGCGCCACATCCAGCGCGGCGAGTCCCTCGGCAACAGCGAACCGGTGCAGGCCGCGCACCGCGATCAGCGCGCGCCCCGCCGAGACCGCCGACAACGCCGGCCTGCCGTTGGCCTGGTCGCCGCTCCGCAGCGCCACCAGGAATTCCGTCACGTCTTCCTCGCTGGCCCCGGCCAGATCGTCGACCCCGCGGGCGAGTAGATGTCGGGTGTAGCGGAGCAGATCTCGCCGGTACGAACTCAACGTGTTGGCCGCCACGCCCCGCTCGATCGTCAAATGGTCCAGGTAACCCTGCAGCTGCGCCTCAAGCGGGCACATCGGCCCGGCCAACGCCGTCAACGCCCGCGCTGCCGGTCGGCGAACGCGGTCGGCCTGTCGATCCACCCGGAATCCACCGGGCGCGTCCGGGCTGATCCATGCTTGAGGGTGCACACGGCCAGAATTCCCGCCACCGCAATGGCGTTGACAATCTCACCGCTGAACACCAGGCGAACCGCCTCGGCGATCGGATACCACTTCAGGGTGATGTCGGCTTCTTCGTCGTGTGCCTCCGGCCGGCCCACATCGGCCAGTCCGGTTGCCAGGTACACCCGCACTGATTCGTCGCTGAAACCCGGCGTGGAGTCCAGGTCGACCAACACCTGCCAGGTGTCCGCCGCCAGACCGGCTTCCTCGCGGAGCTCCCGGGCGGCGCTGAGATGCGGCGGCTCGCCGCTGATGTCGAGCAATCCGGCCGGCAGCTCCCACAGTCGCCGCCCCACCGGATGGCGGTACTGGTAGATCATCGCGATGTTGTCGCCTTCGTCCAGCGCGACCACCGCCACCGCGCCGTAGTTTTCCACCACTTCGCGTGTGGCAGTCTTGCCGCCCGGCATGAGCACGTCGTCGGCGCGCAGCGCGAAAATCTTGCCGCTGTGCAGCAGTTCCGACGACGCGGTCTCGAAGACGTGCTCAGCCACGGGCCAGCGGATCTTCCACCGGTCCCGGTACCGGTTCGCCCTCGGCGCGGTGTTGCTCGACATGGTGCTCTGGAATCTCCACCGGGAGGCGTTCGGCGGCCTTGTAGTCCATCGCGGCACCGACGAACGCTACGAACAGCGGGTGCGGCCGGGTGGGCCGGCTCTTCAACTCCGGGTGGGCCTGGGTGCCGACCAGGAACGGGTGGATGTCCGGCGGGTATTCGACGAATTCCACCAACTGCCCGTCCGGCGAGGTGCCGGAGAACCGCAACCCGCTCTTGGCGATTCGCTCCCGGTAGACGTTATTGACCTCGTAGCGGTGCCGATGCCGCTCGGAGACCTCGGTCGCCTGGTAGGCCTGCGCCACAATCGAATCGGGTTCAAGCACCGCCGGGTAGGCCCCGAGCCGCATGGTCCCGCCGAGGTCGGCGGTGCCGGCGACGGCGTCTTGCTGGTCGGCCATCGTGGCGATAACCGGTTCCGGGGTATCCGGGTCGAACTCAGCGGAGTTGGCCTCGGCCAAACCCGCCGTGCGGGCGGCGTCGATCACGATGCACTGCAACCCCAGGCACAGGCCCAGCACCGGCAGGCCCCGTTGCCGCGCATAGGCGATCGCGCCGATCTTGCCTTCGATACCGCGGATGCCGAATCCGCCGGGGACCAGCACACCATGCACGTCGCGCAGTGCCGCGGCCGCGCCGGCCGGTGTCGCACACGCATCGGACGGGACCCAGCACATCTCGACCTTCGCGTAATGCTTGAACCCGCCGGCCCGCAACGCCTCAGTGACCGACAGGTAGGCGTCGGAAAGATCGACGTACTTGCCCACCAGGGCGATCCGCACCTTTTCGTGCGGTTCGTGGACTCGGCGCAGCAGGTCGTCCCACTCGGTCCAGTCAACGTCCTTGAACGGCAGGTTGAGTCGACGCACCACGTAGGCGTCGAGTTCCTCGCGGTGCAGCACCTTCGGAATGTCATAGATCGACGCCGCATCCGGAGTCGAGATCACCCCGTCGATGTCGACGTCGCACATCAGCGCGATCTTGTTCTTCAGCGTCTCGGGGACATCGCGGTCGCAACGCAGGATCAGCGCGTCCGGGGTGATGCCGATGCTGCGTAGCGCCGCCACGGAGTGCTGGGTCGGCTTGGTCTTGAGTTCCCCCGATGGCGCCAGGTAGGGCACCAACGACACATGCAGGAAGAACACGTTGTCCCGGCCGACGTCGTGGCGGACCTGCCGGGCGGCTTCCAAGAACGGCTGCGACTCGATATCGCCTACGGTGCCGCCGATTTCGGTGATGACAACGTCGGGGCGCCTGCCGCCGGCGTCCGCATCGGCCATGGCCAGGATTCGTCTTTTGATCTCGTCGGTGATGTGCGGGATCACCTGAACGGTGTCGCCGAGGTACTCGCCGCGACGCTCCTTGGCAATGACCGTCGAATACACCTGCCCGGTGGTCACATTGGCCGACCCGGACAGGTTGCGGTCGAGGAAACGCTCGTAGTGACCAACGTCGAGATCGGTCTCGGCGCCGTCCTCGGTGACGAAGACCTCACCGTGCTGGAACGGGTTCATCGTCCCCGGGTCGACGTTGAGGTAGGGGTCGAGCTTCTGCATGGTCACCTGCAGTCCGCGGGAGATCAGCAACTGGCCCAGGCTGCTCGCGGTGAGCCCCTTACCCAATGACGAAGCGACACCACCTGTAACGAACAGGTGTTTGGTCGCAGCTTGCGGGTGCTTTCGCAGTGGTGGCAACAACAACCTCCGTGACGACGGCGCAGGATGAGGGCCTGCCGACCCACGGATTCTCACCCTAACATCGACACTGCGCTACGCGCCCTGACACGCCAGCCGGCGTACCGGATTACCGGGTGATGGTGACCGACCCGGCACCCTGGCCGACCCCGTACTGACCGGCGTGACCACCCTTGATCATGTCGCCCAGCGCCATCACCGCGGTGATCCGGCCGGATTCGACATCGACGTCATCGACGGTGCTGACGGCCCCGGCGGTGTCGGTACGTGCCACTGCGACGGCCGCAATACCCGACGCGCACCCGTCCCGGCCGGCCAGCACGGTCGCGGAGCCGTGCGGAGCCAGCGCCGTCGCGAACCGGGCGATGCTGGACCCGACGTTCCCGGCGTCGTCGCCGAGCGCTCCCCCGGTGATCACCACCGCGGCGTTCGCCGGTCCGATGTGCGGCTCCCCGTACGTCAGGAATCCGGTGTCTCGCAGCGCGGCCAGCACCGTGGCGCGCTGGACGTCATCAACGAGCGGGCCGGGCGGAACAGGCGGGTCGGGATTGCGCGAGTTGATCAGCAGCGTGATCCCGAGTAGATCGCCGGCTTGGGCTCCCTGATCGATCAGGTTGGTGCTCAGCTGCGCTCCGGCCGGCACGATCCCCGAGTCGACCACCGCGCGCAACTTCTCCGCCGAGTTGCCCTCAACGAACTGAGTCGTCAGCGAGACAGTCCCGGTAACAGTTCCGCCGGCCTGCCCGATAGTCCGCGACACCGCTTCGACGTCGTCGTCGTGTGCATCCGGGGTCCGGAAGACCACGATCGACTTGCCGGTCAGCTCGTCACGCACGATCCGGGGAGCCATCCGCGCGTCGAAGCCGTTTGCCGTGTCGAGTCGCTCGTTGAGTGCGTTCTGCTGTGCGTGCAGCGCGTCGATCTGCGCGTGCAGGTCCTCTTTCTCGGCACGCAGCCCGGACAACAGCGGCGCGGAGAGCAGCCCGGAACCGAGCACGACCCCGATCGCCAACGCCAGGAACACCGCGGCCAGCGAGATTGCGTGATGGCGAGGAGTTATCACCGCTGTACCTGTCCTACCTCACCCAGCGTTGCATCCACACGGCGAAGCGGTCCCAGTAGTGCGCGAGCCAGTCCAGCACCACGGCGTCGGTGCGCGACACCCACAGTGCGACGATGACCGCGATCAGCATTGTCAGCACCAGCAACGAGATGGCCCCGGCGGAGACCCTGTTGCGGTACAGGGTGGCGACCGCCCGGGCGTCCACCAGTTTCTGGCCGACCTTGAGCCGGGTCAGGAACATCGACGGGTTGCTGAGCTGACGCGACCGGTCGAAGAACGTCTCAATGTTGGCGGTGTGGCCGGCGGTGACCAGTAACGCTGCGCCGTGGTGGTCGGCCAGCAGGAGGGCGAGGTCCATCGCCGATCCGGCCGCCGGGAAGGTCATCGCGCCGACACCGAGGTCCTGGATGCGTTCCAGGCCCGCCGCGTGGCCGTCGGCGTCGGCGGGCAGCACCACCTGGGATCCGCATCTGAGCACCTCGACGCTCATCTGGTCGGGATCGCCGACGATGAGCTGCGGGCGATGACCCGCCTTGCGCAGCACGTCGGCACCGGCTCCCACGCCGATCAGCACCGGCTGGTACTCCTTGATGAACGGCTTGAGGGATTTCAGGTCGTCGGCGGCGTGCGGTTCGTCACCGACGAGCACCACGTGCCGGCGGCGCAGGTCGACGTCGATCTCGGGGATGCCGATGCCATCGATCAGCAGCGGACTCTCGCTGCGGATGAACTCGATGGCGTTGCCGGCGAAGGACTCCAGGTGGGCGACGAGCCCGCTTTTGGCTTCATGCATCAAATCGGCGATCTCGAGATCGTTGCGCTCGACCCCGTGCACCAGTCGCCGGTCACCGGAGTAGACACCGCCATTGTGCAGTCGGACCCGGGCACCGTCCCTGATCTTCTTGAACACCGTCGGGCCGGCCTCGTCGATCAGCGCGACACCATTGGCGACCAGCACCTCCGGGCCCAGATTCGGGTAGCGGCCGGAGATGGACGCCGACGCGTTGACGACACCGGCGATGTTGGCTTCCACGAGTGCGTCGGCGGTGATCCGGTCCAAGTCCAGGATGTCGAGGACCACGATGTCGCCGGGACAGACCCGCCGAAGTAATCGATCGATGTCGTGGTCAACCCGGGCCGTGCCGACGACGCCCGGTCGGGAGGTGTTACGGGACAGAAGCGCAGACATCTTCATGGAGGCGATTCTGTCGGGAAATCAAACCAACCCAGGGGAGGCGCGCCGTAACACCAGCCTCAGTAGTTACAATCCGTCACATCTGTCACAGCGCGCGGCGGGTGGTCGGCTCTTCGCTCCGCTCTTTGCGGGCCGCGGCCAGCAACTCCCGGGCATGCGCCCGCCCGCTGTCGGACTCCCCCAGCCCGGCCAGCATCCGGGCCAGCTCGGCGACCCGGTCGTCGTCGTCAAGGTGCCGTACCCCGCTGGCCCCATTGAGCCCGGCGCCGTCGACCATCAGATGCGCATCGGCGTACGCCGCAACCTGGGGCAGATGGGTCACCACGATCACCTGGTGGGTGTGCGCCAGCCGGGCCAGCCGGCGCCCGATCTGCACCGCCGCCCGGCCGCCCACCCCCGCATCGACCTCGTCGAACACCATCGTGGTACCCACCGAATCGCGCGACGACGTCGCCAGCACCACCTCCAACGCCAGCATCACCCGGGACAACTCACCACCGGAGGCACTCTTGGCCAGCGGCAGCACGGCCATGCCCCGGTGCGCGGCCAGGCCGAACTCGACCTCGTCAACGCCGTCGCCGCCGGCGCGCACGATCACCCCCGACGGCAGCGGCAACGCGGCCGGGTCGTCGGCGGCGGCCGGGCAGTCGGCGACGCTGATGGTGAACTCGGCGTCGGCCATCGCCAGCCCGGACAGTTCGGCGCTGACCGCCTTGGACAGACCTGTGGCGGCCTTGCGGCGTGCCGCGCTGAGCTTCGCGGCCGCCTGCACCACCCGGCCCGCGAGTTCGTCAACGTGGCGGTCGAGTCCGGTGAGTGCCTCCTCCGACACATCGAGCTGAGCCAGCCGATCGCGGGATTCCTGCGCCCACTGCAGCACCCCGTCGATGTCGGACGCGTACTTGCGGGTCAGGATGCGCAGCTCGGACTGACGGGCCAGCTTGGCGTCCAGGGCTTCGGCACCGGTGGGCAGTTCGCTCAGGTAGGCACCGAGTTCCCGGGCCGCATCGCCGACCACGGTCAGCGCCTCACCGAGTTGTCCGCCCAGTGCCTGCAGCGCGGCGTCGTCGGTGGCGTCCAGCATCGACTTCGCCTGCCCCAGCCGGTCGGTCGCCGAGTTCGGCTCGCCTGCCAACCCGGCCAGCTCGTCGAGGCCCCCGGCCAGCGCAGCCCGGGCGCCGGACGCCGCAGCCCGCAGTGCGTCGAGTTCGGAGAGCCGCCGGATATCGATCGCCAGCGCGTCGTCCTCGGCGGGTAACGGGTCGACGGCGTCGATCTCGCGCAGCGCAAACATCAGCCGGTCGGCCTCCTGGGCCAGTTCCCGGGCCCGGTTGCGCCGGTCGGCCAGCTCGCGGCGCGCCGACTGCCAGGCGTCGCGTACAGCGCGATAGTCACGCAGCACCGTTTCAACAGCTGCGAACCGGTCCAGCGCCGCACGCTGTTCCTCGGGCCGTATCAACCGCAGTTGGTCGTTCTGACCGTGCAGGGTGAGCAGTCCGGCGGTGAATCCGCCCAGCGACTTGACCGGCACGCCACGCCCGCCCAGATAGGCGCGGGACGGCCCCTCACGGCTGACCGAGCGCGTCGCGATGACGCTGCCGTCCTCATCGCGCTCGGCACCCGACGAGTCGAGGATCCGATCGATCTGCGCCGCCGCGGAGTCGGAGAGCTCGACGGTGTCGAACCGGCCCTCGACCACCGCGCGGGCGGCACCGGACCGGACCCGGGTGGCGTCGGCGCGGGCACCGCCGAGCAGGTGCAGCCCGGTCACCACCATGGTCTTGCCGGTGCCGGTCTCACCGGTCAGCACCGTCAGGCCACGGTCGAATTCGGCGGTCGCCGCGCTGATCGCACCCAGCGAGTCAATGCGGATCTCGATCAGCACCGGGCCGGCACCACTACTGTCCGCGCCAGCCGGTGACCGGCAGCCGGAACTTGCTGACCAGCCGGTCGGTGAACGGCGCACTGCCCAACCGCGCCCATTTCACCGGTATGTCGCCGCGCCGAACTTCCAGCCGCCCGCCGGCCGGGACCAGCATCTTCCGGCGTCCGTCGCAGAACACCAACGCGTCGTGACCGCCGCCCTCCACCTCGATCGCGATGGTGGAGTCGGGGCTGGTGACCATCGGCCGGCCAAACAGGGCGTGCGCGTTGTTGGGCACCACCAGGATGGCGTCCAGGTCAGGCCAGAGCACCGGCCCGCCCGCGGAGAACGCGTACGCGGTGGATCCGGTCGGTGTCGACACGAGCACCCCGTCACAGCCGAACGCAGACACCGGCCTACCGTCCACCTCGAGCACCACCCCCAGCACACCCAACCGCGGACCCTTCTCCATGCTGGCCTCGTTCAGTGCCCAGCCGCTGTCGATCACCCTTCCCTCGGCGCACACCACGACATCGAGCGTCATGCGATCTTCCACCCGGAAGTCACGGGCGATGATGTGGTCGAGCACCACGTCGATGGTTTCGGCCTCCGCCTCGGCCAGGAAACCGATTCGGCCCAGGTTCACACCCAGCACCGGGATATCAGCGTTGCGGGCCAGTTCGGCAGCCCGCAGGAACGTGCCGTCCCCGCCGAGCACCAGCACCAGTTCGCAGTCCTCGGCGGCGTTGTTATCCGGGTCCACCACCTCGATCTCGACGCCGAGCGCGCGCATGTCGCCGGGTGTCAGGTCCAGTGCTCCCTTATCGACGGCCTCCGCGGACAGCACCCGCAGCGCAATGCCGTGGGCGCTCAGGACCTTCTCCACCCGACGCGCAGTGTCGGTGGCCTCTTCACGCCCGGTGTGCACCACCAGCAGAACGGTGCGCTGTTGGCTTCCTGTAGTCACTGCGGACCCTCCGCGACAGCATCGTGCACGGCCTGCCACAGCGCGTCGCCGGTCAACGGGCGCCCGGGCGCGCTGCGCAGGTGGAGAAAGTATTCGACGTTGCCGGACGGTCCCGGCAGTGGGCTGGCAGTGACACCGACCGTCTGCCATCCCAGCAGCGCGGCCCGTTCCGCGACCGAGCGGACCGCGCCGGCCCGCAGTTTCGGATCGGCCACCACGCCGCCCGCACCCACTAGGCCGCGGCCCACCTCGAACTGTGGTTTCACCATCGGAACGATATCGGCGTCCGGTGACGCGCAGCTAATCAACGCGGGAAGCACGGTGGCCAGCGAGATGAACGACAGGTCGGCGACGATCACCTCGACGAAACCCCCGACGACGTCCGGCGAAATCCCGCGCACATTGGTGCGTTCGATGACAACCACCCGCGGGTCGGTACGCAGCGACCAGGCCAGCTGCCCGTACCCGACGTCGACGGCGACCACCTGGGTCGCGCCCCGATCGAGCAGCACCTCGGTGAACCCGCCCGTCGAGGCACCGGCATCCAGGCAGCGCCTGCCGTCGACCACGATCTCAAAGGCGTCCAGTGCGCCGAGAAGCTTGTGCGCCCCGCGCGACACCCAGTTGCGGTCGCCGTCGTCGGCGACGGCCAAAGCCGCGGTGACCGCGACGGCAGTGGCCGGCTTGACCGCAGGAAGCCCGTCGATGGTGACCTTGCCCGCGTCGATCAACTCAGCGGCCTGCTGTCGCGAACGCGCCAGTCCGCGCCGGACCAGTTCCGCGTCGACGCGAGCATGTCGCGACATGCGTGCACTCAGCCCTTCTCCACCGATTCCAGCGCCCGCACCAGCACGTTGTGCGCCTCGTCAAGGCGCTGCGCCAACGCGTTGAGGTCGGTGTGAGCGGGCAGATCGGCTAGCGCCGCTTCGCCCGGCAGATCGGCGAGCACCGCCTCGATGCGGGCCCTGATGCGATCGGGGTCCCGGTCCCTTTCGCCAGTCTGCACAGTTTCGGTAGTCATAGCCGCCACTTACGCTAGTCGATCGCTGTCAAGGGCAGGTGCCGAGCAAGGACCAACGTCCCAGCGCCTCGCCGACCGCCTCGTCGGCGGCCTCGACGGTGAAGGGACGACCGCCGAAGTCGGCATCCCACACCGCGCAGGCGAGGGCGCGAACGATCGACAGCCCGTCGTCGTCGGTCACGCGCTCGGCCGCTTCGACTGTGACCGTCGCGCCGCTGACGCGCACTCGCCACTGGGGTTGCGGTGCGAACGCGAGTCGGTCCGCACCGTCGTGGAGCGAACGCAGGTCGGGACCGATGTAGGTCGGCCGCTGCCCGGCCGGTGCTGTCACCGCGTCTCGCGCCGAGGTGACGCCGGTGAGAACCAACAGGCTGGGCAGCCCGGCGGCGTCGGCGCCGGCGATGTCGGTGTCCAACCGGTCGCCGACCACCAGCGGCGCATAGAACTCCCCGCGTGACAGCGCGTCGGTCAGCAATGCCGGCGACGGTTTACCGGCGATCTGCGGCTCGGCGTCGGTCGCTGCCCGCAGTGCGGCCACCATCGCCCCGTTGCCCGGCAGTAGACCCCGCTCGGAGGGCAGTGTGCGGTCGACGTTCGTGGTCATCCACACCGCGCCGGCGCGGATCGCCAGCGCCGCCTCGGCCAGATCCGCCCAGCAGGTGTCGGTCGAGTGCCCCTGGATCACCGCGGCCGGTTCCTCGTCCAGGCGCCGCACCGGCTGCAACCCGACCGCGACGACCTCAGCGGCCAGCGCCTCGGTGCCGACGACCAGCACCTTGGCCCCGACGGGAAGCTGCGTGGCCAACAGGTGAGCGCCGGCCTGGGCGCTGGTGGCGACGTCGTCCTCGCTCGCCTGGAAGCCGAGTCGGGTCAGGTGCGCCGCCACGTCGGCGGCGCTGCGGGACGCGTTGTTGGTGACGAACATTGTCCGGGCCGGCGACTGTTCGAGCGCCTTCACCGCACCGTCGGTCGCTTCGTCGCCCCGGAACACCGTTCCGTCCAAGTCGATGAGCAAGCAGTCGTGCCGTTCGGCGAGTGTCTTGGCTCCGGTCAGCTCGCCGAGTCGCTCCTCAGCGTCGGTAACCCCTTCGGTGTCGACGGCTGCGGCACGCAGAAGCCACTGCACCGCCTCGTCGCCCCGATCCAGCGCCAGCAGCGTCTCGGCGTGCGCGTAGCACAGTCGCGCGGCAGTCGCCCCGGTCCGGCCGGGTGCGATCTGCGCGGCTGCCAGCACGGTGAGCGCCTGCTCCAACTGACCCAGGTCGACCCGGGCGCCGGCCGCGACGATCCGCATCTCGTCCGCCTCGTCGCCGACCAACTCAGCCGCATCCGGCCCCGCCGCCAGATCGATCGCCCGCTGTGGGCGACCCAGACCGCGCTCGCAATCGGCGATCAGCGGCAACAGGGCCGACTGGCTGCCCATCCGCCGCGCTGCCCGCAGTTCGGCCAGCGCCTGCGCCCAGTCACCGCACTGGTACGCGGCGATCCCGACGGCCTCGCGCGCCGCCGGAATCCGCGGCGATCGGTCCCGCGCCGCACGGGCGTGCAGCAAGGCGGCCTCGGGGTCGTCGTCGAGCAGCGAACCCGCGGCAACCAGGTGACACGCCACGGCATCGGCGATCGGCTTGCTCAGCGTGCTCAGCTCCCGGCGAACCTCCGGCGCGAGCTGCTTGGGCTCCACGCCGGGCGGGATCGCCGGCTCGTCACGTCGCGGGCCCGCGTCGCCGCCCCGGAAACCCGGGGCCGTCGAGCGCCGGACCTCATCCCGGTCGCGCTGCGGTTGGGCCCGGCGCGCCCGATCCGGGCCCGACCATTTGGGAGCACCCTCCCGGGTCCGCTGGTCACGTGACAAATTGCCAACGGTCGGGTTGGACCGCACCCGGCCCTTGCCGCCCGCCGAGTTGCTACCGCCACTGCCGTCCCTGCCGTCCTGGGCCACCACGCGCCTTCCCTATCGACTCTCTGCCACCGAAAAGGATACGGCGAACTCCAACATGATCGCGACACGGATGTCCACCGGCCCCGAATGCAAGATCCGGAACCAGAATCGAACTGTTTTCTTAGATGCCTCTGCCCCCCAACGTGGTTGGGGGGCAGAGGGCTTACTGGTTGTGTTCGGCGGTGCAGCCGCACCACCCTGTTCGACTGATCACGACTGCAAGGTGCACCGCGCCGCTCGACGTGGAGCTACCGCAGGTGCAGACCCGCTTAGCCCAGCAGGTCTACCGGGTCAGGCATGGGATAGACAGTTGTGTCGGTGAACGCCGTCACGAAGTTGGACAGGCCGGTCAGTGCCTCCGACAGCGTCGGGGTCGGCGAGTCGAGGTAGCCCGCGAGGTAGCCCTCATTAACGATCCCAGCCAGCGACGGGTTCTCCTGGAACGGGTAGATCGTGTAGGTGTCGGGGTCGAACCAGCTGGCGATCGAGTTGCTGATCCCGTCAAACACGCCCTTGCCCAACGCATTAAGGAGCTCACCGAAATCGATGTTGGTCGGGAAGAACCCGGACCCCGCCGCCACATCGACGTCTCCCGGCGGCCAGCCATGGTCGATGCTGCCGTAGCCGAGATTTACCAGGATCCGGGTGACGGGTTCCAACAGGTCGTAGACCGGCTGTCCGACAATCGGGATCAACAGCAGTGGGTTCAACAGCGGCAGGGTGTCGGACGTCAACATGTGGAAGGTGGTCAGCGAGTCCGGGTCCAACGTCGGCAGCACAACCGCCGACTCGATCTGCTCGGGCGTCACACTCAGGTAAGCCGAGTGCTCGTAGATGAAGCCCAGCGTTGAGTTGAGGTCCGCCAGTGGATTGAAGTACGTCGGCTGGAACGCGACCGGGTCGTATTCGGAGTTGTAGACGTCGGTGTGATAAAGGTCGGTGGGGATGCTGCCGGTGGCCGGGGAACCGATCAGCACGAACCGGACGAGATCGTTCGACACGTCATGCTCGCTGAGCCAGTGCATCAATCCCACGGAAATCGAGGCGCTCTGCGAGTACCCGAACACCACGATCGGGTGGTCGGCGTCCACCTCTCCACTGTTGAGTCGATCAGCGACCGCGTTCTCGAGCAGCTGCAGGCCTACAGCGCCCGATGTGCTGCTGACGTTCTCCGGAGTGAATAGGGACACCAGCTGGCCATCGAATCCGTGCGGGCTCAAGAACAGATCATCGACGGCATCGAGATAACTTTGCGGAGGCTGCGGGATCCCGGTTCCGCCCATGAGGAACGCGACCCCGTCGCCGAGCGAGGTACCGTTGCCCGTGAGCGAGACTGCCCTCGCTAGTCCGCTGGCTACCGGCGATGTCACCGGTGCCCCGGCGATCAGGCTGGCAGTTGCGATGGCTGCGACCACTGGAAGAAAATAGTAAGAACGCACGCCGCATCCTTCCGTCAAATTCTTAAGCTAAAGCTTAACACTGTCGCCTCGCGCCGGATCGAGCAATCGAGACGACCTGCGGGGATGCTCCTGTCGACACACCCGTTTGTCGGAATCGCCACCACCGTCGGGACTCCGCCGGCCAAGACCGCAAACAGTCGCCCTCGCGACATGAGGCATGAGGCATGAGACAGAGATGCCTGTGCCCCCCAACGTGGTTGGGGGGCACAGGGCTTACTGGTTGTGTTCGGCGGTGTCCTACTTTTCCACCCGATTGGGCAGTATCATCGGCGCTGGCAGGCTTAGCTTCCGGGTTCGGGA
>JBDTKT010000130.1:0-7844 GCA_039935195.1 Mycobacterium sp.
GACCGCCGATCCCGGACGCACCCGCGTCGACACCCTGGGATATCGGCAGGCCCCAGCCGGTGGTGCAGCAGTTGGTGGCCTACGGTGCACTGCGTGGCGAGGTC
This sequence comes from Mycobacterium sp., assembly GCA_039935195.1. GTDB lineage: Bacteria > Actinomycetota > Actinomycetes > Mycobacteriales > Mycobacteriaceae > Mycobacterium. The sequence goes on from JBDTKT010000130.1 coordinate 105, forward strand.
CTCGATCCCGGCACCGGCCCGGGCCACCACGCGATCTACTACGCATCGAAGGGTTACTCAACGACCGGCATCGATCATTCGCCAGCCGCGATTGCGCTCGCCCAACGCAACGCCGAATGTGCCGGGGTCCAGGTCAGTTTCCAGGTGGCCGACGCCCTCGAACTGACCGGTTTCGATAATCACTTCGACACCGTCGTCGACAGCGCCTTTTACCACGTGTTCCAAGACGACGAAGAACTTCAGTTGCGTTATGCGCACACCCTGCACCGGGTCACCAAACCGGGAGCGCGGCTATTTATGTTCGAAGCCGGACGTCACAACGTCAACGGCTGGCAACTCGACGGCTTGCCGGCCGACAGTTTCGAGCGGGTGCTCTCGGCCACCGGTTGGCAGCTCGACTACATCGGCACAACCACCTACCAAGGCATTTTCGACCCGAAGTCCTTTACCGAGATGCTGCAACTGGTGGAGACCATCGACAGACCGGACCTATTGGAGGGGATCAAGGCGCTGCATGAGCGATTTCGCATCCTTGAGCCCCTGCTGGAGGACAATCTCTTGCACATGCCATTTTGGGCGGTGACAGCCACCCGGGCGGGCTAGCGGCTAGTCCGGCGACTCAGTATCCGCTGTCTTTGACTCCGCCGAATCCTGTTTCGGCAGCATCTCCTCCAACGCGGCCCGGGTGATCCGCCGAAACGCTCGCCGTGGCCGGTTGGCGTCGAGAATGGCGACCTCCAGGGTGCCCGGCCCGAGATTGCGTGGCTCCGAACCGTTTCCGCCGTCCGTCTTCTTGAGCGCGTCGATCGCGAGGTGCAGTGCGTCGGCGAGTTCGGCGTTCTCGGTGTAGGACTCCTTGAGCGCAGCGATGATCGGCTCGGTGGTCCCCCCCATCACCACGAAGTGCGGTTCGTCAGTGATCGACCCGTCGTAGGTGATCCGGTACAGCTCAGCCGGTTTCGACTGGCCCTGGTGGGCGACACCGGCTACGCATAGTTCAACCTCGTAGGGCTTGGCCTGCTCGGTGAAGATGGTGCCCAGTGTCTGGGCGTAGACGTTGGCCAGCTGGCGGGCGGTGACGTCGCGGCGATCGTAGGCGTAGCCACGGGTGTCGGCGAACTGGATGCCGCCGCGTCGCAGGTTCTCGAATTCATTGATCCGGCCCGCCGCGGCGAACCCGACCCGGTCGTAGAGTTCGCTGATCTTCTGCAGTGAACGCGAAGGGTTTTCGGCGACGAACAGCACTCCGTCGGCGTAGGCCAGCGCCACGACGCTGCGCCCACGAGCGATCCCTTTGCGCGCGAGCTCGCTGCGCTCGCGCATCGCCTGCTCGGGTGAGATGAAATAGGGGAAGCTCACTTTTTGCTCCGCGTGGTCTTCGGGCCGGGACCTTCTGTACGGGTGCGGCTTTGAATAACCTCGCGGGCGAACTCCGCGATCCGCTGCTCGGGCACGTCAACCGCGCCGTCCGCGTCAATGGTGACCGCGGTCGGATAGATACCGCGCACCAAATCAGGCCCGGCGGTGGCCGAGTCGTCGTCGGCGGCGTCGTAGAGCGCCTCTATCGCAACCCGCAGTGCGGAGTCAGCATCGGCGACCTGACCGTAGAGCTTCTTGATCGACGACTTCGCGAAGATCGATCCCGAACCCACCGACTGATAGCCGTCGCCCTCGATATTCCAGCCACCGGCGGCGTCGAACGACACAATGCGCCCCGCCTGCTGCGGGTCGGCGGCGTCGATGTCATAGCCGACCAGCAGTGGCAGCGCCACCAAGCCCTGCATCGCCGCCCCGAGGTTGCCCCGCACCATGATCGCCAGCCGGTTCACCTTGCCGGCGAAGGTCAGGGGCACGCCTTCGAGCTTCTCGTAGTGCTCCAGTTCGACGGCGTAGAGCCGGGCGAACTCGACGGCGATGGCCGCGGTCCCCGCGATCCCGGTGGCGGTGTAATCGTCGGTGATATACACCTTCTGAATGTCTCGACCGGCGATCATGTGCCCCTGGGTCGAGCGGCGGTCCCCGGCGATCACGGCCCCGCCGGGGTACTTCAGGGCGACGATGGTGGTGCCGTGCGGCAACTCACCGACGTGCTCCGATCCGCGGCCGAGTTGACCGCCGCTGGCACCCGCCGGCAGCAGCTCTGGGGCTTGCCGGCGCAGGAAATCGGAGAACGACGACAGGTCCATTCGATTGGACAGAATTCCGGGCGCGGCTGAATTGGCCGGCAGGCGATCAGAAAACGGCCAGCTCACTGGCCGCCCTTTTGGACGTACGCGCGGACGAAGTCCTCGGCGTTCTCCTCCAGCACATCGTCGATCTCGTCGAGCAGGTCATCAGTCTCGCCGGCCAGCCTGTCGCGGCGCTCCTGGCCGGCGGCGGTGCCACCGGCGGGCTCGTCGTCGTCGCCCCCGCCACCGCCGCGCTTGGTCTGCTCCTGAGCCATCGCTGCCTCCCGCATCCTCATCGGCCCGCGCATCAGGCGCAGGCCGGTTTCCTCACCCTACCGTCGGAGCCGGTCGCGACGCGGGCGCCGGGCTTCATGTCGTCAGTTGTTCGACCAGTTCAGCCGCGCTGTTCACCGAGTCCAGCAGCGCCCCAACGTGGGCTTTGCTGCCGCGCAGCGGTTCCAGGGTGGGGATCCGGACCAACGCCTCGCCACCGAGGTCGAATATCACCGAGTCCCAACTCGCTGCCGCGATGTCGGCCCCAAACCTGCGCAGACACTCTCCGCGGAAGTAGGCGCGGGTGTCGGTGGGCGGGTTGTCCACCGCGGCCAGCACCTGCTGCTCGGTGACCAGTCGCTGCATCGAGCCGCGGGCGACCAGCCGGTTGTAGAGGCCTTTGTCCAGCCGCACGTCGGAGTACTGCAGATCGATGAGCTGCAGCCGCGGCGCCGACCAGGTCAGGTTCTCGCGCTGCCGGAAGCCGTCGAGAATGCGCAGCTTGGCCGGCCAGTCCAACAGGTCGGCGCACTCCATCGGGTCGCGCTCCAACTGGTCGAGGACCCGCGCCCAGGCCTCAACGACGCCGGTCGCCTGTGGGTCGGGGTCGCGGCCGTCCACCAACTTCGCCACCCGGTCCAGGTAGATCCGTTGCAGCGCAAGAGCGGTCATCTCACGACCGTCGGCCAATGCGACCGTGGCCCGCAGCGAGGGGTCGCGGCTGATCACGTGCACGGCGCGCACCGGCCGAGCCAGGGTCAGATCTGTCAGGTCGATCCCGTGCGCCGGCCCCTCCTCGATGAGGTCGAGCACCAGCGCGGTGGTGCCCACCTTCAGATAGGTCGACATCTCAGCGAGGTTGGCGTCGCCGATGATGACGTGCAGCCGGCGGTATTTGTCGGCGTCGGCGTGCGGTTCGTCGCGGGTGTTGATGATGCCCCGTTTGAGCGTGGTCTCCAGCCCCACCTCGACCTCGATGTAGTCGGCACGCTGGGACAGCTGGAAGCCCGGCTCATCCCCAGACGGGCCGATGCCAACCCGGCCGGACCCGGTGACCACCTGGCGCGACACCAGGAACGTGGTCAGCCCCGCGATGATCGCCGAGAACGGTGTCTGCCGGCTCATCAGGTAGTTCTCGTGCGTCCCGTAGGAGGCGCCCTTGCCGTCGACGTTGTTCTTGTAGAGCTGCAGTTTGGGCGCCCCCGGCACGCTGGCCATGTGGCGGGCGGCGGCCTCCATCACCCGCTCGCCGGCCTTGTCCCAGATCACCGCGTCCAGTGGGTCGGTGACCTCGGGCGCGGCATACTCCGGGTGGGCGTGATCGACGTAGAGCCGGGCACCGTTGGTGAGGATCATGTTGGCCGCACCCACCTCGTCGGCGTCGATGATCGGCGGCGGCCCCGAGGGCCGGCTCAGGTCGAAGCCGCGAGCGTCCCGCAGCGGGGACTCGACCTCGTAGTCCCAGCGGGTGCGCTTGGCACGCTGAATCCCGGCCGCCGCGGCGTAGGCCAGCACCGCCTGCGTCGAGGTGAGGATCGGGTTCGCCGTCGGATCCGACGGTGAAGCGATGCCGTATTCGACTTCCGTCCCGATGATCCGTTGCATGACGTCCAGCCTAGGACAGAGCACACTTGACGACCGCGGGTGCCGCCTGCCCGCGGGACTACAGGTACTGGCCCAGGTTGGATTCGGTGTCAATCGCACGGCTGGCGCTCGACGACTTGCCGGTGACCAGGGTGCGGATGTAGACGATCCGCTCACCCTTCTTGCCTGAAATCCGCGCCCAGTCATCGGGGTTGGTGGTGTTGGGCAGGTCTTCGTTCTCGGCGAACTCATCGACGATCGAGTCGAGCAGGTGCTGAATCCGCAAGCCCCGCTGGCCGGTCTCCAGCACCGCCTTGATCGCGTTCTTCTTCGCCCGGTCGACGACGTTCTGGATCATCGCACCGGAGTTGAAGTCCTTGAAGTACATGACTTCCTTGTCGCCGTTGGCGTAGGTGACCTCCAGGAACCGGTTGTCGTCGATCTCGGCATACATCCGGTGGACAACCTTCTCGATCATCGCCTTGATGCACAGCGTCCGGTCGCCGTCGAACTCGGCCAGATCGTCGGCGTGTATCGGCAGCTTCTCGGTGAGGTATTTGGTGAAGATGTCCTGTGCGGCTTCGGCGTCCGGGCGTTCGATCTTGATCTTGACGTCGAGGCGACCGGGCCGCAAGATCGCCGGGTCGATCATGTCCTCGCGGTTGGATGCGCCGATCACGATGACGTTCTCCAGCCCTTCCACACCGTCGATCTCACTCAGCAGCTGCGGCACGACGGTGGTCTCGACATCGGAGGAGACCCCGGTGCCGCGGGTGCGGAAGATGGAGTCCATCTCGTCGAAGAACACAATCACCGGAGTGCCCTCCGACGCTTTTTCGCGGGCGCGCTGGAAGATGAGCCGGATGTGCCGTTCGGTTTCCCCGACGAACTTGTTCAGCAGCTCGGGGCCCTTGATGTTGAGGAAATAGGACTTGGCCTCGCGCGCGTTTTCGCCACGCACCTCGGCCATCTTCTTGGCCAGGGAGTTGGCCACCGCCTTGGCGATCAGCGTCTTGCCGCAGCCGGGTGGACCGTAGAGCAGCACCCCCTTGGGCGGGCGCAGCGCGTACTCCCGGTACAGCTCCTTGTGCAGGAACGGCAGCTCCACGGCGTCGCGGATCTGCTCGATCTGCCGGCCCAGCCCGCCGATGTCGCTGTAGCTGACGTCGGGCACCTCTTCGAGTACCAGGTCCTCGACCTCGGCCTTGGGGATGCGCTCGAAGGCGTAGCCGGCCTTGGTGTCCACCAGCAGTGAGTCACCGGGACGCAGCTTGCGGGGCCGCAGGTCGTCGGCAAGGGGTTCGGGGTTTCGCTCGGGCAGATCCTCGGCGACCAGCGGGTCGGCGAGCCAGACGATGCGTTCCTCGTCGGCGTGGCCCACCACCAGAGCGCGGTGGCCGTCGGCCAGCACCTCACGCAGGGTGGATATCTCGCCGACCGATTCAAACGCACCTGCCTCGACCACGGTCAACGCTTCATTGAGTCGTACTGTCTGGCCCTTTTTGAGGGTTCCCGGGTCGATACTCGGCGAGCAGGTCAAACGCATCTTGCGCCCAGCGGTGAACACGTCGACGGCGTCGTCGTGGATGGCCAGCAACACCCCGTACCCGCTGGGTGGCTGTCCGAGCCGGTCGACCTCCTCGCGCAACGCCAACAACTGCTGGCGCGCGTCCTTGAGGGTTTCCATCAGTTTTGAGTTGCGGACAGTGAGCGAGTCGATGTGCTCCTCGAGCTGGCGCACGCCACGGCTGACGCGGGCCCCTCCCTGCGGTGCGGGCGCGCTCTCCAATTGCTCGCGCAGCACCGCAGCCTCACGACGCAGCTCTGCCAGCTCGGCGAGGTCCGCGACGTCGTCGCCAGGTGTCGCAGCGCCTAAGACCTCGGGACTCTCCGAATCCTCCGTATTGCCCATATTGCGCTCCTTTCCCGAACTGGAAGTTGAAGCAGCGGATACCGCAACGCTACCGGCCATTGTGCATGCGTGTACCGACGGGGAATCCGACACACCGAAAGCGCTGTTAGCCTGGTTATCGAATCGAAGTGATCGAGAGGACCTCTGTGAGCGTGAAATCCCTAGCCAAGATGCTGGTGGCCTTGGCCGGAACAGCAGCCATCGGCGCGGCGGCCACCGCTGTGGGTTGCCTGGCAACTGCTGCCCCAGCCTCCGCCGAGGCGTTCCCGGCGGTGCTCTTCGCACCGCTGCCGCTGGATCCGACCCTCGATCCAGCCCCGGGTCCGGGCCCCGATCCGGCCGCTGCCGTGCCGTCGGCGGATCAGCTCAACGGGGTGCTGTACGGCCTGGCCGACCCGGCCGTCCCGTTCGCCAACAAGACCGGGCTGATCGAGGGCGGGCTCGGCCCGATCGAGTCACACGCCGCTGACAAAAAGCTGCAGAAGGCCGAAAAGAAGGGCGAACTGCCGCTCTCCTTCGACGTGGCCAACATCCAGCCGGCCGGCCCCTGGGCGGCCACCGCCGACGTCACCGCGTCCGGCCCGCAGACCGCACCGCAGACGATGAACGTCACGTTCGTCGACCAGGATGGTTGGAAAATCTCCCGGGCTTCGGCGATGACGCTGCTGCAGGCCACCTCGTCGCACTGATCGCGACTGGATGTACCGGAATCGCATCGCGCTGAGCACCGCCGCCCTGTCGGCGGTGTGGGTGCTGGCGGGCTGTTCGCATCAGGACCCGGCCAGGGTGCCGGCCGAAGTGCCGGTGGCATCGTCGATGGCGACCGCCGCGGAGTCACCCACCGCGGCGTTGCCGGCCCCCCACGCGCTGGTCGACGTGCTGTACCAGCTCGCGGAGCCAGCCGTGCCCGGCGCGGAGAAGGTAGGACTCATTGAAGGCGCGACACCCGCAGACGCCGCCACCATCGACAGGTTCGCCGTCGCGTTGAAGGACGGCGGATATCTGCCGCTGACCTTCGAAACCGACGCGGTCAACTGGTCGGACCGCTATCCGGGCAACGCGGTGGCCGACGTCGCCATCACCACCGCCAACCCCGACAGCGGCGGATTCTCGTTCCCGATGGAGTTCAAGCCGCACGACGGCGGCTGGCAGGTGTCGCAGGAGACCGCCAAGACACTGCTGGCGTTCGGGACGGCCCGGTCCGGAACCGCACCGCCCGCGGCGCCGGCCCCGTAGGCATGTGGATCGGCTGGCTGGAGGTCGACCTGCTGCTCGGTGATGTGCACTCGCTCAAGCAGAAGCGGTCGGTGGTGCGCCCGATCGTCGCCGAGCTACAGCGCAAATTCGCCGTGTCTGCCGCCGAGACGGATTCGACTGATCTGCACCGCCGGGCGGGCATCGGCGTCGCGGCGGTCTCCGGTGACCGCCAGCACCTGATGCAGCTGCTGGACGCGGCCGAACGGCTGGTGGCCGCGCGCCCGGAGGTCGAGTTGCTGTCGGTGCGTCGCGGGCTGAACCGCAGCGACGACTGACACCGCGGCGCATGCGGCGGCACTCTTCGGGCAGTTTGACCAGGGCTTTGGCGGCGTCCTTGCGGAACCCCTCGTATTCATCGTCGAGATATTGCGCCACCGCGTCGCGCACCCCCGGCGCACGTTGTTGAGCCGGGGGGCCTGACCCGCCCGTCTCACACCGGACGTTTGCGTCCCAGCCGCATCGTGCTGGGTGTTTCCGAGGTCAAGGGGAGTCAGGTGTACTGCGTGGTTGAGCAGGGCGGAGTATTGTCCAATAACAAGGGAATCA
>JBDTKT010000131.1:0-3001 GCA_039935195.1 Mycobacterium sp.
GTGACCCGGCCGGTGCGGCCGACACTGACCCGGATGTCGAGCAGTGTGGTCTGCGCCTCCTCCGGCGGGTACTTGTAGGCCACCGCCCAGCGCGGCACCCGCGAGGTCGCACCCAGCCGGCGCTGCAGGGCCATGTCGTCGACCTTGACCACTAGGCCGTCGATCTCATGTTCGGCGTCGTGGCGATGCTCGCCCCAGTATTGGACCTGCTCGGCCACCGCGGTGATGCCGTGCACCCGGGTGGTGTGCGTGGACACCGGCAGCCCCCAGGACTGCATCGCGGTATAAGCCTCATGCAGCGTGACGGGGCTGAAGCCCTCGGTGTAGCCGAGGCCGTGACAGATCATTCGCAGGGGACGCCGGGCGGACACCGCGGGATTCTTCTGCCGCAGCGACCCGGCGGCGCTGTTGCGCGGGTTGGCGAACGGGGCCTTGTCGTCCTCCACCAGGGCGGCGTTGAGCGCCTGGAAGTCGGCGAGCCGGAAGAACACCTCGCCGCGCACCTCCAGCACCGCTGGAATCGGAAACCCGGAACTGGGGCTCAACCGCTCAGGGATGTCGGAGATGGTGCGGGCATTGAGCGTCACGTCCTCGCCGGTGCGTCCGTCACCGCGAGTCGACGCGCGCTCCAGCCGCCCGTCTCGGTAGACCAGCCCGAGCGCCAGCCCGTCGATCTTGAGCTCGCACAGGTAGTCGGTTTCGCCACCGATCTCGTTGCCCACCCGCACCGCCCACGCCGTCAGTTCCTCGGGTGAGAAGACGTCTTCGAGCGAGAGCATCCGCTCCAGGTGTTCGGCCGGGGCGAAATCGGTGGCGAATCCGGCGCCGCCGACCAACTGGGTGGGCGAATCCGGCGTGCACAGCTCGGGATAGGCCTCCTCCAGCGCGAGCAGCCGGTTGAACAGCTCGTCGAACTCCCCGTCGGAGACGATCGGCGCGTCCTTGACGTAGTAGCGGAACTGGTGTTCGCGGACCTCGTCTGCGAGCTCCTGCCACTGGCGACGAATCTCCGGTGCGACCGAATCGGCCATGGGGGAACTCACCGCTCCAGGTTATCCGCAGCCAGCGACAGCCCGGCTCAGACGGCGTCCCTCAAACGGCCTCCGGGTCGCCGGCCAGCACCTCACCCACCCGGCGAGCCAGTTCGATTGCGGTGCGCGCCCAGTCGGCGGTGGCGTCGGCCAGCCCGCCGGCCGGGGTGATGCCGATCCGCTCGGCCAGCACCGAGCGAGGGAACCCGATCCGGTCGGTGACGGCGGCCACCGCTGTGGCCAACTCTTCGACCGACGGCCGCCGCGCCGGCGTGGTCGCCGGAACCATCCCCAGCATGACGGTGCGACCCGAGTCGACGAACTCGGCGATGCCATCGTAGTCGGCGGCCCCCAGCGTGGTGCCGTCCACCGATATTGCACGAATATTACTTCGCTGCAACATCTTCCACGGCATTTCCGGACCGCAGATATGCAGCAGCACGTCGGTACCGGCCGCGGCGGCGCAGCTGCCGAGCAACTCGATGGCCACCGTCTCCTCGACGGCCCGGACCGGGGTCATCGCGGTCACTCCGACCAACCGACCGCCCACCGCCGCGACCAGGGCCGGCTCGTCGAACTGCACCACCACCGGAACGTCGAGCCGGCGCGACAGGTCCGCGCGGTGCACACTGACCCCTTCGGCCAGTGATGCGGTCAGATCGCGCAACGCTCCAGGGTCGGTGATCGCCCGGTGTCCATTGGCCAACTCCAACTCCGCGGCCAGGGTGAGGGGCCCGGCCACCTGGATCTTGACCGGGTGCCCGCTGCCACGCAGACCGGCGGTCTCCCAAGCCTCTTCGAGCGCGTCGGCGTCCTCCCCCAGCAGGCTCACCGCGCGCCGACACACCGCGCCGGGCCGCGCCACGATCCGGTAGCCGCGCGGCCCGGTGTCGATGAACACGTCCACCAGCAACGCACCGGCGCGGCCGATCGGATCGGCGCCGACCCCGCGCGCGGGCAGTTCGGCGATATGGGCCAGTGCCGCGCCGCCCAACTCCCCCACGACCACCTCGGCGGCGTGCCGCGCGGAGGTGCCCGGCCACGGTCCGTTACCGGTCGCAGCAGCGAAAATACTCACCCGGCAACCGTATTGGAACGATGCCGGCCGATCGCACGGCGGGGGCTTCTTCGACGAGCCCCGCCCGGTTAGCCTTCGACATGTGACGGCGTGGCGGCGGGGGCTGGTATGCCTGGCGGCCGCGACGCTGCTGGGGTGCACCCGGGTGGTCGGCGGAGCCGCCGAACTGCCGTCCACTCAGACGCCCGGGCAGCTGCCCCCGAACGGGATCGATGTCGCGATGATCATCCTGGATCAGTCCCGCATGCGCGGGATCACCGGCGCCGGTGAGGAGCTGACCATCATCCCGAGTATGGATACCAGCTCCCCGGTCGACATCGAGCCACTCGCCGCCACCGTCCCGCCGGAATGCCGGTTCGCCTACGCCGAAACCGCGATCTTCGGCAGCGCGATGATCCAGTTCCACAAGACGACGTTTCAGTACCCGCCCAAGGGTGCACTGATCTCCGAGGGTGCCGCGGCCTACCCCGACGAGGACGCCGCCAGGGGGGCATTCAACGCCCTGGTAGCCATGGTCACGGACTGCGCCGACAATTCTGCCGGCCCGATGATGGCCGCCGAGTGGGGCGCCGACGCGGATTCGCTGCGCATCCGGGCCGGCCGCTGCGGCAGCGACTACCGAATCACGTCGGCGGTGCTGTTGGAAGTCACCTTCTACGGCTTCCCGGAGTCGGTATCCGGCCTGGTGATCACCAATCTCGCCGCCGCCGTGCCGGGCTGACCACCGCGCCGCGTGGCCAGGTCGGCGTTGATCAGGTCGACGTACCCGCGATCGTCGCGCTGGCGATCACTTCGTCGCCGTCCGGGTCGGGGCGGTAGCAGGCCAGTGTCTGGCCGCGGGCCACGCCGCGCAGCGGTTCGCGCAGCCGGACCACCAGTTCATCGTCGATCA
>JBDTKT010000132.1:0-6952 GCA_039935195.1 Mycobacterium sp.
CTGATGTCGCAGATGTGCAGCGCCGAAGCGGTTGCGCCGGCGCCGGATCCGGTGGAAGGTGTCGGCGACGCCAGCGAGTTGGCGATCGTGGCGGGTGGGCTGGTCCGGTTCGTCAGCAGGCCGCTGCACCTGGCCAACATCCTCTCGGGCACGGCGTCGTCGGTGGTCAAGACCGTGCAGCGGGCACGCTCCGGAATGGCGATGGCCTCGCCGTTCGCTGCGCCGCCGACGGTATTCAACGACAAGGTGACCGCCCACCGCAATATCGCTTACGCGCAGTTGGATCTCGACGACCTCAAGAAGGTCAAGGACCGCTTCGGGGTCAAGCTCAACGACGTGGTGATGGCGCTGGTCTCCGGGGTGCTACGTCAGTTTCTGCTGGATCGCGGCGAACTGCCCGGGTCTTCGCTGGTGGCGATGGTTCCGGTGTCGGTACACGGCAAGTCGGACCGGCCCGGCAGGAACCAGGTGTCCGGAATGTTCTCCAGCCTGGAAACCCAGATCGCCGATCCGGTCGAACGGCTGAAAGCAATCTCTGAGGCGAATTCTGTTGCCAAAGAACACAGTTCGGCCATCGGCGCGACACTGCTACAGGATTGGTCGCAGTTCGCCGCCCCCGCCGTGTTCGGTGTTGCAATGCGGCTGTACGCGAAAACCCGGCTGACTTCCAGCTATCCGGTGCACAACCTCGTGATCTCCAATGTTCCGGGTCCGCAGATCCCGCTGTACTACCTGGGTTGCGAGGTCACCGCGATGTACCCGCTGGGGCCGATTTTTCACGGTTCGGGGCTGAACGTCACCGTGATGTCGTTGAACGGCAAGCTCAATGTCGGGCTCATCGCCTGCCCCGAACTGCTGCCCGACCTGTGGGAGTTGGCTGATGATTTCGGCCCCGGAATGGAAGAGTTGCTGGCCGCCACGCGGTGACCGCCCGGTGTAGGTGCGTTGCGGCACGTGCATGGCAGCATGTGGTGTCATGAGCCCGCCCCGCCGCGAGAGAATCGCGCGCACGACCCTGATCTGCTTGGTGATCGCCGCGGTGACGATGCTGGTCGGCAGTTGCACCCGGATGACGGACGGACGCGCGGTGCTCTCCTCACCGCGGATCGGCCAGCCGGTCCAGTGGGAGAAATGCCGGTTCACCGCCGACAGCACGATCAAGGTTCCTGACGACGCCCAATGCAGCTTCATCGCGGTCCCGGCGGACTACAACAAACTCGACGGCGACACCACGCAGCTGGCCATGATCCGGTTTCCGGCGACCAGGGCCAAGATCGGATCGTTGGTGATTAACCCGGGTGGGCCGGGGGAGTCGGGGATCGAAACCGCGCTCGGGCTGGTCAGCACGCTGCCACGTAAGATCCGGGAGCGCTTCGACCTGGTCGGCTTCGACCCGCGCGGGGTGGCGTCGTCGCGGCCGGCGGTCTGGTGCAACACCGACGAGGAGAACGACCGGTTGCGCGCCCTGAACCAGGTCGACTACAGCCCGGCGGGGGTGGAGCGCATCGAGAATGAAACCAAGGAATACGTACAGCGCTGCGTCGACAAGACCGGCGAACATTTCCTGGCCAATGTCGGCACCGTCAACGTCGCCCGAGATCTCGATGCGATCAGGGCCGGACTGGGTGACGAGAAGCTGACCTACCTGGGCTACTCGTACGGCACCCGGATCGGCGCGGCGTACGCCGAGGCATACCCGCAGAACGTCCGGGCGATGATCCTCGACGGGGCCGTCGACCCGAACGCCGACCCGATCGAAGAGGACCTGCGGCAGGCTGAGGCGTTCCAGGGGGCGTTCGACGACTACGCAGCGGACTGCGCGAAAGAGCCGACCTGCCCGCTGGGTACCGACTCGGCCAAAGCGGTCGACGTCTACCACAGCCTCGTCGAGCCGCTGGTCGACAAACCGGAGAAGACCAAGGACCCGCGCGGCCTGAGCTACGGCGACGCGATCGTCGGCACGATCATGGCGCTGTACTCGCCGACGTTCTGGAGCCACCTGACCGACGGCCTGTCGGATCTGGCCGGCGGGCGGGGCGACATCATGCTGAGCCTGGCCGATCTGTACATGCGCCGCGACCCGAAAGGCCACTACACCAACGCCACGGATGCGCGGGTGGCGGTCAACTGCGTCGACCAGCCGCCGATCAAGGACCGGGCCGTGGTGATCGACGAGGACCGGCGGTCGCGCGAGGTCGCACCGTTCATGAGCTACGGAACGTTCACCGGCGACGCACCGCTGGGTACCTGCGCGTTCTGGCCGGTGCCGGCGACCACCGAGCCACACGTCATCTCTGTGCCGGGTCTGACACCGACGGTGGTGGTGTCCACCACCCGCGACCCGGCCACGCCGTACCAGGCCGGCGTCGACCTGGCCAAACAGCTGCGCGGCAGCCTGCTGACCTTCAACGGGACCCAGCACACCGTGGTGTTCCAGGGCAACGAATGCATCGACGACTTCGCGACTGACTACCTGGTTGATGGCACATTGCCGCCAGCCAATGCGAAGTGCTGAGCGCTGCTACGCTTCGCGTTATGGACCGTCAGAAGGAGTTTGTGCTTCGCACTCTGGAAGAACGCGACATCCGCTTCGTCCGTCTCTGGTTCACTGACGTACTCGGATATCTGAAGTCGGTCGCGATCGCCCCAGCCGAGCTTGAGGGCGCTTTCGATGAAGGCGTGGGCTTCGATGGTTCGGCCATCGAAGGCTTTGCCCGGGTTTCGGAGTCCGACACCGTGGCCCGTCCTGACCCGTCGACGTTCCAGATCCTGCCGTGGACGAGCAGCGACGGCGGCCACCACTCCGCCCGAATGTTCTGCGACATCACCATGCCGGACGGTTCGCCGGCCTGGGCAGACTCCCGGCATGTGCTGCGCCGCCAACTGGCCAAGGCCGGCGAGCTGGGGTTCTCCTGCTACGTGCACCCGGAGATCGAGTTTTTCCTGCTGCAACCCGGCCCCTACGACGGGACAGTGCCGGTCCCGGCGGACAACGCCGGCTATTTCGATCAGGCGGTGCACGACTCGGCGTCCAACTTCCGCCGGCACGCGATCGACGCGCTGGAGTCGATGGGCATCTCGGTGGAGTACAGCCACCACGAGAACGCCCCCGGCCAGCAGGAGATCGACCTGCGCTACGCCGACGCGCTGTCGATGGCAGACAACGTGATGACGTTCCGGTACGTGATCAAAGAGGTCGCGCTCGACGAGGGGGTACGGGCGACGTTCATGCCAAAGCCGTTCACCCAGCACGCCGGCTCGGCGATGCACACCCACATGAGTTTGTTCGAGGGTGAGCTCAATGCCTTCCACAGTCCCGACGATCCGTTGCAGCTCTCCGACACCGCCAAGTCGTTCATTGCGGGGATCCTGGAGCACGCCAACGAAATCAGCGCGGTCACCAACCAGTGGGTCAACTCCTATAAGCGGCTGATCCACGGCGGTGAGGCGCCGACCGCGGCGTCGTGGGGCGCGTCCAACCGCTCAGCGCTGGTCCGGGTGCCGATGTACAGCCCGCACAAGACGTCGTCGCGCCGCGTCGAGGTGCGCAGCCCCGACTCCGCCTGCAACCCCTACCTGACGTTCGCCGTGCTGCTGGCCGCCGGCCTCCGCGGGGTGGAGAAGGGCTACGAGTTGGCCCCGCAGGCCGAGGACAACGTGTGGGCGCTGACCCCGGAGGAACGCCGCGCGATGGGCTACCGGGAGCTGCCCGGCACCTTGGAGCGTGCGCTGAGCGAGATGGAGAGCTCCGAGTTGGTCGCGGAAGCGTTGGGGGAGCAGGTATTCGACTTCCTCCTGCGCAACAAGCGCCAGGAATGGGCGAACTACCGCAGCCACGTAACCCCGTACGAGCTGCAGAATTACCTTTCGCTGTAACGCTGCGACAGCGTCTGCTGCGGCACTCGACCGGTGAGCCGGTGCGCTACCGTCGTGATCGTGGCTCATCCCGCAACTCAGCGTCGGAAGCTGCCCAGCGTCGGGCGGCTCGGGCTGGTCGATCGTCGGGCGGCCGACGACCTGGCGAAGCTGGGCTGGTACGGCTCGGACGCCGCTGCCGACGTTGCGCTGCTGTGGGCACTGTCGCGGGCACCGAACGCCGACGCCGCACTGCGCACCCTGGTCCGGTTGGCCGAAGCTCTCGGCGATCAATGGGGCGAACTCAGTAACGCACTGCTGACCGATCGCGGTCTGCGCGGCCGCCTCTTCGCGCTGCTCGGTGCGTCATTGGCGCTCGGCGATCATCTGGTCACCCACCCGCAGACCTGGAAGCTGTTGGTCGGCAATGAATCCGGGGTGACACTGCCGTTGGCTGGACAGCTGCGGCGGATGTTCACCGACTGTGTCGCCGACACGGCGGCGGTGTCGGCGCGGCCCGAAATATACGTCGACCGGCTACGGACCCTCTACCGCGACCGACTGCTCGTGCTGGCGGCGATGGACCTGGCGCCGACGGTCGAGGACGAGCCGGTGCTGTCGTTCATCGCCGTCGGTGCACACCTGGCGGACCTGGCCGACGCCGCGCTGGCGGCGGCGCTGACGGTGGCCGAACTCACGGTCTGCGGTGCTGACATCCCGCCGCGGCTGGCGGTCATCGCGATGGGCAAATCCGGTGCCCGGGAACTTAATTACGTCAGTGACGTCGACGTCATCTTCGTCGGGGAAAACGCGGGCCCGCTGAGTAACCGGGTGGCCGGTGAGTTGATGCGAGTGGCATCCGAGGCGTTCTTCGAGGTGGACGCCGGCCTGCGGCCGGAGGGCCGGCTGGGCCCGCTGGTGCGCACCCTGGATTCGCATATCACCTACTACCTTCGGTGGGCGAAAACCTGGGAGTTTCAGGCGCTTCTGAAAGCCCGGCCGGCGGCCGGGGATGCGGTACTGGGCCGGGCCTATCTGGACGCGCTGATGCCGATGGTGTGGACCGCATGTGAGCGTGAGGATTTCGTGGTCGACGTGCAGGCGATGCGCCGCCGCGTGGCGCAGCTTGTGCCGGTGGACGTGCGGGGCCGGGAGATCAAGCTGAGTTCCGGCGGATTGCGCGACGTGGAATTCGCGGTGCAGCTGCTGCAATTGGTGCACGGCCGTGGCGACGCGTCGCTGCACGTCGCCTCCACCGTCGAGGCGCTGGCGGCGCTGGGGGAGGGCGGCTACATCGGCCGTGACGATGCGGCCGACCTGACCGCCTCGTATGAGTTCCTGCGCCTGCTCGAACACCGGCTGCAGCTGCAGCGCCTCAAACGAACCCACACGTTGCCACCACCCGATGATGACGAGGCACTGCGCTGGCTGGCCCGGGCCGCCCACGTTCGCCCTGATGGTCACCACGACGCGCCGGGTGTGCTGCGGGAGGAACTCAAACGGCAGAACCTGCGGGTGTCGCGGTTGCACGCGAAGCTGTTCTACCAACCGCTGCTGGAATCCGTCGGCCCCGCCGGCTTGGAGCTGTCCGGCCGGCTGACACCGGGTGCGGCCGAGCGTCAACTGGCCGCGCTCGGCTACGAGGCGCCGCAGAGTGCGTTGACGCACCTGGCGGCGCTGACCAACCACAGCGGCCGTCGCGGGCGGGTCCAGTCGGTGCTGCTGCCCAAGCTGCTGTACTGGCTGTCGGACACCCCCAACCCCGATGCCGGGGTGTTGGCCTACCGGCGGCTCAGCGAGGCGATGGCCGGCCAGCACTGGTACCTGAGCACGCTGCGCGACAGCGGCGCCGTCGCGCAGCGGCTGATGCGGGTGCTGGGCACCTCCGCCTACATCCCGGAGCTGTTGATGCGGGCGCCGGACGTGATCCAACACTATGGCGACGGCCCGTCCGGGCCGAAGCTGCTCGACCCGGACCCCGAAGCCGTGGCGCGCGCCCTGATCGCGTCCGCGGGCCGCTACGCCGATCCGGCGCGGGCGATCGCCGCCGCGCGCAGCCTGCGCCGCTACGAACTGGCCCGTATCGCCTCGGCCGACCTGCTCGGGATGCTCGACGTCCAAGAGGTGTGCAAGGCGCTGACCGCGGTGTGGGTGGCGGTGCTGCAGGCCGCCCTGGATGCGATCGTCCGGGTCAACCTGCCGGTTGCCGGCGACGCCGCCACCGCCCCGGCCAGAATCGCGGTCATCGCGATGGGCCGCCTCGGCGGCCGCGAGCTCGGTTACGGGTCGGACGCCGACGTGATCGTCGTCTGCGAACCCAATCAGGGGGTCGCCGGGGCGGCCGACGCCGGCGCGGTGCGCTGGTCGACGTCGATCGTCGAGCAGGTCCGGGCGCTGCTGGGCACCGTTAGTGTCGACCCACCGCTGCTGGTCGACATCAACCTGCGGCCGGAGGGCCGCAACGGCCCACCGGTACGCACCCTGGCCTCCTACACGGCCTACTACGCCCAGTGGGCGCAGCCGTGGGAGATCCAGGCGCTGCTGCGGGCACAGTGGGTGGCCGGCGACATCGACCTAGGCCGGCGGTTCCTGCTGATGGCTGATCAGATCCGGTATCCGGCCGGCGGGGTGTCGGCCGAAGCGGTGCGGGAGATCCGTCGGATCAAGGCCCGGGTGGATGCCGAGCGACTGCCGCGCGGTGCCGACCCGAACACGCACACCAAGCTGGGCCGTGGCGGACTGGCCGATGTCGAGTGGACCGTGCAGCTGATGCAACTGCGGCACGCCCACCACGTCCCGTCGCTGCACAACACCTCCACGCTGGGGACGCTGGACGCCATCGCGGCAGCAGGGCTGCTCGACGAAACCGATGTCGACCTGCTGCGACAGGCCTGGCTGACCGCGACCCGGGCCCGCAACGCGCTGGTCCTGGTCCGCGGCAAGCCGACTGACCAGCTGCCCGGACCTGGACGTCAGCTCAATGCGGTCGCGGTCGCCGCGGGCTGGCGCGGTGGCGACGGCGGTGAGTTCCTGGACAACTACCTGCGGGTGACCAGGCGAGCGAAAGTCGTGGTACGCAAGGTGTTCGGCGACTAGC
>JBDTKT010000133.1:0-6461 GCA_039935195.1 Mycobacterium sp.
GAACTGTAAGGCAGGCTTGGTGAAGACCGCGCAACGCATAGCCCTGTTCGCGACAACGCTACGTCCCGACTCCCGACGAACGGGGCCATCGCCGGCGTTGGCCCCGCGCGGAGCGTTCGCCAGGTCGCGGTTTCTCGTTTCATGATCGATGACCTCGCGCTGCGGTGGATCGTCACCGTCTTGTTCGCAGCCAGCATCGCAGGATATGCGTATGTGCTTGTTGCCCAACATGGTCGATGGACATGCACTGTCAATCACCTGTTGCACCTGGTGATGTCGGTGGCGATGATTGTGATGGCCTGGCCCGTCGGGATAGGCCTCCCGAGAGTCGGGCCGATGATCTTTTTCCTCCTGACGGCGGTCTGGTTTGTGCTGATGACGGCACGGACGTCGTCGGGCATCGGTGACCGACTCACCAACGGCTACAACGCCGTAATGTCGTCGGCGATGGTGTGGATGTATGCCTTGATGAATGCCAGCCTGCCGGGCCAGACCGCTCACTTATCCCATCACGGCCTGTCTGGTTCGGCGGGCATGGAGATGACTGGGATGGACACGTCAGGATCGGAGATGTCCTTGACTGCAACCGAACCCGGGTGGATCACCACTGTCAACTGGATCGCCACCGTCGGATTCGTCGTTGCGACGCTGTATTGGCTATACCGGTATTTCGCCGAACGCGGGACCAACTCCGTTTCGCACACCGCGCCGCTTCCGCCCATCGGACTGCTCTCTCAGGGATTGATGGCCGTCGGCTTCGCACTCATGTTCGCCGTGCTGCTGTAGACCTCAGCTTGCCGGACCGTCCCACGATGTCGGCGATGTCGCGAAACACCTCGTATATCCGGGGCCCTTGACCAGATCATCGCCGATGAAGAAGCGCAGCAGGTCGCCGTCGACATGGACATCGCAACGGGCCCCGGCGTAATGGGCTCCCAGGCAGACCTGCTGCCAGGACACGCTCACCACTCCGTTGGTGGTGACGCGTCGACTGACCCAGTCCTGGCCGCCACGATCAATACCAGTCGCCGCGATGTCGAACCGCGGCGGCGTTGAGATGTTCGGGGTGAACCGCTCAGCTGGCATGGCCATGTCCAACGATTGGTTAGGCCGGTCGGTGTTGAAGTAATGCACCCACTCATCGAGGGCCCGTTGAGCAGCCTTCATATCCACGAAAGGCCCTTGATCACTGAGGAACTCGGCCCGCAGGCTTCGGTGGAACCGCTCAATCTTCCCGGTCGTGGTCGGACTGGCGGCTAACAGATGCTCGATCCCATTCTCCCGGCAGATCGCACCGAAGAGCACCTCAGTCGGCGGGTGGTTAAACCGGCCGGTGAATACCTTGCCGTTGTCCGTCAAAATCTGATGCGGCACCCCGAACCTCGACAAAGCATCCCGGAGCCCGTCACAGACCGCACGGGTGCGCTCCCGGGCCATCAGCCGCGCACACACGCACATCCGGGAATGGTCATCGATCCCTGTCAACGTGCAGCGTGTGCCGGGACACCCCCACCTTCGACGCCACCTGCGATATCGACAGGCCATCACTGATCACCGCTAACACGGCTTGATACCTCCGCTCGGCCACGCTCAACTCCCTCATCAAGAGAGTGTCAAGGATCAACCGAAACAACTGTCAAGCATCAGCCGAAACACTGTCAGGCATCACCCGAAGTAGAAACGTCAAGCATCAACCGACGTCATACAGTCAAGTAGTGCCCCCGGCAGGACTCGAACCTGCGACCACAAGATTAGAAGTCATGTGCTCTATCCACCTGAGCTACGGGGGCATTCCCCGGCTAGTTTATCCGCTGGCGGTCGTGGATCGACCGCTACCAGGCAACGCGACAACCGGCGTCAACGCTCCGGGCGGCGATGCGCCGGTCCGCGGACATATCGGGGCGAGGGGCGGACCTACGCAATCGACACCCGTCGCTCGGGGGGAACAACTAGCGTTGGATAGGTGCTCGGGAAGTTTCTGAGACAGGAGGCGAGAGTGGCAGTATCGGTGCGCCGGGTCGACCGGACACGAGCTTCGGGGTCTGGGGGCGGTCGTGGGTGACTCCGTCGACGCGGCCGGGATGCCGGCCGAACTCGGAGCGCTCGACTACCTGATGCACCGTGGGGAAGCTAACCCCCGCACTCGCTCCGGAATCATGGGGCTGGAGTTGCTGGACGCCACCCCCGACTGGGAAACGTTTCGAAATCTTTTTGAAATGGTTTCCCGGCGGGTGCTGCGACTGCGGCAGAAGGTGGTGGTGCCGACGCTGCCGACAGCGGCGCCGCGCTGGGTGGTCGACCCGGACTTCAACCTGGACTTCCATGTTCGGCGGGTCCGCGTACCAGAGCCCGGGGGGCTGCGCGAGGTGCTCGACCTGGCCGAGGTGAGCCTGCAGTCGCCGCTGGACATGTCCCGCCCGCTGTGGGCGGCGACCCTGGTGGAAGGGCTCGCAGATGGTCGGGCCGCCACGTTGCTGCACCTGAGCCACGCCGTGACCGACGGCGTCGGGAGTGCTGCGATGTTCGGCCAGATCTACGATCTCGAGCGCCACTCGCCGGCGAGGTCGATGCCGCCACAGCCGGTGCCGCAGGATTTGTCACCCGACGATCTGATGCGCGACGGCATCAACCACCTGCCCGTTGCATTGATCAGCAGCGCCCGGGATGCACTGGTCGGTGCGCTGTCGATGGCGGGCCGGACCGTCCGCGACCCGCTCTCGACGGTGACCGGAGCGCTCAGTTATGCCCGCTCGGGTGCCCGGGTGGTCGGCCAGGCCTCCGAGTCGTCGCCCCTGCTACGGCGACGCAGTCTGACCAGTCGTACGGAGGCGCTCGACATCCGGCTTGCGGACCTGCACCGGGCGGCCAAGGCCGGCGGTGGATCGATCAACGACGCCTACCTGGCGGCGCTCTCCGGGGCACTGGGCCGCTATCACCGGGCCCTGGGCGTACCGATCGCCACCCTGCCGATGGCGATCCCGGTGAACCTGCGCGCCGAAGCAGACCCGGCCGGCGGTAACCGGTTCACCGGGGTGAACCTCGCGGCGCCGGTCGGCGTGGCCGACCCGGTGGAGCGGATGAAGCGGATTCGTGCCCAGATGACCCAGCGCCGCGAAGAGCCCGCCATGGATTTGATCGGATCCATCGCACCGCTGTTGAGCGTGTTTCCGACTCCGGTGCTGGAGAAGGTGACCGGCTCGATGGTCGCCGCCGACGTGCAGGCCAGCAATGTGGCCTTCTATCCGGGTGAAACCTATATCGCCGGTGCGAAAGTCTTGCGGCACTACGGTATCGGCCCGCTGCCCGGAGTGGCGATGATGGTGGTGCTGATCTCGCGCGGTGGCGAGTGCACGGTCACCGTGCGCTACGACCGGGCCGCCGTCCGAGAGGAAAAGTTGTTCGCCACATGCCTCGTGCAGGGGTTCGACGAAGTCCTGGCGTTGGCCGGTGAACCGGCGCCGCACTGTGTGCCGGCCTCGTTCCCAGATCCGCGGTCCACGACACGATCGGAGTCCGGCTCATGACCCCGGCCGGTGACATGCGACTGCCCGGCTCGGTAGCGGAGATCGTCGCCAGCGCGCCCGGCCCGAAGATCGGCGCATTCTTCGACTTGGACGGCACCCTGGTCGCGGGGTTCACCGCGGTCATCCTCACCCGCGAGCGGTTGCGGCACGGCGACATGGGGCTGGGGGAGTTGATCGGGATGGTTCAAGCCGGACTCAACCACCAACTCGGCCGCATCGAGTTCGAGGAACTCATCACCACGGCGTCGTCGGCGTTGCGTGGGCGTTCACTGAGTGACCTCGACGAGATCGGTGAGCGGCTTTTCGTCCAGAAGATCGCCGGACGCATCTATCCGGAGATGCGCGAGTTGGTGCGGGCGCACTTGGCGCGCGGGCACACGGTCGTGCTCAGTTCGTCGGCGTTGACCATCCAGGTTGAACCGGTGGCCCATTTCCTGGGCATAACCAACACCCTCACCAATGCCTTCGAGACCGACGCCGACGGCGTGCTCACCGGTGGCGTGGTGGAACCGATCCTGTGGGGGCCGGGCAAGGCGTCAGCGGTCCAGAAATTCGCCGCCGAACACGACATCGACCTGCAGGACAGCTACTTCTACGCCGACGGCAACGAGGACGTCGCGTTGATGCATCTGGTGGGCAACCCCAGACCGACCAACCCGGAAGGCAAGATGGCCGCGGTCGCGAAAAGCCGCGGCTGGCCGATCCTGCGCTTCACCAGTCGCGGTAGCGGCGGCATCGTCGGTCAACTACGTACCCTGGCCGGGTTCGGTGTGATGGTCCCGGTCGGTGCCGGTGCGCTGAGCCTGGGCTTGTTGAGCGGTAACCGGCGCCGCGGCGTCAACTTCTTCACCGCTTTCTGGCCGCACCTGCTGCTGACCGTAAACGGTGTGCGGCTCAACGTGATCGGCAGGGAGAATCTGACGGCACAGCGGCCGGCGGTGTTTATCTTCAATCACCGCAACCAAGTTGACCCGGTGATCAGCGCATCGCTGGTGCGGGATAACTGGGTCAGCGTCGGCAAACGCGAGCTGGAGAACGACCCGATCGCCGGCACGCTGGGCAAGCTGACCGAGACCGTGTTCATCGACCGCGACGACCCCGTCGCGGCGGTGGAATCGCTGCACGAAGTTGAAGAACGCGCAAAGAAGGGGCTGTCGGTGATGATCGCCCCGGAGGGCACCCGGGTGGATACCACCGGGGTGGGGCCGTTCAAGAAGGGCGCGTTCCGGATCGCGATGGCGGCCGGGATACCGATCGTTCCGATCGTGATCCGCAATGCCGAGTTGGTCGCCTCTCGAAACTCGATCACGCTGAGCCCCGGCACTGTCGACGTCGCTGTCTTCCCGCCGATCTCGGTTGCCGACTGGACCGTCGACACCCTGACAGACCGCATCGCCGAAGTTCGTCAGCTCTACCTGGACACCCTGGCGGATTGGCCCGTCGACGGGGCGCCGGAACTCGAACAGGCCGACGGGCCCAGCACACCGGCCAAGCCGGCGGCGAAGCACGCCGCGAAGCGGGCTCCGGCCAAAAAGGCTCCGGCCAAAAAGGCTCCGGCCAAGACGCCGGCCAAGACGTCGACTACCCGCGCACCCCATCCGAAGGGGAGGCAGTGACGACCACACCGGCCACCGACACCCCGACGTTCACCGCGACCGGCGACACGTTGGTGTTGGCGTTCGCGTCGTCGCCGGTCGAGGCGGAACTGCTCAAGGACTGGCTGGACGGTTACCGCGCCGCGCATCCGGACACCCAGACCGACGTGGTGCAACTCGCACCGGAGGATCCGCTGCCGGCGTCGGTGGCGCAACTCGTCGAACACCTCGAGCGCGACCAGCGCCGGTCGGTCCTGCCGGTTCGGGTGTTCTGGTTGCCCAGGGGCGATGCGTCGGCACTGTCTCGGGTGGCCGCATTGCTGCCGGGAAGAAATCCCTATCAGCCCAGCGAGCGCCAACAGCGCCATATCGTGCGCACCGGGCGGTCCCTGGCCCGCGTGGTTGCTGGCGAATCGGCCGGCGTCGGTGAACTGCGTCAACGGTGGACTGACGACACGGTCGGTGAGAACCCACGGGACTTCGCGTATTTCGTCACCCGCCGGGCGATGTTGGCGTTGGAACGCGCCGAATACCGAATTCTCGGTCCGCAGTACAAGTCTCCGCGACTGGTGAAGCCGGAGATCCTGGCGTCCAACAGGTTTCGCGACGGACTGAAGGGTATTCCGGGCGCCACCGTGGCGGAGGCCGGCCAGATGCTCGATGAGCTGTCCACCGGTTGGAGCCGGGCCTCGGTCGATCTCGTCGGCGTGATGACCAGGATGCTCAGTCGCGGGTTCGACCCGAACATCGACTACGACGAGTTCCAGGTGGCGGCGCTGCGCAACGCGCTGGAAAACCATCCGGCGGTACTGCTGTTCTCGCATCGGTCCTACATCGACGGTGCGGTGATGCCGCTGGCCATGCAGGAGAACCGACTGCCGCCGGTCCACGTTTTTGCCGGGATCAATCTGTCGTTCGGGCTGATGGGTCCGCTGCTGCGCCGGTCCGGGGTGATCTTCATCCGGCGCAACGTCAGCGACAACCCGTTGTACAAGTACGTGCTCAAGGAGTACGTCGGCTACGTCATGGAGAAGCGGTTCAACCTGAGCTGGTCTATCGAAGGCACCCGGTCACGCACGGGGAAGATGCTGCCGCCCAAACTTGGGCTGATGACCTATGTCGCCGACGCCTACCTCGACGGCCGCAGTGAGGACGTTCTGCTGCAAGGCGTTTCGATCAGCTTCGACCAGTTGCACGAGACGGCCGAATACGCTGCCTACGCCCGCGGTGGAGAGAAGACGGCGGAGGGGCTGGGCTGGCTGTACAAGTTCATCAAGGCCCAGGGCGAACGCAACTACGGAAAAATTTACGTCCGCTTCCCTGAGGCCGTCTCGATGCGTCA
>JBDTKT010000134.1:0-24579 GCA_039935195.1 Mycobacterium sp.
CGCTACGACGGACCGGCCGGGGTGCGCACCGCGATGGCGGGTTTGATCGACGTCATCCGCACGCACCACGCGATCGTCGGCGAGGTCTACACCGGCTCCGGCGCGGACGGAACGGCGACGGGAATCATCACCGGGGTAGCCCGGCACTGGACCGAACGCGACGGCCGTGTCACCGATCTCGTCTGGTACCTGCACTACGCCGACGAGTACCGGCACACCGAGACCGGTTGGCGGATCGCGCGGCGGGCGCTGACCATCGACGCAATCGAGACTCAGCCGGCGCTGCGGGTACGCCGCTGACACCGACGATGACTGCCGCGTCGGCGGCTAACTGACCGCCGCCAATGCGAACGGCAGCACCGCGCTCGCCCCGGCCCGGCGGAGCTCCCGGGCTGCCATCGTCATCGTCCAACCGGTGTCGATGACGTCGTCGACCAGCAGCACCGGGCCGGCGACGCCGGCCAACCGGTCGGAATCCGGCTGCTCCCAAGAATTGTGCAGCGCGGCGACGCGGTAGGCGGAGTTCGCCGCGGTGGCCGCCCGCCGGCCCGCCGCGTACCGCAGAGTGCCGAGATTGGTGAGCCGGCCCAGGTCTGCCAGGTGGGCGGCGAGCGAACCGATCAGCACCGGGTGGGTTGTCGAGTCCAGCGCCATGACCGCGGTGGGCCGGGTGTCCCAGTCCCAGGCCGCCAGCACCGCCACCGCCGCCTCCACCACCTCGTCGGGCATCTCCCGGTCCGGTTCGGCTAGCAACCGCCGCAGCCGTGCTCCCCAGCCCAGGTCGGTGAGCCGGCCGATCACCCGGCCCGGCGCCGGACCGTCGGTGATCCGCCCGGACAAGTCGACGCCGAGCTTGGCCAGCCCCGTCGGCCACTGCCGCCGCGGGCTGATCTCCACCCCCGGGCGCATCAGCCGTTCCCGGGTGGCCTCGGCCGCGGCGGTGTCCACCTCGGCGGTGAAGCGCGGCCCGGCACAGTTGTCGCACCGGCCGCACCGCTCGCCGTCACGCAGGGCCGGGTCGTTGAGCCGGCTGCGCAGGAACACCATCCGGCAGGCGTCGGTGCTCTGGTAGTCGAGCATGGCCTGCTGTTCGACCTGGCGCTGCTCATCGAGGTTGCGGTAGCGCTCCTCGTCGTATGTCCACGGTCGGCCGGTGGCGACCCAGCCGCCCTTCACCCGGCGCACCGCCCCGTCGACGTCGAGGACTTTGAGCACCATCTCCAGTCGGCTGCGGTTCAGGTCGACCAGCGGCTCCAGCGCCGGCGTCGACTGCGGGCGGTCGGTGTCGAGTGCGTCGATAACCTTGCGTACCAACGGTTCCGGCGGGAACGCCACCGAGGCGAAGTAGCGCCACACCTCGCGGTCCTCGGCACCGGGCAGCAGGATCACTTCAGCGGCGGAGGTGGCGCGACCGGCGCGGCCCACCTGCTGGTAGTAAGCGATCGGCGAGGACGGCGCACCGAGGTGCACGACGAAGCCCAGGTCGGGTTTGTCGAAACCCATTCCCAGTGCCGAGGTGGCGATCAGCGCCTTGACCCGGTTGGCCAGCAGGTCGGCCTCCAGTTGCTCGCGCTCGGCGGCTTCGGTGGCGCCGGTGTAGGCGGCCACCGCGAACCCCTGCGCCCGCAGGTCGGCGGCAAGGTCCTGAGCCTGGGCCACGGTCAGGGTGTAGACGATGCCCGAACCGGGCAGCGATTCCAGGTGGGCGCCGATCCAGGCCGCCCGGCGGGCCGGGCCGCCGGCGTTCACAACCGACAGCCGCAGCGACTCCCGGTCCAGGCCGCCGCGTAGCACCAGGGTGTCACCGCCGCCGACCCCGAGTTGGCGTGCCACGTCGGCGACAACGCGGTCGTTCGCGGTCGCGGTGGTGGCCAGCACCGGGACGGCATCACCCAGATCGGCGATCAGGGTGCGGATGCGCCGGTAGTCCGGCCGGAAGTCGTGGCCCCAGTCCGAGACGCAGTGCGCCTCGTCGACCACGACCAGCCCCGCACCTGCGGCCAGCGCGGGCAGCACGTCGTCGCGGAAGTCCGGGTTGTTCAGCCGCTCCGGACTGACCAGCAGCACGTCGAGGTCACCGCGGGTGACGCTGCGCTGGATGTCGGCCCAGTCGGTGACGTTCGAAGAGTTGATGGTGGCGGCATGCACCCCGGCCCGTTCGGCGGCCGCTACCTGGTTGCGCATCAACGCCAGCAGCGGCGACACGATCACCGTCGGACCGTGACCGCCCGCGCGCAGCAGCTTCGCCGCGATGAAATACACCGCCGACTTGCCCCACCCGGTGCGCTGCACCACCAGCGCGCGGCGACGGTGCACCACCAACGCCTCGATCGCGGTCCACTGGTCGTCGCGCAGCACCGCACTCGGCCCGGCCAACTGTTCCAGGAGCACCTGGGCGTCGGCGCGTGCGATCGAAGACGTCACCGCCCCATCATGTCCATCGGCACCGACAGCGGTCGACATCAGCCCCTGGCCGGCATCGAGCGGGCTAGGACGTGCACTGCTGCGACAGCGTTATCAGCGCCTGCCGCACGTCCGGATGCCTGTTGAGGTAGTCGAGCAGCGCGTTGGGTGAGCCCGGTGACTCGGCTTGGGCCCGCTTGTTCAGATCGCGCTTGACGTCCGGGTGCCGGGTCAGATACGAGTCGACGGAGTTGCCGACGGTCCGGTCGCACTGCTGGGCAGGTGCGCCACCGGCCGGTGGCGCCAAGACCAATACGGCGGCGGCGGCGGCGGCGCCGGCCGCGACGGCGCGGAATCGATAGCTCATGTCCACCGACGATACCCGCGACAAACGACCGGCTAGTGGGCCTGGGCTGCCTTCTGCTCGCGCTGGATCTCCAGCGCGATGTCGATCAGCTGGTCCTCCTGGCCACCGATCAGCTTGCGTTGACCGGCTCGGTGCAGCAGTTCGTGGGCGGGCACGCCGTAGCGCTCCCCCTGGCGCACCGCGTGCTTGAGGAAGCTGGAGTACACGCCGGAGTAGCCCATGATCAGCGCGTTGCGGTCCAGTACACATTCGGCGGGCATCGCCGGGCGCACCACGTCCTCGGCGGCATCGGCGATGTCGAAGAAGTCGATCCCGGTCTTGACACCGATCTTGTCGAACACCCCGATCAGCGCCTCCACCGGCGCGTTGCCCGCTCCGGCGCCGAACCGGCGCACCGAACCGTCGATCTGCTTGGCCCCGGCGCGCACCGCCTCCACCGAGTTGGCCACCCCCAGCCCGAGATTCTCGTGGCCGTGAAAACCCACCTGGGCTCCATCGCCCTGGTCACCAAGTTCGGCGACCAGCGCCGCAACCCGGTCGGCCACCCCGTCGAGCACCAGCGCACCCGCCGAGTCCACGACGTAGACGCACTGGCAGCCGGCGTCGGCCATGATCCGACCCTGCTTGGCGAGCTTCTCCGGCGAGGTGGTGTGGGCCATCATCAGGAAGCCGACGGTCTCCAGGCCCAGTTCGCGGGCGAGCCCGAAGTGCTGGCGCGAGACGTCGGCCTCGGTGCAGTGGGTGGCGATCCGGCAGATCGAGCCACCGTTGTCCTGCGCCTCCTTGATGTCCTCCTTGGTACCCAACCCGGGCAGCATCAAGAAGGCGATCTTGGCATCTTTCGCCGTCTCGGCGGCCAGCTTGATCAGCTCTTGCTCCGGAGTCTTGGAGAAGCCGTAGTTGAAGCTGGACCCACCCAGGCCGTCACCGTGGGTCACCTCGATAACCGGCACGCCCGCGTGGTCCAGCGCCGCCACGATCGCCCGAACCTCGTCGGGGACGAACTGGTGGCGCTTGTGGTGGCTGCCGTCGCGCAGCGACGTGTCAGTGATCCGGACGTCCCAAATGCTGTCCGTCATTGCGCCCCTCCAGTGGTCGTGGAAGCCATCTTTTTGGCGATCTCCTCGCCGACCTTGGTGGCCGCGGCGGTCATGATGTCCAGGTTGCCGGCGTACGGGGGCAGGTAGTCCCCGGCACCTTCCACCTCGACGAAGGTGGTGACCACCGTGCGACCGCCCGAGTTGAGCGACGGCTCGTCGAACTGCGGTTCGTTGAGCAGTCGGTAACCCGGCACGTAGGTCTGCACCTGGGCGACGACGTCTTTGATCGACTTGGTGATCGCGTCCCGGTCGGCATCTTCGGGGATCTGGCAGAAGATGGTGTCGCGCATGATCATCGGCGGATCGGCCGGATTCAAGACGATGATCGCCTTGCCGCGCTGCGCACCGCCGATCGTCTCCACACCGCGGGAGGTGGTCTTGGTGAACTCGTCGATGTTGGCCCGGGTACCCGGTCCCGCAGAGACACTGGCGACACTGGCCACAATTTCCGCGTAGGGAACCGTGCCGCCCTGCTGTTGCACCGCGCGGGTCACCGCGTAGACGATCGGTATGGTGGCCTGCCCGCCGCAGGTGATCATGTTGACGTTCGGGGCGTCGAGGTGCTGGTGCAGGTTCGCGGGCGGGATCACCGCCGGGCCGACGGCGGCCGGGGTCAGGTCGATGGCCCGGATGCCGGCGGCCTCGTACTTCGGCGCGTACGCCTTGTGCACGTAGGCGCTGGTGGCCTCGAAGATGAAGTCCGGCAACGCATCCTGGGCCAGCAGCCAGTCCGCCCCCTCGTGGGAGGTCTCCAGGCCGAGCTTGCGGGCCCGCGCCAACCCTTCGGACTCCGGGTCGATGCCGATCATCCAGCGCGGCTCCAGCCACTCGGACCGCAGCAGCTTGTACAGCAGGTCGGTGCTGATGTTGCCCGACCCGACGATCGCGACTGACGCTTTGTTAGGCATAAGCGCTCCTCTACTCGAAAACCAGTCGGACTGAACCCAGTCCGGCAAAATCGGCCACAAAGTCGTCACCGGCTCGGGCGTCGATCGCCCGCGTGGCAGTACCGGGCAGCACGATGTCGCCGGCTTTGAGTCGCACCCCGAAACTCTCGACCTTGCGCGCCAGCCACGCGACCGCGGTCGCCGGGTTGCCGAGCACGGCGTCGCTGCGCCCCTTGGCCACCATGTCGCCGTTGCGGGTCAAAGTGGCATTGATGGCTCGGATATCAACGTCGGCCGGCGACACCCGTTGCTCGCCGAGGATGAACCCGGCCGACGAAGCGTTGTCGGCGATGGTGTCGCAGAGCTTGATCTTCCAGTCGGCGATGCGGCTGTCGATGAGCTCGATCGCGGGTGCGAACGCCTCCGTCGCGGCCAGCACGTGCTCCTCGGTGCAGCCTGCCCCGGGTAAGTCCTCGGCCAGCAGGAACGCCACCTCCACCTCGACCCGCGGGTAGAGGTAGTTGGCAGCCCTGACCGGGACGCCTTCGAACACCTGCATCGTGTCGAGCAAATGCCCGTAGTCCGGTTCGTCGACGCCCATCATCTGCTGCATCGCCTCGGACGACAACCCCACCTTGTGCCCGACTATCCTTGCGCCTTCGGCGACCCGCTGGCGAATGTTGAGCAGCTGGATCTCATAGGCGTCGACGACGTCGATGCCGGGTTGCGCGGCCGTCAGGGGGGAGATCGCCAGCCGGCTCCGTTC
Organism: Mycobacterium sp.; assembly: GCA_039935195.1. Taxonomy (GTDB): domain Bacteria; phylum Actinomycetota; class Actinomycetes; order Mycobacteriales; family Mycobacteriaceae; genus Mycobacterium. The sequence continues at coordinate 5,524 of JBDTKT010000134.1, forward strand.
TGCCTGCGCCAACTCGGCAGCCAGCTCGCCGCGGATCGTGGTAGGCAGCATTTCGCCCAATCTCCTAGAGTTCGCACCGGGATCGTGAACCCGGTCGGCAGCAGACAGCTACCGACAATTCTATAACGTGTTCTAGCTGCCGCGGCAGCTGAGTTCCGGACTATCGGGACAGGCCATCAGCCCTTGCCGGTGTAGGCGACCTGCCAGTGCTTGACGCCGTTGAGCCAGCCCGAGCGCAGCCGGTCCGGTTTCCCCAGCGGCGCAAGGTCCGGAATCTGGTCGGCGATCGCGTTGAACATCAAGTTGACCGTCATCCGGGCCAGGTGGGTGCCGATGCAGTAGTGCGCACCGGTGCCGCCGAAGCCGACGTGCGGGTTCGGGTCGCGCATGATGTCGAGGGCGTGCGGGTTCTCGAACACCGTCTCGTCGAAGTTGGCCGAGCGGTAGAACATCACCACCCGCTGGCCTTCCTTGATCTGGGTGCCGCCGAGGACGTGGTCACGGGTCGCGGTGCGCTGAAACGCCGTCACCGGGGTAGCAAAGCGGACCACCTCGTCGGCGGTGGTTTCCGGGCGTTCCTTTTTGAAAAGCTCCCACTGCTCGGGGTTCTCGGTGAACGCCATCATGCCCTGGGTGATCGAGTTGCGGGTGGTCTCACTGCCCGCCACCGCCAGCATCACGATGAAGAAGCCGAACTCGTCGTCGGTGAGCTTCTCCCCGTCGATGTCGGCCTCGACCAGCGTGGTCACGATGTCGTTGCCGGGGTTCTGGCGCTTGATCTCGGCCAACTGCATTCCGTAAGCGATGATCTCCATCGCGGAGGCCTTCGGGTCGAAGTGGGCGTATTCCGGATCGTCGTAGGACGTCATCTGGTTGGTCCAGTCGAACAGCTTGCCGCGGTCCTCCTGCGGCACCCCCAGCAGGCCGGCGATCGCCTGCAGGGGCAGCTCACTGGCGACCTCCACCACGAAGTCGCCGCTGCCGCGGGCGGCGGCCTCCTTGGCGATGGACTGTGCCCGCTCCTGTAACTGTTCGCGCAGCGGCGTGATGTGGCGCGGGGTGAAGCCACGCGCGATGATCCGGCGCAACCGGGTGTGCCGCGGCGCGTCCTGGTTGAGCATGACAGTGCGCTGCAGGTCGATGTCTTCGCGCTGAATGTCGTCGTTGAACCGCGGGATCACGGTGTTCATCTCGCTGGAGAACACCTCATCGAGCCGGGATACCTCTTTGACGTCCTCATGCCGGGTGATCGCCCAGTAACCACCATCGTTGAAGCCACCCACACCGTCAGGCTGCTCGATCCACTTGATCGGTTCGCTCCTGCGAATCTCAGCGAACTCCCGGTCCGGAATCCGCTCCGCGAAGATGTCGGGATCGGTGGGATCGAATCCGGCGGGAATGTTGGGGGTGGCCACGCTGCGTCTCCTCACTACGGGCATCTGGAAAAACGATGGATGCTCGTGCCAGTAAAACATGCCTCCCACGCAGATGAAAGGCGAGAACGCATGATCATGGACCGACAAACTGAAACGCGTTCTACTCCGACGCGACGACCTGCTGTTACGTCCGCCACGGTGGGGCTACCCGCAGGGTAGACGGTCGGAGCGGAGCGGGGGGCGCGACCGACCAACTGGCGGCGGGGCGGGGCAATTCTATAACGTGTTCTACATGGCCGAACAGGAGTATGACGTCGTCGTGGTCGGAAGCGGCGGCGCCGGGATGGTCGCTGCGCTCACCGCCGCCCACCAGGGATTGTCAACCATCGTCATCGAGAAAGCCGAGCACTACGGCGGCTCCACCGCCCGCTCCGGCGGCGGGGTGTGGATTCCCAACAACGAAGTGCTCAAGCGGGCCGGCGTCAAAGACACCGCCGAAGCCGCCAGCACCTACCTGCACACGATCGTCGGCGACGTGGTGCCGGCCGAGAAGATCGACACCTACCTGCGGCGCGGCCCGGAGATGCTGTCGTTCGTGCTGAAGAACTCGCCTTTGAAGATGTGCTGGGTTCCCGGCTACGCCGACTACTACCCGGAGAAGCCGGGCGGCAAGGTCAGCGGGCGCTCGATCGAGCCGAAGCCGTTCAACGCCCGCAAGCTCGGTACCGACCTGGACGGCCTGGAACCGGCCTACGGAAAGGTGCCGCTCAACGTCGTGGTGATGCAGCAGGACTACGTCCGACTGAACCAACTCAAGCGCCACCCGCGCGGCGTGCTGCGCAGCCTCAAAGTCGGCGCCCGCACCATCTGGGCTCAGGCCACCGGCAAACACCTGGTCGGCATGGGGCGCGCCCTGATCGCGCCGTTGCGCATTGGTCTGCAGCGTGCCGGGGTGCCGGTCCAACTGAACACCGCGCTGACCGACCTCTACGTCGAGGACGGCGCGGTCCGCGGTGTCTACGTCCGCAACACCGGTGAAGCAGATACCGTTGAACCCCAATTGATCCGGGCGCGTCGCGGAGTCATCCTGGGCAGCGGTGGATTCGAGCACAACGAGCAGATGCGGGTGAAGTACCAGCGTGCGCCGATCACCACCGAGTGGACCGTCGGCGCCAAGGCCAACACCGGCGAGGGCATCCTGGCCGGCGAAAAGCTCGGTGCGGCACTGGACCTCATGGAGGACTCCTGGTGGGGCCCGACGGTGCCACTGCCGGGCGCCCCGTGGTTCGCACTCTCGGAGCGCAACTCGCCCGGTTCGATCATCGTCAACATGTCCGGTCAGCGGTTCATGAACGAATCCATGCCCTACGTGGAAGCGTGCCACCACATGTACGGCGGCGAGCACGGGCAGGGACCGGGTCCCGGCGAGAACATCCCGGCCTGGCTGGTGTTCGACCAGCGGTACCGGAACAACTACATCTTCGCCGGATTGCAGCCGGGACAGCGGATTCCGAAGCGGTGGACGGAGTCCGGCGTCATCGTCTCGGCCGACACGCTGGCCGAACTGGCCGAAAAGATGGGGCTGCCCGCTGAGCAGTTCGCGACGACGGTGCAGCGGTTCAACGGCTTCGCTCACAGTGGTGTCGATGAGGACTACCACCGCGGCGAGAGTGCCTACGACCGCTACTACGGCGACCCCACCAACAAGCCGAACCCGAACCTCGGCGCGATCGCCCAGGCGCCGTTCTACGCGGCAAAGATGGTGCCCGGCGATCTGGGCACCAAGGGCGGGATCCGCACCGACGTACACGGGCGGGCACTGCGCGACGACGGCGGCGTCATCGAAGGTCTTTACGCCGCAGGCAATGCGAGCGCCCCGGTGATGGGACACACCTATCCCGGTCCGGGCGGCACCATCGGCCCCGCGATGACGTTCGGTTACCTGGCTGCGCTCGACATCGCGGGCTCACAATCCGAGAGGGCCTAGACATGCCGATCAACCTTGATTCCGCACTGGGCGCCGAGTTCGGTGCCGCCGAATTCTCCTGGACCGCAGCCAATGTCCAGCTCTACAACCTGGCGTTGGGCGCCGGTGCGAATCCGATGGACCCGCGCGAGCTCAGCTATGTCGTCGACGGCAGCCCGCAGGTGTTGCCGACCTTCGGTTGCGTCGCCGCGTCCTTCAACGAGGTCAAACCGCCGAAGGTCAGCTGGCCCGGAATCGAGATCGACCTGGCCAAGATCCTGCACGCCTCCGAGCAGGTGCGGGTGCCCGCACCGCTGCCGCCATCGGGCAGCGCCCGCGCCGTCAGCAAGATCGTCGAGGTCTGGGACAAGGGCAAGGCCGCGGTGGTGGTGCTGGAGACCTCGGTGACTGGCGCCGACGGCACGCCACTGTGGACGCAGCGCCGGTCGATCTTCGCCCGCGGCGAAGGGGGATTCGGCGGTGAGCGGGGGCCGGCTGGATCTTCCGCTTCGACTGCGCCGACAGACCGCTCCCCCGATTTCGAGATCGACATCCCGGTGCTGCCCCAGCAGGCGCTGCTGTACCGACTGTGCGGGGACCGTAACCCGCTGCACTCGGACCCGGCTTTCGCCGCCGGCGCGGGTTTCGACCGGCCGATTCTGCACGGACTGTGCACCTACGGCATGGCCTGCAAGACGATCGTCGACGCGGTGCTCGACGGGGACGCGGGCGCGGTGCGCTCGTACGGCGCCCGATTCGCGGGTGTGGTGTTCCCCGGCGAGACGCTGCGGGCGCGGCTGTGGCACGACGGCGACCGCGTGGTCGGGTCCGTCATCGCCCCGCAGCGCGACGGTGTCACCGTGCTCGACGGCGTGGAATTGTTGCGCGCCTAGCTTTCGCTAATCCAGTTTTCGCGCCCAGCTTTCGCGCCCAGCGTGAAGTTAGGTTCACGCTGGATGGTCGCGGGTGAACCTGGCTTCACGCTCGGCGCGTTGCCGTGGCGACGGCGCCGCGCGAGCCCGGGCGGCTCGGACTCGGCGAACAATGTCATGCTCTCGGTCGCCGGCGAGCACTCTGATCACGATCCAGCCGAGGCGTTGCAGCATTTCATGACGCTCGGCGTCGTGGCGGTATTGGCGGAGGTCGGTCCGGTGGTGCTCGCCGTCGTATTCGGCAGCGACCTTGAGGTCTTCCCACCCCAAGTCCAGGTACGCCACCTTGCCGGTGTGCCGGTCGCGGACCCGTATCTGCGTCCGCGGCCGGGGCAGTCCGGCGCGGGCCAGGACAAGGCGCAGCCAGCTTTCTCTCGGCGACTCCGCGCCGGCATCGACCAGATCGAGCGCGGTCCGGGCCCGGCGCAAACCGCGCCGGCCCCGGTGCAGTTGCACCAGCAGTTCCGCGTCGGCAAGTGGAAAGTTGGTTGCGCGGGCCAGTGCGTCGATCGCGGGCACCGCCACCATGGCGGGATACCAGCACGCGATGTCGAGTGCCGTCCGGGCCGGGACGGTCACCGGTACGCCAGCGATGACCTGGACCTCGTCGGGCTCAACGGTGTCAGCACGCACCAGCAGTCCCGGGAGCCGGTGCCGGTTGTCGTGGATGAGTTCGGCCGGTCGGGTCACTTCCACCCATTTGCCGCCGTGCAATGCCACTGCCGAGAACCCTGCGACCACCGCGCGCCGACGCGACCACAGCCAACCGGCCTCGGCCCGGTCCGCGGCGGTGATATCGAGGCCCTTGGGGGCATAGACGTCCCGGAACAGTCGCACATGACCAACGGTGAGCTCCCGCTTGGTGAGCAGACCCCTACCGGTGGCCTCGCTGCCGATGAACGGCTCCCCCATGGGCGCAGCGTTGCATGGGTATGCGGCCGCGTCACTTCACCGGCGGTCACTGTCGCGGGTGTGAAGTTAGGTGCACGTTCGCATACCGAGTGTGAACCTAAGTTCACGCTCGGCGGGGCGGGGCTGGCTGGGCTGGGCTGGGCGGGGCTGGGCTGGGCGGGGCGGGGCGGGGCGGGGCGGGTCGGGAAGCGGGGCGGGGCGGGGCGGGGCTGGCTGGGCTGGGCTGGGCGGGGCTGGGCGGGGCGGGGACGGGCCCCGGCCGCTAACCGAGGATCAGGCCCGAAGTAGGCACGCCGGTGCCGGCGGTGACCAGCACATGCTCGACGCCGTCGACCTGATTCACCGAGGTGCCGCGCAGCTGACGCACCCCCTCGGCGATGCCGTTCATCCCGTGGATGTAGGCCTCCCCGAGCTGGCCGCCGTGGGTGTTGATCGGCAGCCGGCCACCCAGCTCGATCGCACCGTTGGCGATGAAGTCCTTGGCCTCCCCCTTGCCGCAGAACCCCAACTCCTCGAGCTGCAACAGCGTGTACGGGGTGAAGTGGTCGTAGAGGATCGCGGTCTGGATGTCGGCCGGCTTCAAACCGGACTGCGACCACAGTTGACGGCCTACCAGGCCCATTTCGGGCAGGCCGAGCTCCTCGCGGTAGTACGAGTACATGGTGAACTGGTCCTCGCCGGCACCCTGGGCTGCCGCCTCGATGATCGCCGGCCGGTGCCGCAGGTCGCGAGCCCGCTCCGGCGTGGTGACGACGATCGCCACCCCGCCATCGGTCTCCTGGCAGCAGTCCAGCAGCCGCAACGGGTCGGCGATCATCCGCGAGTTCTGGTGATCTTCGATGGTGATCGGCTTGCCGTAGAAGTGCGCCTTCGGATTGGTCGCCGCGTGCTTGCGGTCGGCCACCGACACCGCGCCGAAATCGGCACTCGTGGCGCCGTATTCGTGCATGTACCGCTGGGCAATCATCGCCACCGACGCAGCCGGCGTGCTCAGGCCGTGCGGGTAGGACCAGCTGTACTCCACGCCGCGAGAATCGGCATTGACCGTCAGGCCGGTCATCACCTGGCCGAACCGGAACTCCGAGCGCTCATTAAAAGCTCTGTACGCGACGACGACCTCGGCAACGCCGGTCGCCACCGCAAGCGCCGCCTGCTGCACCGTCGCCGCCGCGGCACCACCGCCGTAACCGATCTGGGAAAAGAACTTCAGCTCCCCGATCCCGGTGGAGCGGGCTACGGCCGTCTCCATGTTGGAGTCCATCGTGAAGGTGACCAGGCCGTCGACCTCTGACGGCGCCAGACCAGCATCGTCTAATGCATCCAGCACCGCTTCGGCAGCGAGTCGCAGCTCGCTGCGCCCGGACGCCTTGGAGAAGTCAGTAGCGCCGATCCCGGCGATCGCAGCCTTACCCGACAGCATTACGCCTCCCCGATGGTCAGCGTCGCGTTCGCGACGACGTGGTCGCCAAGACTGTTGCTGCCTAAGACTTTCAGCGTGATCACACCGTCTTCGACCGCAGTCACCTCGCCGGTGAAACTCACCGTGTCGTAGGCGTACCACGGCACCCCGAGTCGCAGCCCGATGGAGCGGATCACCGCGGTGGGACCGGCCCAGTCGGTGACGTAGCGCTGCACCAGTCCGGTGTCGGTGAGGATGTTGACGAAAATGTCCTTGGACCCCTTGGCGTGCGCCTTGTCCCGGTCGTGGTGCACGTCCTGGTAGTCACGGGTGGCAATCGCCGTGGAGACGATGAACGTCGGGTCGCCGTAGATTTTCAACTCGGGCAGCTTGGTGCCAACGGTGGGCGCGTTCATGCGTCCGCCTCCCACGCGTACAGCGTCCAGGCGGTTCCGGCGTCACTCGCCGGGAAGTCGAGATAGGCTGCGCGAACAGGCATTCCGATCTTCACCTTTGTCGGGTCGACGTTGCGCAGCTCGCCGAGCATCCGCACCCCTTCTTCGAGCTCGACCAGCGCTATCACGAACGGCACACTGCGGCCGGGCACCTTTGGCGCATGGTGCACCACGTAGCTGAACACGGTGCCCTTGCCGCTGGCGACGACGTAGTCGGTTGTTTCGGTCTTGTCCTTCCACAGCGCCGGCACCGGCGGGTGCTGCAGGCTGCCGTCCGGACGGCGCTGGATGCGCAGTTCGTGGACGGCCACCCCGTCCCAGAAGAATTTGGTGTCCCGCGACGACGTCGGGCGCATCATCTTGTCCGGATCCAGATCATCGGGAACCGACACCGCGGCGGCTGAACTGTTCTCGGCGGGAAGGAATTTCAAGATACGCCAGATCATGTCGGCGACGTTCTCGGCGCCGACGCACCAGCTGATCTTCTGGGTGATGAAGTAACCCTCGCCCAGGCCGGTCTGCTTGGGGCCGACGACGTCGGTGATCTCCGCGGTGACGCTGACCTCCTCGCCGGGCCGCAGGTACCGATGGTAGGTCTGCTCGCAGTTGGTGGCGACCACACCGATATAGCCAGCAGCATCGAACAATTCGATGATCTTGCCCAGCGGGTCATCGTCGGGACGGACCCCGCCCAGCCCCATCATCGTCCAGACCTGGATCATCGCCGGCGGCGCCACGATCCCGGCGTGACCGGCGGCCCGGGCGGCCGCCTCGTCGACGTAGATCGGATTCGTGTCACCGATCGCGGCGGTCCAATGGCGGATCATCGGCTGGTTGACCGGATCCGGGCCGAAACGTGGCTCGCTGGCCGCCGCAGCCTTGATCTTTTCGATGCCGGCAGATAAATCGACGCTCATCTGTGTCCTCGGCTCTTCGCGCAAGCGCTCATCGCGGCACCCGCGGAACTTTGAGGCCGGACGCGGCGATCATCTCCCGCATCACCTCGTTGACCCCGCCGCCGAACGTGATCACCAGGTTCCGCTTGGTCTGCGCGTCCAACCACGTCAGCAGTTCAGCGGTCTGGGGCTCAGCGGGGTTGCCGTACCTCCCGACCACCTCTTCAGCCACCCGGCCCAGGCTCTGGATGCGTTCGGTGGAGAACACTTTGGTGGCCGCTGCGTCAGCGACCTCGATGATCTCCCCCGACGCAGCGACCTGCCAGTTCAGCAGTTCGTTGATGCGCCAGACCGCGTGGATCTCGCCGAGTGCGCGCCGCACGTCGTCGTGCTCGATCGGGATCACGCCGTCGCCGCCAGGCTTGGCCGCCCAGTCGTGTACCCGGTCGTACATGGCGGCCACCCGCCCGGCCGGGCCGAGCATGACGCGCTCATGGTTGAGCTGGGTGGTGATCAGCCGCCAACCGCCGTTCTCCTCGCCGACCAGCATGTCGGCGGGTACCCGCACATCGGTGTAATAGGTGGTGTTGGTGTGATGCGCTCCGTCGGACAGGATCATCGGGGTCCAGGAGTAGCCGGGATCTTTGGTGTCGGCGATCAGAATCGAAATCCCTTTGTGCTTCGGCACATCGGGATCGGTCCGGCAGGCCAGCCAGATGTAGTCGGCGTCGTGCCCGCCGGTGGTGAAGACCTTCTGGCCGTTGACGATGTAGTAGTCGCCCTGTGAATCAGAATGACGAACGGCGGTGGTGCGCAGCGACGCCAGGTCGGTGCCCGCCTCCGGTTCGGTGTAGCCGATCGCGAAATGCACCTCGCCGGCCAGAATCGCCGGCAGGAACTTCTTCTTCTGGGCTTCGCTGCCGTAGACCTGCAGCGTCGGGCCGACGGTCTGCAGCGTCACCGCGGGCAGTGGCACGTCGGCACGGATCGCCTCGTTGACGAAGATCTGCTGCTCGATAGGCCCGAAACCCAAGCCGCCGAACTCCTTGGGCCAGCCGACACCCAGCTTGCCGTCGGATCCCATCCGGCGGATCACCGCCCGATAGGCTTTGCCGTGCCGGTCGGCTTCCATCTCTTTGTGCTCGTCGGCCGAGATCAGGTTTGAGAAGTACTGCCGCATTTCGGCTTGAAACTCGCGCTGCTCGGGGGTCAGATCTATGAACATTGTGCTCCCACCAGGTCGAGACGATGAGCGGGCCCACCCAATAGGCGGGTGAGGTCCTTGATCGTGGAGAAGTACCGGTCCATGGGGTAGTCGATGTCCATCCCCATCCCACCGTGCAGGTGGTGGCAGATCCGCATCGCCGGCGCTGCCTCCGAGGTCACCCAGTAGCCGAGCACGGCCAAGTCGTCGTCGGCGTCGCGGCCCTGCGCCAGCCGCCAGGTCACCGATGTCGCGGCCAAACCGATTGTCCGCGAGACGATGTAGACGTCAGACAGCTGAGCTGCCACTGTCTGAAAGGTCGACAGTGGCTTGCCGAACTGCTCCCGGGTGGCGACGTAGTCGGCGGTCAGCCGCAGTGCACCGGCCACCAGGCCGGCGGCGAACGCGCCGATCATCGCCAGTGCCAACTGGTTGACGCGATCCGCGGCGGCGCCGGCCAGCACATCGGCATCGGGGACTGCGACGTCGATGAAAACCACCGTGTACTCGTCGCCGTGGTTGGAGGTCGGGGTCTTGGTCAGCTGCACGCCGTCGGCCTTGGTCGAGACCAGCACGACCGCACTGTCAGCGGTGACCAGGATCCAGTCCGCCTGCCCGGCGTAGGGAACGCCGATCTTGGTGCCCGACAGCCGGCCACCCGAGAACTTGGTGGCGGGCCGCCCCGGCAGTGAGGTGCCCGGTTCGTTGAGCGCGGCGGTCAGCACCGTGCCCTTGGCCACCCCGGCCAGGTAGCGGTCCTGCTGCGCGTCCGACGCCAAGTCCAGGATCGGCACCACACCCAGGCCGAGCGTGGCGAGCGCCGGCCCGACCAGGCCGTGCCGGCCGATCTCGGTGAGCACCGTAGCCACCTCGGCCAGGCCGACACCGTCGCCGCCGAGGCGTTCCGGCAACGGCAGCGCGGTCACACCACCGTTGACCAGCGCCGTCCAGGTGTTGTCACGGTCGAGCACCGACGTGACGACGTCGGCGACCGCTTGCTGTTCCGGATCGGGACTGAAGTCCACCCGAAGTCCTCCTTGATTGATCAGTCGCGGTCGTTGGAGAGCGCGGCCGGCGAATTTCCGGTGTAGTCGACCTGCCAGTGCTTGATGCCGTTGAGCCAGCCCGAGCGCAGCCGCTCCGGTTCTGCCAGCGGCTTGAGGTCGGGCATGTGGTCGGCGATCGCGTTGAACATCAGGTTGACCGTCATCCGGGCCAGGTGGGTTCCGATGCAGTAGTGCGCACCGGAGCCGCCGAAACCGACGTGCGGGTTCGGGTCACGCATGATGTTGAAGCTGAACGGGTCGTCGAACACCTCGTCGTCGAAGTTGGCCGAGCGGTAGAACATCACCACCCGCTGGCCCTTCTTGATCTGCACCCCGGACAGCTCGTAGTCCCGGGTCGCGGTGCGCTGGAACGATGTCACCGGGGTAGCCCAGCGGACGATCTCATCGGCGACGGTCTCCGGACGCTCCTTCTTGTACAGCTCCCACTGGTCGGGGTGCTCGGTGAACGCCATCATGCCCTGGGTGATGGAGTTGCGGGTGGTCTCGTTACCGGCCACCGCCAAGAGGATGATGAAGAAACCGAACTCGTCGTCGGTGAGCTTCTCCCCGTCGATGTCGGCCTCGACCAGCGTGGTGACGATGTCCTTGCCGGGGTTCTGCCGCTTGATCTCGGCCAGTTGCATGCCGTAGGCGATGATCTCCATCGCCGAGTTGTTCGGGTCGAAGTGCGCGTACTCCGGGTCGTCGTAGGACGTCATCTGGTTGGTCCATTCGAACAACTTCCCGCGGTCCTCCTGCGGCACCCCCAGCAGGCCGGCGATCGCCTGCAGAGGCAGCTCGGAAGCCACCTCAAGTACGAAGTCACCGGTGCCCTTCGCCGCAGCCTCCTTGGCGATGGACTGCGCACGCTCCTGCAGTTCGTCATGCAGCGGCATGATGTGGCGCGGGGTGAAGCCACGCGCGACGATCTTGCGCAGCCGGGTGTGTCGCGGCGCATCCTGGTTGAGCATGATCGCCTGCCCGAGGTCGATGTTCTCCCGCGCGATGTCGTCGTTGTAGCGCGGGATCGCGCCGTTGAGCTCGCTGGAGAACACGTCGTCGAGCCGGGAGATCTCCTTGACGTCGACGTGCCTGGTCACCACCCAGTAGCCGCCGTCTTTGAAACCGCCGCTCTTGTCGTCCGGCTGATCGTTCCACCAGATCGGCGCGGCCTTGCGCAGCTGGGCCAGCTCCTCGACCGGAAGGCGTTCGGCATAGATGTCCGGATCGGTGAAATCGAACCCCGGCGGCAGGTTGACATTCGACATCGGCAGACTCCCTAAATTGAAACGCGTTCTAGTAGCAGTAGAACACGGCCTCACCATAGATTAAAGGCGTAGACGCATCGTCGCTTGTCATAGTAATGAAACGTGTTCTAGCCTGGCTCCATGGGTAATCCTGTCATCGTCGAAGCCACCCGTAGTCCGATCGGCAAACGTAACGGCTGGCTGTCCGGACTGCACGCCACCGAGTTGCTGGGTGCGGTACAGAAGGCAGTGGTCACCAAAGCGGGTATCGACCCGGGCGCTGTGGAGCAGGTTATCGGCGGCTGTGTCACCCAGTACGGCGAACAGGGCAACAACGTCACTCGGCAGTCCTGGCTGGTCGCCGGCCTGCCCGAGCACGTCGGAGCCACCACCGTTGACTGCCAGTGCGGCAGCAGTCAGCAAGCCAACCACCTGATCTCGGCACTGATCGCGGCCGGCGCCATCGACGTCGGCATCGCCTGCGGCATCGAGGCGATGAGCCGGGTGGGTCTGGGCGAGAACGGCGGCGGTGCCCGCGCCGCGTCGTGGGACGTCGACCTGCCCAACCAGTTCGAGGCTGCCGAGCGGATCGCCCAGCGCCGTGGCATCACCCGCGCCGACGTGGATGCATTCGGCCTGCGGTCCCAGCAGTTGGCCAAGCAGGCGTGGGCGCAGGGCCGGTTCGACCGGGAGATCTCAGCGATCGAGGCGCCGGTGATCGACGAGAACAAGCAGCCCACGGCCGAGTTGCACATGGTCTCGCGCGACCAGGGGCTCCGCGACACCACCCTGGAGGGCCTGAGCCAGCTCAAGCCGGTGATCGAGGGCGGCATCCACACCGCCGGCACCTCGTCGCAGATCTCCGACGGGGCGGCCGCCGTGCTCTGGATGGACGAAGCGGTGGCGCGAGCGCAAGGCTTCACACCGCGGGCACGGATCGTCAGCCAGGTCCTGGTCGGCGCCGAGACCTACTACCACCTGGACGGTCCGGTACAGTCGACGGCCAAGGTGCTGGAGAAGGCCGGGATGAAGATCGGCGACATCGACCTGGTGGAGATCAACGAGGCCTTTGCGTCGGTGGTGCTGTCCTGGGCGCGGGTGCACAATCCCGATATGGACCGGGTCAACGTCAACGGCGGCGCGATCGCGCTGGGCCACCCGGTGGGCTGCACCGGCAGTAGGTTGATCACCACCGCGCTGCACGAACTGGAGCGCACCGACAAGTCGACCGCACTGATCACCATGTGTGCCGGTGGCGCACTGTCCACCGGCACCATCATCGAGCGGATCTAATGCCTGCGCTGTCCGACGCCGAGCGCATCGCCATCGCTCAGTCCTACATCGACGCGCTGGTCACCCACCGGGCTGGTGATGTCCCGTTCGCACCGGGCTGCACCCGCATCGAAGCCGGATTCAAGACCGGCTTTTCCGGAAATCACCTGCGCCGCAGCCTGAACCGTGGACCGCAGTTCCGGATCATCAAGGCGACGACGCCGCCGGAATACAGCGTCGACGGCGACGACGTGCGCGCGGTCTACGACGTGATCACCAAGCCGTCGCTCGCCGGGTGGCGGGCCTGCTCGCACGTCGACGAGACGTTCAAGATTCCGGCCGCCGACGGCAACATTCACCACATCCGGGCTCACATCCGCCCGTTCATTCAGCGCTGAGGGGTACCCGTGAAAAAGCCGAAAGCACTGAACTCCGCAGTTACCGGCCACATCATCAAGTGGATGTCGAAGACCAACGCCCGGCTGTACAAGGCGAGCGGAGGCAGGATCGGTGGCACCTTCCTACAGGGAGCTCCGGTGGCACTGCTCACCACCATCGGCCGCAAAACCGGACAACCGCGGGTAAGCCCACTCCTATACCTGCGCGAGGGCGACCGGGTGGTGCTGGTGGCCTCCCAGGGCGGGCGCACCGACAACCCGATGTGGTACCTGAACCTCAAGGCCAACCCGAAGGTGTCGGTACAGATCCGCAACGAGGTGCTGTCGTTGACCGCGCGGGACGCCACCGCAGCCGAGCGTGAACGGTACTGGCCCGAACTGGTGGCGATCTACTCCTCATTCGCCGATTACCAGTCCTGGACCGATCGGGTGATCCCGGTCGTGATCTGCGATACGGTGACGCCGCCCTGATCTGCGGCGCGGCGGATGGAGACGCAATGCCCAGTCGACGCCAGTACCGGTCCGCGCGCCCATCACCGAAGCAGCGATTGCGTTATATCGCCGTCGCGTTGCTGGCGACGGCCCTGCTTTTCTTCGGGGCGGCGAGCGCCTGGGCTGCGGAGTCGATAACGCTGGATTTCGTGCGGCACGGCGAAGCCGGCGACAACTTGGTGATCAACAACGAGGTGCCCGGACCGCCACTCACTGTCGACGGTGTGCAGCAGGCGGACAGCATCGCCCACGTACTCGCGGGGTACGGCATCGACGGGATCTATGCCTCGGCGATGACCAGGGCGCAGGAGTCCGCGGCCCCGTTGTCCGCGCTGCTGGGGTTACCCGTGCACGATTTTTCCGGGCTCAACGAGATCGACGCCGGCATTTTCGCCGGCCTACCGGTGAACGTCGGGGACCTTCCCATTGGGGCCGCCCTGTATGCACTGGCCCCGTTCTTGTGGACGCTCGGCTTATATTCCGTGCCGCAGTTGGGCTCGTCCGACTTCGACGGGATGGCGTTTCAGGACCGCTTCGGCGACGCTGTGCAAACGATCTACAACGCCGACACCGCCGGCGGTGCCGACAACAGCACTGACGCGGTGTTCTCACACGAGGGCTCGATCGCGATCTGGGCGCTGATGAACGTCAACAACCCCGATTTCTCGCTCGTGCTGACGCAGGTGCTCAAAACGGGTGAGTTGCTGCCCTACACGGGCATTGTCGAAATCCAGGGCAATCCCGAGGACGGCTGGAACCTGGTCAGCTGGGACGGGCAAGCCGTCCCGCAGGATCCGGGATTGCCGACCGAACTTTTCGTCGACCTGCGCAACTTGATCACCGCGCCCCAAATGGCGGCGTACCACATCTGGGAAGCGCTCCTGACCGGCGATAACACGGCGATCATGAACACGATTCAGTCAGGTTTCGGTGACGTCTTCACGGCGACAGCTCAATTCCCACTCGCGGTGATCAGTGACTTCGCCAACGCGACGGCCGACGCGACAGGGCTGCCGAGCGAGGTGGGCCAGACGGTCGCCGCGGCCGTCGCGTCGTTGTGACCAAGGGCCGCGCGCTGCTCTATCTACCCGCTTCTCCGCTTCCGCTGTCCCCGGGGCCGGGAATGTCTATAAAATTTGTAGCAACTAATCGAATGCCTGGTTGGTGCGACACGATACGGAGATCACGGTGACCGCAGCGAAGAGACTTTCCGGCATTGACGCGGCGTTCTGGTACGCCGAGACCGCCGGCTGGCACATGCACGTCGGAGCGTTGGCGATCTGCGATCCCACCGATGCACCGGACTTCAGCTTCGACCGGATTCGAACACTGATCATCGAGCGGTTACCGCAGATGCCGCAGTTGCGCTGGCGGGTCGTCGGCAGCCCGCTGGGACTGGACCGGCCGTGGTTCGTCGAAGACGACGAACTGGATCCCGATTTCCACATCCGCCGCATCGGTGTCCCCGCTCCCGGGGGACGCAAGGAACTCGAAGAACTCGCCGGCCGGCTGATGTCCTACAAGCTCGACCGTTCCCGACCGCTCTGGGAGTTATGGGTGATCGAGGGCCTAGAAGGCGGCCGGCTTGCAACGCTGACCAAGATGCATCACGCCATCATCGACGGCGTGTCCGGCGCGGGTCTCGGCGAGATCCTGCTCGATGTCACCCGCGAGCCACGGGCCGTCTCGCATGACACCATCGGGTCGCTGGTGGGTTTCCGCCTTCCCGGCCTGGAACGTATCGCGTTGGGCTCGCTGATCAACATGGGAATCAAGACGCCCTACCGCATTGCCCGACTCGTGGAACAGACCGTGCGCCAACAACTCGCCACGTTCGGCATCGTCAACAAGCCGCCCGGCTACTTCGAAGCGCCGCAAACCCGGTTCAACGCAACGGTGTCACCGCACCGACGGGTGACCGGCACCCGGATCGAGCTATCCAGGGTCAAGGCCGTCAAAGACGCGTACGAGGTGAAGCTGAACGACGTGGTTCTCGCCGTTGTCGCCGGTGCCGCGCGCAGCTACCTGCAAAAGCGCGGTGAGCTGCCGGACAAGCCGCTCATCGCCCAGATCCCGGTGTCCACCCGCACCGACAAAACCAGTGCGGAAGTCGGGAACAAGGTCAGCTCGATGACCGTGTCGCTGGCCACCCACATCGCGGACCCGGGTGAGCGGATCATGGCGATCCACGAAAGCACCCAGAACGCAAAGGAAATGGCCAAGGCGCTGTCAGCGCATCAGATCATGGGGCTCACCGACACCACGCCGCCCGGGCTGCTGCAGTTGGCTGCGCGCGCGTACACGGCCAGCGGGCTATCGCGTAACCTGGCGCCGATCAACCTCGTCGTGTCCAACGTGCCGGGGCCGCCGTTCCCGCTGTACATGGCGGGCGCCAAGCTCGAGTCGTTGACGCCGCTCGGTCCGCCGGTGATGGACGTGGCGCTGAACATCACCTGTTTTTCCTATGTGGACGACATCGATTTCGGTTTCGTGACCACCCCGGAGGTAGCCGACGACATCGACGAGATGGCCGACGCGATCGAATTGGCGCTTGTCGAGTTGGAGCAGGCCGCCGGTATTGCCTGACCGTTACGCCGTTGTGTAGGCGGTTCCACGGGGGTCGCGCACCCACAGTTCGCCGTCGCCCGCGGTCGGGCCTTGGGCGATCAGTTCGCGTTTGAGCACCTTGTGGGTCGCGGTTTCGGGCAGGCTTTCCGCGATGCGCACGTAGCGGGGCCGGGCCTTTGACGACAGGTCCGGCTGACCGTTGAGGAACGCCTCGAACGCGGCGGGTGTCAGCGTCGCGCCCTCGTTGAGCACGATCGCGGCCATGAGTTGATCGCCGACGAACGCGTCAGGCACCGCATAGACCGCGACGTGGCTGCATTCGGGCAGCCGCAACAGGATTCGTTCGATCGGGGCCGCCGCCAGGTTTTCGCCGTCGACGCGCATCCAGTCGGCGGTCCGGCCGGCCAGATAGATCCAGCCGTCGGCGTCGCGGTAGCCCAAGTCCCCGGACCAGTACATGCCGTGGCGGATGCGTTCGGCGTTGGCGGCGTCGTCGTTGTAGTAGCCGGTGAAAAAGCCGGTGCCCGAGGTGTTCACGAGTTCGCCGACGGCTTCATCGGCGTTGGCCAACTTGCCGTCGGTGTCGAAACACGCGATCGCGCACTCTTGCACGGTCGCGCTGTGGTAGATCGCGACGCCGGAAAATCCCTTGCCGATCGAGCCCTTCGGGGTGCCGGGCTCGCGGGTGATGATCACGGCGTTCTCCGTCGAGCCGAAGCCGTCCCACACCTGGGCGCCGAAGCGTCGCTGGAATTCCTCGATGTCGCGGTCGCTGGCCTCATTGCCGAACGCCACCCGCAACGGATTCTCGGTGTCGTCGGGCCGCTCGGGAGTGGCCAGGATGTAGGCCAGCGGCTTGCCGACGTAGTTCATGTAGGTGGCCCCGTAGCGACGGATGTCAGCTAAGAAGCTCGACGCTGAAAACTTCGCCGGCGCCATCGCCGCACCCGCCACCAGTGCCACCGCCCAACCGCCCGCCACCGCGTTGGAATGAAACAGCGGCATCGACAGATAGCAGGTGTCGGCAGACGTCAACGAAAACCGTTGCACCAAAGCCCTTCCGGCTGTCAACACCATGAACTGCGACAGCTGCACCGCCTTGGGATTTCCGCTGGTTCCCGACGTGAAGATCATCATGAAGGTGTCCATAGTGCCCACCTCACGGTGCGGCGTGAACTCGGGCGGTGCCGCCGCCACCAGCTGACTCCACTCGTCGGCCGAGGTGTCCAGCACGCGAATACCGTGCAGGTCGAGCCCGTCGAGCAGCGATCGGTTCGCCGCATCGGTCACCACGATCTGACAGTCGGCGCGGCGGATGTCGGCCAGCAGTGCCGCGCCCCGGCGGGTGGTGTTGATGCCGCACAGCACGTAGCCGGCCAGCGCGGCGGCGGCCATCTGGGTCAACATCTCCGGTGTGTTCCCCAGCAACGCCCCGACATGCATGAGCCTGTTCTTGTCGGCGACCGACAGCAATGCCGTCGCAGCCGCAGACGCCGCACGCACATGCTCGGCCCACGTCCACTGCCGGCCGTTGTACTTAAGCCCGACGCTGTCATCGTCGGCGCGTTCACGCAGAAGTTGCTGAATCGTCTCGCTCATGAGCACTCCGGGGCCGAGGGGGTGAGATCGTTACGCGCCGTAGACCGGGACCGGCGTCCTTGACCTAGCCAGCAGGTCGGTGACGACCGGGCCCAGTTCGGCCGGGTCCCAGCGGGCGCCCTTGTCGACCTGCGGCCCGTGCGCCCAGCCCTCGGCGACGCGGATCTTGCCGCCTTCGACCTCGAACACCTTCCCGGTGACCTCGCGCGACTGCACGCTGCCCAGCCACACCACCAGCGGGGAGACGTTTTCCGGGGCCATCGCGTCGAAGGCGTCACCCTGGGTGCCCATCATGTCGGCGAAGACGGTCTCGGTCATCCGGGTGCGGGCCGCCGGGGCGATCGCGTTGACGCTGACCCCGTAGCGGCCCATCTCGGCCGCGGCGACCAGGGTCATCGCGGCGATACCAGCCTTTGCCGCTGAGTAGTTGGCCTGCCCGACGCTGCCCTGCAGACCCGCGCCGGAGCTGGTGTTGATGATCCGGGCGTCAAGACTGTCCGGGTCGGCCTGGCCGCCCTTGACCTTGGCCCGCCAGTAGGCGGCGGCGTGCCGCATGGTGGCGAAGTGGCCTTTGAGGTGCACCGCGATCACCGCGTCGAATTCCTCTTCGCTGACATTGGCGAACATCCGGTCGCGGACGATGCCGGCGTTGTTGACCAGGACATCCAGGCCGCCGAAGTGCTCGACAGCGGTTTGGATCAGCGCGGCGGCAGCGTCCCAGTCGGAAACATCGGAGCCGTTGGCCACTGCTTCCCCGCCGGCGGTGACGATCTCTTCAACGACCCCTTGAGCGGCGCTGCCGCCACCCGCGGGTGATCCGTCCAGACCGACACCGATGTCGTTGACCACCACCCGGGCGCCCTCGGCGGCGCAGGCCAGCGCGTGCGCCCGCCCGATTCCCCCGCCCGCTCCGGTGACGATGACCACGCGGCCGTCGAGTAGTCCCATGTGCTCGCTCCCTCTTTCTTGGGCCGACTTACTTGTTGACGTTCGATGCTTGCAGGTATGCCGGAATTTCGCCGCCGCCGTGCACTTCGATGCCGGCGCCACTGATGTAGGACGCCAAGTCGGATGCGAGAAACGCCGCCGTCCAACCGATGTCGGCGGGCTTGGCCAGCCGGCTTAGCGGCACGGTGGCGGCGACGGCGGCCACCGAGTCGGCGTCGCCGTAGAACAACTCGGACTGTTCGGTCTCAACCATGCCGACCACCACCGAGTTGACCCGCACCTTGGGCGCCCACTCCACCGCCAGTGTTGTGGTGAGGTTTTCCAGGCCGGCCTTGGCGGCGCTGTA
>JBDTKT010000135.1:0-6967 GCA_039935195.1 Mycobacterium sp.
GACCCGCGGGCCACCGAGCGCAAGAAGTACGGTCTGAAGAAGGCCCGCAAGGCTCCGCAGTACAGCAAGCGTTGATCGACGGTCACGTCCTGGCCGCGCGCGTGCGTCGTGGTCGACATGCTCCGGCATGTCGGCTGGGCGTACCTCCCGCTTGCGGGGGGACGAATACGCGCGTGCGCGGCAGAAAAGGATAGCTATGGGTCGGCTTTTCGGCACCGACGGCGTCCGCGGGGTCGCCAACCGCGAACTGACCGCGGAACTCGCCCTCGCACTGGGCGGCGCGGCGGCGCGCCGGCTTGCCGAGGGAACCGACCGACGGGTGGCCGTGGTCGGCCGCGACCCGCGGGCCAGCGGTGAGATGCTGGAAGCCGCGGTCATCGCCGGGCTGACCAGCCAGGGGGTCGACGTCCTTCGGGCCGGAGTGCTGCCCACCCCGGCGGTCGCCTACCTGACTGCGGCCTACGAGGCCGACTTCGGCGTGATGATCTCCGCCTCGCACAACCCGATGCCCGACAACGGCATCAAATTCTTCGGGCCGGGCGGTCACAAACTCGACGACGCCACCGAGGACCGGATCGAGGAACTGGTCGCCGCCGGGCCGGGGCTGCGGCCGGTCGGCGCCGGGGTCGGCCGGGTGGTCGATGCGGCCGACGCGATGAACTGCTACCTGCGTCACCTCCGCACCGCAACCAGCAGCAGGCTGGACGGCCTGACCGTGGTGGTGGACTGCGCCCATGGCGCGGCATCCGAGGCGGCGCCGCGTGCCTACCGGGCCGCCGGGGCTCGGGTGATCGCGATTAACGCCGAGCCCGACGGCCTGAACATCAACGACGGTTGTGGCTCAACGCATTTGGACACACTGCGCGCCGCGGTGCTGGCAAACGGTGCCGACGTGGGCCTGGCGCACGACGGCGACGCCGACCGGTGCCTGGCCGTCGACGCCACCGGCAATGTGATAGACGGCGACGCGATCATGGTGGTGCTGGCGCTGGCCATGGCCGAGGCCGGCGAACTGACCGGTAACACCCTGGTGGCCACCGTGATGAGCAACCTCGGGCTGCACCTGGCCATGCGCCAAGCCGGTATCACCCTGCATACCACCGACGTCGGCGACCGCTATGTGCTGGAGCAGTTGCGTGCCGGCGGCTACGCCCTCGGCGGTGAGCAATCCGGCCACATCGTGCTGCCCGGGCTGGCCACCACCGGCGACGGCATCATCACCGGGCTGCGGCTGATGTCGCGGATCGCCGAAACCGGCACCTCGCTGGCCGGCCTGGCATCGGTGATGCGCACGCTGCCGCAGGTGCTGATCAACGTCGAGGTCACCGACAAGGCCGCCGCCGTCGAACAGCTCGCGGTGCGCATCGCACTGCGGCGCGCCGAGGATGAACTTGGCGATACGGGACGAATCCTGTTGCGCTCCTCGGGAACCGAACAGCTGGTCCGGGTGATGGTGGAAGCGGCCGACGAAGACACCGCACGCCAGATTGCGGTGGCCGTCGCCGAAACGGTGCGCGCCCAGAACTGACCCCAGGGAACCGGAACGGTGCCGCGCGCCGTCATACCAGGTATGGGGCAACAACACGTCTACGTCGACAGCGACGCGCTGCGCACGGTCGCGGACCGGTTCGACGCTGCCGCAGCGCTCATCGATGGCACGGCGGCCGTCCGGCTGAGCCGGTTGACGTTCGACGCGGCGAGTGCCGGGCGGGCACATGCGGCCGGTGGGGCCGCGCTGCGCCGGGCGGTGGACCGGTGGGCCGGCGAGTTGACCCGGTGGTCGCGGGCCAGCGCCGAGGTGGCGGACGCGCTGCGCACCGGGGTGGCCGACTACGGCGACGCCGAACGCTCTGCGCAGGACCGGGTGGGCTGAGGTGGCCGAACTATTCGACGTGCCCGCGCGGCTGGCGGACGGCCGAGTAGCGTTGCAGCACAACCAGATCTACGTGTCGGCCTGCCGGCGGCTCGGCTACCAGCACGGCGACCTCACCGCGTACGACCGGCAGATCCCCGACTGGTACGACAGCGAGGACGGCTTGGACCTGCGGCTGCTCGACGGCGACTGCACGCAGTTGTGGGCAGCGGTCGGTGCGGCCGAGGAAGCGTCGCGGGTGCAGCGCCGCCAACTCGGGGAGTTGGCGGCAGCCTGGTGCGGGCCGGGAGCCGACGCCGCGGCGGAGTTTCTGCGCCGACACTGCGATACCGGCGACACGATGGCCGCCGGGCTCCGTGCGGCCGCCGACGCATACGCGACGCTGCGTGATGATCTGTGGCGGCTGATCGACGACAAGGTGACGGCCACGGTCAACATCGACGATCGCAGTTGTGCGCAGCGGCCGGTGTGGCTGGCTGCGGCGCACACCGTGACATTCGGGACGGGCGATTCGCGGTCAGCAGGCGACGTGATCGACCATCAGGTACGGCCCTATGTGGACAGCGATATCGGCGTTGACTGGCTGGCCGCCATGCGGTCGGTCCGGGCTGCGGTGGCGGCTGCCTATGACACAGCCACCACCGAGGTGGCGCCCCGGCCGGGTGTGGTGTTCGGAATCCCGGGCGGACTCGGCCCGCACTACCGGACCGACGGGCCGGCCCCGGCCGCCCCACAGGGACCGGGCGCCGTCGCACCCGTGGACCCGCCGATGATCCGGCCCGCCCCTGTCGCAGCGGCGGTCACTCGCCCACTGGGTGATCCGCCGGTTGGCAGCGACTGGCCGGTGGCCGCCGGCATGCCCGGCGAATTGGGCATGCCCGGCGAATTGGGCATGCCTGGTGAATTGGGCGGGCTCGGTGACTCGGGCGGGCTTGGCGACTCGGGTGTGCCCGGTGGCTTCGGCCTGCCGGGCGCCGGCGGGTTGTCCGGCGGCGCGCTCGGCGGTCTGATTCCGCGCATCGTCGATGCGCTCGGCGGCCTGCTCGGGGCGGCCGACACCGGGCCCGCGGACCCGGGATTCGGTGAGCCGTTCGACGGTGAAACCGGCGCCGGCGACGAGGCCGACGAGGCTGACGAGCCCGCCGAGGCTGACAAGTCTGACGGTGCCGACGGCGATCCCGATGCGGCTGAGCAGGTAGCCGATGAGTCGGCCACACCGGCCGAAGGGCCCGCCTCGGCCGCAGCCGCCGATGCCACGCCCGCCGATGCCACGGTGCCGACGGATCAGCAGGCCACGCCGCCGTCGCAGGACTCACCGGCCGAGCCACCGCACGACGGTGCCGAGAAGACCCCGTGCGAGATCGCCGCCGACGAGGTGCCCCAGGTTGGCCGGTAAGTGCGCTCCCGCGAGTAGGCAACGAGCTGGGACGATGTCGGCTGGCTCGTCGCACGGGCTGGCGATAGGGCCGTCGGGGACTGATCCACCTCCTAGCGGTTCCGACGGAAACCAGAGGCCATTGAATCCTGGAGTTCGGTGCTGTGAGGATGAGCCTTATCCACAGACGCGGATTGATCCACAAAACGTCTCGCGTGAGGTGCCGGTAGTGCCGCGGGTCGATATTATTCGAATATGCGTTCGATTGACCGGGAAGATGTCGTCGAGGTGTTCGAAGCCCTCGAAGCTGACCTGGACCGGGCCCTGGAGTTGTCGTTCGACGCGCTGAGCACCCCGGAACGGTTAGCCCTGCTGGGCCGCTGCGAGCGACTGCGGCGCCGGCTGCCGGCTATTGAGCACCCGCTGATCAATACGGTAGCCGAGCAGGCCGACGCCACCGAGTTGGGTGGCAAACTGCACTGGGCGCTGGCCGACCGGCTGCACATCACCCGCGGGGAGGCGAAACGCCGCGTCGATGAGGCCGCCGAGCTGGGGCCGCGCTGCACCCTGACCGGCCAACTACTGGAACCGGTGCTCGCCGCCACGGCCGCAGTCCAACGGGCCGGGCACCTGGGACCGGCCCACGTGCAGGTGATCCGTGACTTCTTTCACCAGCTGCCCGTCGACATCGACGGCGAGACCCGCGCCAACGCCGAAGCCCACCTAGCCGGCCTGGCTGCTGCGCACCGCCCCGACGAGCTGACCAAACTCGCCAGTTTGCTGATGGACTGCCTCAACCCCAACGGCAACTTCTCCGACAGCGACCGGGCCCGGCGGCGCAGCCTGATCCTGGGCCGCCAAACCCCCGACGGGATGAGCCCGATCAACGGCTACCTGGACCCGCAGGCCCGTGCCACCCTCGACGCAGTCCTGGCCCGCTGGGCAGCACCGGGCATGTGCAACCCCGCCGATGAAATCCCCTGCCTGCACGGCAGCCCCGGCCAGGCCGCCATCGACAACGACACCCGCTCAGCCGGGCAACGCAACCACGACGCGCTGTTCGCGATGGGCCGCAACCTGCTCGCCAGCGGCCAGCTCGGCCAGCACAACGGACTGCCGGCCACCGTCGTCGTCTCGGTCAGCCTGCAAGACCTCGAAGCTGCGGCCGGGAAGGCGATCACCGGCGGGGGCACCTGGCTCCCCGTGCGCGACCTGATCCGGCTGGCATCAGACGCACACCACTACCTGCGGGTCTACGACGGCGCCAAAGAAGTCGCCCTGCATCACGCCAAACGCATCGCCACCGCAGGCCAACGCCTAGCGCTCTACGCGCGTGACCGCGGCTGCACCCACCCCGGCTGCGATGTACCCGGCTACCTCACCGAAGTCCACCACGTCACCGACTACGCCCAAACCCACCGCACGACGATCGACGAGCTCACGCTGCGCTGCGGCCCTCACCACAAAATCATCACCTCAGGCGCCTGGAAAACCCGCAAACGCAGCGACGGCACCATCCAAACCGTTCCGCCCGCTCACCTCGACCACGGCCAATCGAGGGTCAACACCTGCCACCACCCCGACAAACTCCTGGCGGAAATCGACCACGCCGCCACCGACGACCCTTAGCTGAATCCATGCAGCTCAGGCGGCCAGCAGCCCACGCAACTGCTCGACAAATCGCACACCTTCGCCTGGTTCGGCGGCCACCGGCTGCACCAGCAGGGTGGTCACCCCGGCCGCGGCGAAGGCGGCCACCCGCTCGGTGACGAACCCGCGCGGGCCGATCAGCGAGACGGCGCGCACCAGTTCGTCGGGCACCGCGTCGATGGCCTCGGTCTTGTGCCCGGACAGATACAGCTCCTGAATCCGGTTGGCCACCTCGCCGAACCCGTAACGGGTCGCCAGGTCGTGGTAGAAGTTACGGCCCCGTGCGCCCATACCACCCATATAGAGCGCCAGCTGAGGTTTGACCCACGCCAGCCGATCTTCGACGTCGTCGCCGATGGCCAGCGACACACCCACCATCACGTCCAGCGGGCCCAGGGCGGGGTCGCGTTTGCCAAAGCCGGAGGCCAGGGCCGCACCCCAGACGTCGGCGGCTTTCTCCGGGTAGAAGAACACCGGCTGCCAGCCCTCGGCGATCTCGGCGGTCAGTGCGACGTTCTTCGGACCCAGGGCGGCGATCGAGATCGGGATCCGTTCGCGTACCGGATGGTTGATCATCTTCAGCACCTTGCCCAGCCCGGTGCCGCGATCCGCTGGCAGCGGCAGCTGGTAGTGCTTGCCCTGGTACTGCAGAGGTTCGCGGCGCCACACTTGCCGGCAGATGTCGACGACCTCGCGGGTGCGGCCCAGCGGGGCGTCGAAGGGCACCCCGTGAAAGCCCTCCACCACCTGCGGCCCCGAGGTGCCGAGGCCCAGCCGGAACCGGCCGTCGGAGACGAAGTCCAGGCCGGCGGCGGTCATCGCCAGCAGTGCTGGGGTACGGGTGTAGATCGGCAGGATTCCAGAGACCAACTCGACGGTGGAGGTCCGGGCCGCCAGATAGCCCAGCTGGCTGACCGCGTCGAACGAGTAGGCCTCGGCGACCACGGCCGCATCGATGCCGACCTGCTCCAGCTCGACGACCTGCTTGACCGCGTCCTTGAACCCGCCGGAGTACGCGAGCTGCACACCGATTCGCATCTGCCACTCATACCACGGCCCACCAGCGGACCATGATTTGTTGACTAATCCGTTATTAACCACCACGAAAACGTACTCACGGTATGCACAGTCAGTTTCCTGTGATCCACACCAGTCAACTTGGATGAACTTCCGTGGAACTCGAGAAATGTACACCGAAAAAGTTAAAAATACATATTGACGTTAAGTATTTCATCAGCTAATTTTATCCGCGACACCCCCTTTAACGAACAACGCTGCTTCTAATGAACAACAGTGCTGAGGAGATATCGATGTACTACACACTTCGTCCCTACGCAACCGTCGGGGTCGCCATCGTGGGCGCCGGACTGTTCGCCGTCACCCCGGTGGCCGCGTCGCTGCCTGCTCTGCCGGACATTCAGTCCCGGGCGGTACAGCTCACCGCCGGCGACGCTTGGACGGACGTGTTCAACCAAGCAAGCACCAACTCCACGCAGCTGACCCAGAACTTCGGCCTGGCCCCCTTCGTGGGGCTGCAACAGTCCATCGTCAACCAAAACGACGCCATGCAGAGCGTGCTCAACGACCCATCGAGCATCACCAGCGTGACCAACGACATGCAGGAACACCTCAAGGCTGTGATGTCCGCCTACACACTGCTCAACGCCGACGACGACACCGTGAAGTCGGTGCTCAACCACACCATCAATAGCCAACTCGACATCAGCGGGATCAGTGGCGGCTTCATCACCGCCGGCCACAACCTCATCCTCAGCGACATCGGGTCATTCCTGCCGGCCGGCACCGACCTTGAGACGATAACGCCGATCCTCAACTTCTTAGCCTCGCCGGCTTCCGCCATGATCATGGGCTCTCTGGGACCCATGCTCAGCCCCTGGGTGGCGTTGAGCAACAGCATCAGCGACGGCGACAGCTTCCAGCAGATTCTCGCCAGCCCGCTCGACGGATTCCTCAACGGCGCCGACCTTAACCTCGATAGCCTGATCCCGCTGGTTTCAGGTATTTTGCCGGCGGGCACCACTATCAACAGCCTCGATCTGGCCCTCGGC
>JBDTKT010000136.1:0-10067 GCA_039935195.1 Mycobacterium sp.
GCCGGCATCACCGCCTTCTACATGACCCGGGTGATGCTGATGACCTTCCATGGCGAACGACGGTGGGCGAGCGACCAGAGCGAGGTGACACCGGAACTGGCCCTGCAGCATCCGCATGAAGCGCCGCGGGTGATGATCTGGCCGATGATCGCACTTGCCGTCGGTGCGGTGTTCTCCGGAGGCCTGCTGGCGATCGGCGGAACGTTGCAGCACTGGCTGGAGCCGGTGGTAAGCCCCGCGGGCAGCCCTGAGGTGGCCCACGCCATCCCGGCCTGGGCGAGCGGCACCGTAACCCTGGTGGTCGTGTTGGCCGGCGCTTTCGTCGCCTATCGGATGTACGCCACCAAGCCGATACCGGTCATCGCGCCCACCGACGTATCGGCGCTGACCGTCGCCGCCCGCAGTGATCTCTACGGCGATGCATTCAACGAGGGGGTGTTCATGCGTCCCGGTGACCACCTGGCGCACGCGTTGGTCGAGGTTGACGATCGGGTGGTGGACGGCTCGGTCAACACACTGGCCGCGCTGGTAGGCCGCGCCTCGGATCGGGTGCGTGGCCTGCAAACCGGCTTCGTCCGCTCCTACGCGCTGACCATGTGCGCCGGTGCGGTCCTGGTTGTCGCGGTGATACTGGCGGCGCAGCTGTGAACGCCGCGTTTCCGCTGCTGAGCCTGCTGTGGCTGCTCCCGGCAGCCGGCGCCGCGCTGGTCATCGTGCTGCCCGCCGGCCGGCGGCAGCTGGCCAAATGGACCGGGCTTACGGTCAGCGTCGGGGTGCTCGCGGTGGCCATCGCGGTCACCGTCGGTTTCGACAGCACCGCCGGCGGTGCCCCGTACCAGTTCATCGAATCCCATTCGTGGATACCGACGTTCGGCGCCGGTTATTCGCTCGGGGTGGACGGTATCGCGGTGGTGCTGGTACTGCTGACCGCCGTGCTGGTACCGCTGCTGATGCTGGCCGGTTGGAATGACGGCGGCGAGCGCAGCCGCGGCCCGCACGCCTATGCCGCGTTGACATTGACCGTCGAGTCGATGGTGTTGATCTCGCTGGTGTCGCTGGACATCCTGCTGTTCTACGTGTTCTTCGAAGCGATGCTGATCCCGATGTACTTCATGATCGGCGGCTTCGGCAGCGGTGCGCGGCGCTCGCAGGCCGCACTGAAGTTTTTGCTGTACAACCTGTTCGGCGGCTTGATCATGCTGGCCGCGGTGATCGGGGTGTACGTGGTGACCGCCCAGCACAGCGTCGGATCAGCTGGGGGCACGTTCGACTTCCGCGCAGTGGTTGCCACCTTCTCGCCAGGCTCGACGACGGTTGACCCGATGGTCCTCAAGTCGCTGTTCCTGTGTTTCATGTTCGCGTTCGCGGTCAAGGCCCCACTGTGGCCGTTCCACCGCTGGCTGCCCGACGCCGCGGTGGAGGCCACCCCGGCAACCGCGGTATTGATGATGGCGGTGATGGACAAGGTGGGCACATTCGGGATGCTGCGCTATTGCCTGCAGCTGTTCCCGGACGCCGCAACGTATTTCCGCCCGATGATCATCGTGCTGGCCATCATCGGTGTGGTCTACGGTGCGCTGGTCGCCGTCGGTCAGGCCGACATCATGCGACTGATCGCTTACACCTCGATCTCGCACTTCGGGTTCATCATCCTGGGCATCTTCGTGAAGACCAGCCAGGGACAGAGCGGTTCGACGCTGTACATGGTCAACCACGGGCTCTCCACCGCCGCGTTGTTCCTCATCGCCGGCTTCTTGATCTCCCGACGCGGCGGCAGTCGCGCGATCGCCGACTACGGCGGCGTGCAGAAGGTGGCCCCGGTGCTGGCCGGAACATTCCTGGTTGCGGCGATGGCCACCCTGTCACTCCCGGGCCTGGCGCCGTTCATCAGCGAATTCCTGGTACTGCTGGGCACCTTCCCCCGGTACTGGCTGGCCGCGACGATCGGCACCACCGCCCTGGTGCTGTCGTCGATCTACATGCTCTGGCTTTACCAGCGGTTGATGACCGGGCCGGTCAGCCGCGGCAACGAACGTCTCCGCGACCTGGTGCCCCGCGAACTCGTCGTCGTCGCACCACTGCTGGCGCTGTTGTTGTTCCTCGGCTTCTACCCGAAACCGGTGCTGGACATCATCAACCCCGGGGTCGATCACACGTTGACCACGATCGGTCAGACCGACCCGTCGCCGTCGACCGCCGAGGGGGCCCGGTAACCATGTCCGCCATGCCGACACCACACATCGAATACGCCCTGATACTGCCGATGCTGATCGTCTTCGGCACGGCGGTGACCGGGGTCCTGTTCGAGGCGATACTGTCCCGCCGGGCGCGCTACGGCGCCCAGGTCCTGTTGTCCATCGGCGGCCTGGTCGCCGCGTTCATCGCCGTGGTTGCGCTGGGCGACAAGGTTCCCGCATCCGGCCGGACGGCCGTGCTGGGCGCGGTGGCGATCGACCGGCTCACGCTGGTGTTGCAGGGCACCGTGCTGCTGGTAGGGATCATGGCCGTCATCTTCATCGCGGAACGCAACATCGGTGCCAATGCCCCGGCGAAACAGGGCGGTCCGGGTGCCGCGACCGCGCCGCCAACGGCCTCCCACCCCATTGGCCTGGACTCGTTCACCCCGCAGGCATCCGCGGTTCCGGGTGGACTCGCTGAGATGGAAGCGGCCCGGGCCGGAGTGATCCAGACCGAGGTCTTCCCGCTGGCCGTGCTGTCGACCGGCGGCATGATGGTGTTTCCGGCCGCCAACGACCTGGTGACCATGTTCGTCGCGCTCGAAGTGCTGTCGCTGCCGCTGTACCTGCTGTGCGGACTCGCCCGGTATCGCCGGTTGATGTCGCAGGAAGCAGCACTGAAATACTTTCTGCTGGGGGCGTTCTCGTCGGCGCTGTTCCTCTTCGGCATCGCGCTGCTCTACGGGGTGACCGGTTCGCTGTCGGTGCCCGAGATCGGGCGTGGGCTAGCCGGGCACAGCACCGATCCGATGGCGCTGGCCGGTGCCGGACTGGTGCTGGTGGGGTTGTTCTTCAAGACCGGCGCGGTGCCGTTCCACTCCTGGATTCCCGACGTCTATGTCGGCGCCCCGACGCCGATCACCGGATTCATGGCCGCGGCCACCAAGATCGCCGCATTCGGTGCGATGCTGCGCATCATCTACGTGGCGCTGCCGGCGTTGCACGACCAGTGGCGGCCGCTGCTGTGGCTGATCTCGGTCCTTACCATGGTGATCGGCACCGTCGCCGCGATCAACCAGACCGGGATCAAGCGGATGCTGGCCTACTCCTCGGTGTCCCAAGTCGGCTTCATCCTCACCGGGGTTTTAGCCGCGGTGCCGAACGGCGTGTCCTCAACGCTGTTCTATCTGATCGCCTACAGCTTCCCTACGGTGGGCGCATTCGCCATCGTCAGCCTGATCCGGCGCGGCGGCGGCGAGGAGGAACTCGACATGGCCCGGTGGGGCGGGCTGGGTCGGCGCTATCCGATTGTGGGCCTGCTGTTCTCGATGTTTCTGCTGTCATTTGCCGGCATCCCGCTCACCGGCGGGTTCATCGGTAAGTTCGCGGTGTTCAAAGCCGCCGCCGAGGGCGACGCGGTCCCGTTGGTGGTGATCGGCGTGGTCACCAGCGCTGTTGCCGCCTACTTCTACGTCCGGGTGATCGTGCTGATGTTCTTCACGGACTCCCCCGCCGACCCGCCGGTGTTGGTGATTCCCAGCGTGTGGAGCAAGGCGGCGATCGCGGTGTGCGCCGCGGTCACCGTGCTGCTGGGTGTCGTTCCACAGCCCGTGCTGGATCTGGTCGGCTCCGCAACACAATTCGTGCACTGATCCGCTAACCGGCGGAGCGCTCCAGCACGAATCCCACCATCCGGTGGCCGTCGATCTGCGGCGTGGCCAAGTCGACCTGCCGGCGGGCCTGCTCGACCACCGGGGTCGCCGGGTCGAGCACCGACAAATAGGCCCGGTGCGCGGCCAGTGCGTCGACGGCGGCGTCGATGTAGCCGTCCACCGCCTCTCCGTGAGTGGGTCGCGGACCGTTGACGAACAGCCAGGCCGGCGGGCGGGCCAGCGAGTCGTAGGCCGCGATGACCGCGGCCGCGAACTCGATGTGGTCCCGCTGATTGGGGATACCCGAATCCCACTCTGCCCCACCGTAAAGGGTCACCACGATGTCGGGCTCGGTGCTACCGATAACGGATGCGATCGCGGCGCGGAGCGCCGGGGTGTTGCGGATTTCGCTGTCCGGGAAGTCCCAGAACTCGACCGCGTCGACACCGACGATCGCCGCCGACCGCCGTTGCTCGGATTCCCGGATCGGCCCCGCCTGCTCGGGTGGCAGGCCCGCGATGCCGGCCTCCCCGCGGCAGGCGAACACGTACCGGACGGACTTGCCGGCGGTGGTCCACTTGGCCACCGCAGCGGCGACGCCGTACTCGGGATCGTCGGGGTGCGGAACCAGCACCAGCGCGCAGCGCCAGTCGGTGGGAAACGGCAGCAGTTCCGAGATCACAGCTAGGCCATCACACCGTGTGCCACGATCGCGGCGGTCTGGTCCACCCAGTCGCCGCCGAGGTCCTCGTCCGGTCGCAGCATCAGCCCGAACAGCGTTGCGCCGCCGATCACTTCGAGCAACCGGTTCGGGTCCACCTCGGCGCGCGCCTCGCCGCGATCCACCGCGCCCGACACCCATTGCCGCAGCACATCGAATAAGCCCTCGAACCGGCCGAGCACGCGGGCGGTGAGTTCGGCGTCGTTAGCCATGTCGGCGATCAGTCCCGGCAGCGCGGCACGCACCACCGGGCGGGTGAATACGTCGCGGGCACTGGCGATCATCGCCCGGAGATCACCTGCGACGTGTCCGACCGACGCTGTCAGCGCGCTGGGCGGCACCGCGAAGACGGCTTCGTGCACCAGTTCGGCCTTACTCGACCACCGCCGGTACAGGGCAGATTTGGTCGTTCCGGCCCGGCCGGCAACGGCGGCCAGGGTGAGGTTCGAATAGCCGATCTGCTCAAGCAGGTCCGCGGTCGCCGCCAATATGGCAGCGTCGATCCGTGGATCCCGCGGCCGTCCGGCCCCCGGGGACTTGTCAAGCGGAGTTGAATCTGCTTTCATAACGCTACCTGTCGTATCGTAATTACACAGACGGAGGACGAAATCGTGGCCGACCAACCGACCGTGGAGACAGACGTCGGCCGGTTGCAACGTTCCAGCCGCGATATCACCACCTTGCCCACGGTAATGTCTCGCTGGCTCTCCACGGTGCTGCCGGGCGGGCCGACACCGGAGATCACCCTGGAGAACGGTGTCGACACCAACGGCATGTCGTCGGAGACGCTCATGCTGTCCGGTCGCTGGACACAGGACGGCGCCCCAATGCACCAGCGCTGGGCGATGCGGGTCGCGCCGACCGCCGAGGACGTCCCGGTGTTCCCGACCTACCGACTCGATCACCAATTCGAGGTGATCCGCCGGGTCGGCGAACTCACCGATGTCCCGGTCCCGCCGGTGCGCTGGATCGAACCTACCGGCCAGGTGCTGGGCACACCGTTCTTCCTGATGGACCGTGTCGACGGCGAGGTGCCGCCCGACGTCATGCCCTACACCTTCGGGAACAACTGGTTCGCTGACGCCGCTCCCGATAAACAGCGGGAATTACAGGACGCCACCGTGGAGGTCCTTGCCAAGCTGCATTCGATTCCCCACCCCGAGGTCACGTTCGCGTTCCTGGGTGAGACCGCCTCCGGTGACACCGCGTTGCGCCGGCACTTCGACTGGGTGCGGTCCTGGTACGACTTCGCGGTCGGCGACATCGGCCGTTCACCGTTGCTGGAACGTGTCTTCGGCTGGCTGGAGGCTCATTGGCCGACCGAGGCGGCGGGCCGGGAACCGGTGCTGTGCTGGGGCGACTCGCGCATCGGCAACGTGCTCTACCGCGATTTCAAGCCGGTGGCGGTGCTGGACTGGGAGATGATGACGTTGGGACCGCGTGAATTCGACGTGGCGTGGCTGATCTTCGCCCACCAGGTCTTTCAGGAACTCGCCGGGCTGGCCACGTTGCCGGGCCTGCCCGACGTGTTGACCGAAGACGCGGTGCGTGCCACCTACACCCGGCTCAGCGGCGTCGAACTGGCTGACCTGCACTGGTTTTACGTGTACGCGGGTTTGATCTGGGCGCTGGTGTTCATGCGCACCGGCGCGCGACGCATTCATTTCGGTGAGGTTCCCAAGCCCGACGATCCCACCACCTGTCCGGAATCCCTCTTCTACCACGCCGGTTTACTGAAACGGCTGATCGGAGAACAGAACTGATGCTCGGTCCCCTCGATGAATACCCGGTGCACCAACTGCCCCAGCCGATCGCCCTGCCCGGCTCGTCGGACCGCAACTTCTACGACCGTGCCTACCTCAACGCTCACGACCGTACCGGCGACATCTTTCTCATCACCGGGATCGGCTACTACCCCAACCTGGGCGTCAAGGACGCCTTCGTGCTGGTTGCCCGCCGCGGAGGCGGCAAGTACGGCTCGGGCGGTAATACCCAGACCGCGGTGCACTTCTCCGATGCCATCGACTCCGACCGGCTGCACCCGCATGTGGGGGCGTACCGCATCGAGGTCACCGAGCCGCTGCGCCGCCTACGGGTCGTGTGCGAGGAGACCGAGGGCATCGCGGTCGACCTGCGCTGGCAGGGCCTGTTCGACGCGGTCCAGGAACAGCCGCACGTGTTGAGGTCCGGTAACCGGGTGACACTGAACGCCCAGCGCTTCGCGCAACTGGGCGCCTGGAGCGGCCACATCGCCATCGACGGTGAGGAGATCACCGTCGATCCGGCCACCTGGATCGGGTCGCGGGACCGGTCCTGGGGAATCCGCCCGGTCGGCGAGCCGGAGCCGGCCGGCCGGCCCGCCGATCCACCCTTCGAGGGCATGTGGTGGCTGTACGTGCCGATCGCGTTCGACGACTTCGCCGTCATCATGATCATCCAGGAGCAGCCCGACGGGTTCCGCTCGCTCAACGACTGCACCCGGGTGTGGCGCGACGGCCGGGTCGAGCAACTGGGCTGGCCGCGGGTGAGCACCCGTTACCACTCCGGCACCCGCATCCCGACCGGGGCGACGATCCAGGGGACCCGGCCCGACGGCACCCCGGTGGCCTTCGAGGTGGAATCGAAGTTGCCGGTGCCGATTCATGTCGGCGGCGGGTACGGCGGCGACCCGGATTGGCTGCACGGCATGTGGAAGGGCAATAAATTCACCGAGCGGGTGACCTACGACATGACCGACCCGGCGATCATCGCCCGATCCGGGTTCGGGGTCATCGACCACGTCGGCCGGGCGGTGTGCCGCGACGGTGACGGCGCCCCGGTGGAGGGTTGGGGGCTCTACGAGCACGGCGTGCTGGGCCGCCACGACCCGACCGGGTTCCCCGACTGGGTTTCGATGGCGCCGTAGCCACGCTGCTCAACATCGACATCACCGGCCACCCCGATTCGCCCGTCGATCCCGGAGATGTTCGCATCGTGATCGGTGGCGACTACTACCTGCCGCCCCTCAACGACAAAATCACCCCGCCGTCAACCGTCAACAACTCCGCCGACACATCAAGCAGCGGCGCCGGCACCGCCACCGCTCCGACCTCGGAGGGGTCAAGCCGATCCGGCCCGACGGCGCTATCCCCTGCGCGCATTGAATTACGCCTGCCGATCGAGCCGCCGTCGCCACTATGGACTTAAGACGCGCATCGGTTTAATTCAGGTTCCGGAAGGGTCACCGTGCCGGATGCGACTGCCCATCCTGGCGTGCGGACGGCATCACAGATTGCCGATAATCCTAGCGGTGAGCAGCGTCGCACTACTAGGGAGCGCGTTACCCACGCAGTGTGTTGCCCATCCATGTTGATGACTTTGCATGATTTAGATGACTTCGAGTATTTCAATTGACACTTGCTTGCTGAGAAACTAACGTCTTACGGAGGTTAAATACCACGTTCGCGTACATGTTCTTCTAATACAACGTAGAGGCAGAGGCTAACAAATGTCTAATAAGGGACATAAGTACCGCACTGGAGAGCAGCACCGTTCACGTAACGCCAAGGCACGCCGTCGCGCGGTGGGTGCGGTTAGCGTTATCGGCGCGTTTTTGACCTTCGGAATGACCCCGTTGGTCACGCCGGCGGCGCGCGCAGATCTCGACGATCTGTTCGACCCGAGCTCCTGGGGCGCTCTCTTCGACGCCGGCAGTTGGGGCAATCTTGACCTTCACCTACCTGGCGGTGACGCGGCGATCACGGGCGCTCTTGCCTCAAACTCGACCGTCGATCCGGGCGTGTTGTTCGGCGGTCCGGGCGACTCGGCGTCGGCCGCGGCTGCTGCAGCCGGCGCGAACCCGATCGCCGAGGCGTTCCAGACCGGCTTCTATCTGCCGCTGCACACGGCCATCGAAGACTTCATCCACAGCTCGTCCGGTATGCAGTTCGACAACTTCATTAATTCGCTGGTCCCAGCGTCAGCCCTCGGACAGTTTTGCGGACTGATCTGCGACGGTACCGCCGGGACCAGTGAATTGAATCCCGATGGTGGCGGCGGCGGGTCGTTGTTCGGTGACGGCGGGGCCGGCTGGACGAGTACTGACGTTGGCGTGGCCGGTGGTGACGGCGGGAATGCCGGGGGGATCGGCAACGGCGGCGACGGCGGAGCCGGTGGCCTCGGCGCTAACGGCGGCAACGGCGGCGACGGCGGCGAGTGGATGGGCAACGGTGGACTCGGCGGAAACGGCGGGATCGGGGCCCTCGGTCTTGCCGCCGGGAACGGCGGCAATGGCGGTAACACCGGCAACTTCCAGGACCTTCTTGGTATCGGTGCGATGGGTAACGGCGGTAACGGCGGGGTCGGCGGGGCCGGTTATACCGGTGCGGCCGGCTCAGCGGGCACTGCTCCGGGCGGGAACGGCGCGAACGGCACGATCGGCGGTAACGCCGGCAACGGTGGTGCCGGTGGTGGCGGTTCGTATCTGATCGGTGATGGCGGGGCCGGCGGGGCCGGCGGGGCCGCCGGCACGGGCGGGGCCGGCGGCACGGGCGCCGACGGGGCGGTCGGATCGGTTCCCGGCGGCACCGGCGGTAACGCCGGTGACGGCGGTAACGGAGCTAGCGGCGGGGTCGGCGGTAACGCCGGCGTCGGCGGCACCGGCGCGTCGCTGTTCGGCAGCGTCGGCGCCACCGGTGTCGGCGGGGCCGGCGGGGTCGGCGGTGAGGCCGGCACGCCGGGTAACGGTGGTGTCGGCGGTGCCGGTGATGCGGCTCATCTCGATGGCGGGGCCGGCGGCAACGGCGGTAACAACGGCATCAGCGGAAACGGTGGTGCCGGTGGCACCGGTTTGACGCCGGGCGCCAACGGCGCGGCCGGCGCCGCGCCCACCGGTGTCGGCAACGGCGGGGCCGGCGGGACCGGCGCCAACGCGACCGGCATCGCCATGACCGGTGGCGCCGGCGGAGCCGGCGGTAACGGCGGGACGGTCGGCAACGGCGGGGCGGGCGGCATTGGCGGCATTGGCGGACCCGGCGCCCAGGGTGTCAACCCCGCCGCGCAGGCCCCGACCAGCTACGCGGCCAACGGCGGCGACGGCACCTACCAGAGCCCTGACGGGACCGCCGGCAGCGCTGGCAGCTCTGCCACCCAGGGCGGGGGCAACGGCGGAAATGGCGTCAACGAGTACGCCGATGGATACGGCGTTGACAACCATGGTTACAGCACTGCCGGTGGAGCCGGTGGAGCCGGTGGGGCCGGTGGCACCGCGCCCGGCGGCGGCACGGTCGGTGGCGTCGGTGGCCACGGTGGCACTGGTGACTCCTCCGGCGGTCTGGGAGGTCCCAACGGTCCCGGTGGCAACGGCGTTGGTGGGGCCGGTGCTGTCGGTGGTGTCGGTGGTGCCGGTGCGGCTGGCGGCGGGGGTGGTACCGGTGGCGTCGGTCTCGGCGGCCAAGGCGGGTATGCCAGCAGCGGGCAACTCGGCGGCACCGGCGGCACCGCGATCGGCGGGGCCGGCGGCAACGGCGCAGCCGGCGG
>JBDTKT010000137.1:0-4025 GCA_039935195.1 Mycobacterium sp.
AATGGCCTGGCCATGAATCCCCAACGGTAACGGTCCAGGATTCAAGGCCCGTCACCGGTGCTGCGGTACGCAGCCGGACCGCACAGAGCAAATCACGACGTGACTTTGGTCCCGGGGTGCGACGAACGCCGCAGAACCCAGCTACGACGCCGGGGTGTACCCGATCAGTTGAACGAGTCGCCGCACGAACACGATCCGCCGGCGTTCGGGTTCTCGATGGTGAAGCCCTGCTTGTCGATCTGGTCGGCGTAGCCGATGTGCGCCCCCGCCAGGTACGGCGCGCTCATCCGGTCGACCGCCAGCTTCACCCCGTCGAACTCCATGATCACATCGCCGTCGAGGGTGCGGTCGTCGAAGAACAGGTTGTAGCGCAGTCCCGCACAGCCGCCCGGCTGGACCGAGATGCGCAGGGTCAGGTCGTCACGGCCCTCCTGGGCGAGCAGCGACTTCACCTTGACCGCGGCTTCAGCGGTCAAAACCACGCCGCCATCTTCGGTAGTCGACAGGTCCTGAACAGTCATGACATCTCCCTATTACGGTTAATCAGGGGTGGGGTCTGCGCGACTCTCAACAGCACTGAAAGCCCACCTCTCCGACGATACCCTGCGGAGACTTCGGCGGGGAGTCGGCTGCGCGGCTATTCGGTCTCTCGGGCCTATTCGGGGGCGGCCGGCCGTTTCCCAATCTGCGCCGCGGTCGCCGACGTCAGGCCCATCAGCTGGTTGGCCGCGTCGACCAGCGCAAGGCCCACCGAACCGGCGTGGTCGGCGATCGCGCGGGCGGCGAAGACACCCGCCGACCGCAAGGCCTGTTCGTCCAGGCTGATCTGGCCGGCCAGCACCAGCACCGGAACCCGCAGCAAGTGCGCCGCGTTGGCCAGTGAACCGACCACCTTGCCGTGCAGTGACTGCTCGTCGAACCGGCCCTCGCCGGTGACCAGCAGATCAGCGGCGGCGATGTCCGCACTCAGATGGGTGTGGCCCGCGACGATCTCCGCGCCGGATTCGGCCGTTCCACCCAGGGCGAGCAGCGCCGCACCGATGCCGCCGGCCGCACCGGCCCCCGATGCCGCACTGACCGCTCGCCCGGCCGCGCGGTCCAATTGCACCGCCCATTCCGCAAGGCGACGTTCAAGCACGACGAGGGTGACGGTGTCGGCGCCTTTCTGCGGACCGAACACCCGTGCGGTCCCCCACGGCCCCAGCAGCGGGTACTCGACGTCGCAGGCGGCGATGAGTTCGATGCCGGCCAAGCGCCGGCGGCCGGCGGCCAGGCCGCCGAGTTCGTCGACCATGCCTCGCCCTCCGTCGGTGCCGGCGCTGCCGCCGAGCCCGACCACGATCCGCTGCGCCCCGGACTGCAGCGCTTCGGCGATGAGTTGCCCGACTCCCCTGCTGTGGGCGGCGAGCGCCGTGCGGGGTGACGGCGGGCGGCCCAGCAGGGCAAGGCCGCACGCCTGGGCACACTCCAGATACGCCGTCTTTGACTCGGGGTCGAACACCCACTCCGCATCGACCTCGGCGTCCAGCGGGCCGCTCACCCGCAGGCTGCGTACCTCCCCCAGTCGGGAGGCCAGCACCGCGACGAAACCCGGGCCGCCGTCGGACTGCGGAGCGATCGTCAGCTGATCCCGCGGCCTGCTCCGATGCCACCCGGCGGCGATGGCTGCGGCGGCCTGCACCGCGGTCAGACTCTCGCCGTAGCAGTCCGGTGCGATCAGCACCCGCAGTACCGCAACCTCGGGGTCGGCAGACACTCCCACGCCACCCATACCGGCAGGGTATAGAGCCGAGCGGACCGCTGCAGGCCTCGGGCAAGTAATCTGTCGAACGTGAAGTTGCCGGGTCGCAGGAAAAGCGCCGAATCTGTCGGTGTCGCCGTCGAGATCACCGACTCGGCGGCCACCGAAGAAGGCTCCGCCGCCGGCCCCCACGCCACCGCACCCAAGGGCCGACCCACACCCAAGCGCAATAAGGCCGCCCGCCGCCGTGGGCCGGTTTCGCCCGCACCGATGACCTCTGCCGAGGCCCGGGCGAGGCGCAAGACCCTGGCCGGGCCCAAGCTCAGTCGGGAGGATCGCCTGGCCCAGAAGGCCGATCGCCGGCAGCGAATGACCGGTCGCCGCGAACGGATGCTCGCCGGCGACCAGGCGTACCTGCTAGAGCGTGATAAAGGGCCGGTTCGGCGTTATGTTCGGGACGTCGTCGACGCCCGCTACAACGTGCTCGGGCTCTTCATGCCGTCAGCGTTGGGCCTGCTGTTCGTCATGATGGCGGTTCCCCAGATTCAGCTCTACATCTCGCCGGCGATGATGCTGCTGATGGTTCTGATGGCAGTCGACGGGGTGGTGCTGGGCCGTAAAATCAGCAAATTGGTCGACGCCAAGTATCCCGACAACCTCGAAAGTCGTTGGAAGCTAGGACTTTACGGCGTCAGCCGCGCTTCGCAGATGCGCCGGATGCGGGCGCCGCGCGCGCAGGTCCGCCGCGGCGACCAGGTCGACTGAGCTCGGCCGGGGCCGACGGCCCGAAGGCCCGAAGGTAGGAATGTTATGGACTTCGCACCGGTGTCACCTCCCGATGCGGCCGTCGCCGCGACCGCTCGGACCCGTCAGGGCACCCTGACGAAACCGCCGGGTTCGCTGGGCCGTTTGGAAGAGCTGTCGGTGTGGGTGGCTTCCACCCAGGGGTGTTGCCCACCAAAGCAGTTCGAACGTGCCCGAGTGGTGGTCTTCGCCGGTGACCACGGTGTCGCCCGCACCGGGGTGTCCGCCTACCCGGCGGAGGTGACCGCGCAGATGGTGGCCAACATGGTCGACGGCGGCGCGGCTATCAACGCGCTGGCCGACATCGCCGCGGCGGGTGTCCGGGTCGTGGACCTGGCCGTCGACGCCGACCCGCTGCCGGGGAAGATCGGGGCGTACAAGGTGCGCCGCGGCAGCGGCGACATCGCCGTGCAGGACGCACTGACGCCCGATGAGGTCGTCGCCGCGGTCGCTGCGGGCCGCCGGATCGCCGACGAAGAGGTCGATGCCGGCGCGGATCTGCTCATTGCCGGCGATATGGGAATCGGGAACTCCACCGCGGCAACGGTTCTGATCGCAGCCCTGACCGGGGTGGAACCGGTCGAAGCGGTCGGCTACGGGACGGGGATCGATGACGCCGGTTGGGCACGCAAAACCGCGGCGGTGCGCAACGCCCTGTTCCGGTCGCGGTCGGAGCACTCGAATCCGATCGGGTTACTTCGGTGCTGCGGCGGCGCCGACCTGGCGGCACTGGCAGGTTTCTGCGCCCAGGCAGCGATCAGACGAACACCGGTGCTGCTCGACGGACTGGCGGTGACAGCCGCCGCCCTGGTCGCCGAACGGCTGGCACCGGGTGCGCGACTGTGGTGGCAGGCCGGACACCGCTCCCCCGAACCTGCGCACGCGCTGGCCTGCGCGGCACTCGAACTGGAACCGATCCTCGATCTGCGGATGCGACTGGGTGAGGGCACCGGCGCCGCGCTGGCACTACCGGTGCTGCGCGCGGCGGTGGCAGCCCTGTCGTCGATGGCCACCTTCGCCGAGGCCGGGGTGTCCGGGCCCGCCGGCTCGGACGGTCCCCGCGAGTGATCCGTTCACTGGCGGCGGCGCTCACGTTCGAAACGGTGCTGACGGTACCGGGCGCCGACCGCCCAATCGGCCGCGGCGCGATGACGGCACTACCCGTGGTCGGTGTCGCGCTCGGTGCGCTGGCCGCGGCGGTGGCTTGGGCGGCCGGGCTGGCATTCGGTGCCGGCAACCCGCTGGCGGGACTGCTGACGGTGGCCGCTCTGCTGGCCGCGACGCGCGGCCTGCACATCGACGGAGTGGCCGACACCGCCGACGGACTCGGCTGCTTCCGGCCGGCAGAGCAGTCGCTGCGGGTGATGCGTGACGGCTCGACCGGGCCGTTCGGGGTTGCTGCGGTGGTAGTGGTGATCGGACTGCAGGCACTGTCCTTCGCGATGCTCAGTCCGGTGGCGATCGTGGTCGCGGTGTGCAC
>JBDTKT010000138.1:0-9302 GCA_039935195.1 Mycobacterium sp.
CCGGCGGTGAACATCGTCACCGGCAGCTTGCCGGCCCGGGCCACCTCGGCGACCAGTTCGTAGGGCGCTTGCAGTTCCTTTGCCGCAACGAATAATTCGTCTTCGCGCAGCGAGGCCAGGCGGCGCAGCTCGTCACCGATGGCACGCATGTGGGTAGTGGCGTTGGAGACGTCACCGGTGCCTGCCTCGCCTTTGGAGCGGATCATCGCCGCGCCCTCGGTGATCCGGCGCAGCGCCTCGCCGAGGTTGGTGGCTCCGCACACGAACGGCACGGTGAATTTCCACTTGTCGATGTGGTGGGTGTAATCGGCCGGGGTGAGCACCTCGGACTCATCGATGTAGTCCACCCCGAGGCTCTGCAGGATCTGCGCCTCGACGAAATGCCCGATGCGCACCTTGGCCATCACCGGGATGGTGACCGCCGCGATGATGCTCTCGATCATGTCGGGGTCACTCATCCGCGACACCCCGCCCTGGGCCCGGATGTCGGCGGGCACCCGTTCCAGCGCCATCACCGCGACGGCGCCGGCGCCTTCGGCGATACGGGCCTGCTCGGCGGTGACGACGTCCATGATGACGCCGCCCTTGAGCATCTCGGCCATGCCGCGCTTGACCCGTGCCGTTCCGGTCTGGTCGCTGGTGACCGAGCCGTTCTGCGCCGCGCTGTCCACTGCTGTTTCTCCTTCACCCCTGGTACTTCGATGAGTCTAATGGTGTGCCGCGCCCCGAGCGCGAGCAGACGCGGAAGCCCCCGACACGCCGCGCGAAATGGGATTTTCTGTCTGCGCGACGGGAAGGACTCGCATGTGTCAGCGGATGGGCTGGAGCTTCTGCGGTAAATCAGGCACGTCGGCCAGCGCCACAGCCTCGCCGAGCCGCTCGCCGAGCTGCCGTGGATACACCGTCTGCCCGGCGGCGGCCAGCGCGGCGATCTCGGCGGCGTCACACCAGCGATGGCCGTGCAGGTAGTGCTGTTCCAACCCGGTCCGCCCCGCGGCCGATGGCTCAAACCGTCCGGTGCGGTGCACGAAGAAGAACTCCTGCGAGTCGAGCCTCTCGCCGTTGAACTCGAACACCGCGTCACGACGCCAGATCGGGCCGACCAACTCGGCGGGGTCCACCTGCAGGCCGGTCTCCTCGGCCAGCTCTCGCGCCGCGGTCTGGGCCAAGCGCTCGCCGGGCTGCGTCTGGCCGCCGACGGTGAACCACCACCGCGGTGCGGTGTCATCCGGCAGGGCCGGATCCGAGCCACACAGCAGCAGCACCGACCCGGTCTCGTCGAGCAGCACCACCCGCGCCGAGACGCGCGGATCCAGCACCCCCCCATGTGCACCGTCGCCGTGGGCCACTAGGTCGGCCCGCTCGAGGATCTCGAAATACGTCGGCAGCGCCGCGGTTCCCCCCAGCCGCAGCAGCCTCACCAGCGGCCGCTCCCGCAGCGCCACCGTGTCACGAACCGCGTCGTTGTGGAACCGGCGAGCCAGCAGCACCCGGGCCTCCGCGTCAGCCAACTCGGCAACCATCGCGGTCGGCAGCGACGCCGGGTCGACAATCGTCAGTTCGCCGGAGAGTTCGTTCTCCGCCGTCTCGCGAGCCGGCCGGGACGCCCGCTCGGCGACATCGGCCAGGGCCGCAAGCCGCTTGCCCGCCATCTCGCCTCCGTAGGCCTCGATCGCGACCGCCCGGGCCACCACTGCGCGCCGGGCCAGCGCGCCATCGAGGGCCTGCCAGGACAGATCGCAGCGCACATGGAGCCGATTCAGCCGGTTGGCGGTCTGGTACGCCCAGGCCATCGCGACGGCCAGCACCGCCACCAGCACCGCCGTTGCCACCGTGATTCCCATCAGTCGGCCACCGAGACCTTGCTGCCGACCCCGGCGACGGTCTCGTAGACCCGCATGATCTGGTCGGCCACCACCGACCAGTCGTAGCGGCGCACCGCCTCGGCTCCCGCCGCGACGTACCGCGCACGCAGCGCATCGTCGTCCAGCATCTCGATCAGCGCGTCCGCCAGCGCCGCGCTGTCACCGACCGGCGCCAGTCGGCCCGCCACCCCGTCGCGCAGCACCCGCCGGAACGCGTCCAGGTCGCTGGCCACCACTGCGGTGCCGGCAGCCATCGCCTCCGTGAGCACGATGCCGAAGCTCTCCCCGCCGGTGTTCGGGGCGCAGTACACGTCGGCACTGCGCAGAGCCGACGCCTTCTCGGCGTCGTCCACCTGCCCCAGAAACCGTAGATGTCGCGCCAGATCACCTGCGTCGTCTCGTAATTCATCTTCATCGCCACGTCCGACGATCAGCACC
Organism: Mycobacterium sp.; assembly: GCA_039935195.1. GTDB lineage: Bacteria > Actinomycetota > Actinomycetes > Mycobacteriales > Mycobacteriaceae > Mycobacterium. Next base: position 2,304 of record JBDTKT010000138.1, read on the forward strand.
TGCACGTCGCTGTAGCACTGCACCAGCGCGGGAAGTGCACCCAGCAACACCGCCACGCCCTTGCGGGGTTCGTCGTAGCGGCCCAAGAAAAGCACGGTGCGGCCCGGACGCGGGTAGCCGGGCAGCGGCGACGCTGAGGCGAACGTGGCCACGTCGACCCCGTTGGGGATCTCCACCGCGTCGGACCCCAGTGCCTCCATCTGCCAGCGCCGGGCCAAATCCGAGACCGCGATGCGGCCGATGATTTTTTCGTGCATCGGTCGCAGCAAGGCCTGCACCACGCTCAGCGTCAACGATTTGGTGGTCGAGGTGTGAAAGGTCGCCACGATCGGGCCCTCGGCCACGTTCAGCGCCAGCATCGACAGGCTGGGGGCGTTCGGCTCGTGCAGGTGCAACACGTCGAAATTGCCCTCGGCCAGCCACTTTTTGACCTTGCGGTGCGCGGCCGGGCTGAACTGCAGCCGAGCCACCGACCCGTTGTAGGGGATCGCGACGGCCTTGCCGGCGGAGACGACGTAATCGGGCAGCAACGCATGTCGGTCTGGAGACGACGGGGCCAGCACGCTGACCTCATGTCCGCGGGCCCGCAGCACCTCGGCCAGTTGCAACACGTGGGCCTGCACCCCGCCCGGGACGTCGAACGAGTAGGGGCAGACCATGCCGATCCGCATCAGCTGCCCTCCAGCCGGGCGCGGCGGTCCTCCGGCAGGTCAACCAACCACTGCGCCTGCAGCATGTGCCAGTCCGCGGGGTGTGCGGCGATGCGGATCGAGAAGTGGTTTGCCAGCACCTGGGTGATGACACCGACGTCGCCGCTGCTGACGTCCAGCGGCGGATCGATCCGGCAGCCCCAGCCGTCGCCGTCGAACCAGCAGTGCGCCGGCAGCAACGCCGCCCCGGTCTCGATCGCCAGTTTCGCCGGCCCGGCCGGCATCCGGGTCGGCTCGCCGAAGAACTCGACCGGCACCCCGTTGCTGGTCAGATCGCGTTCGGCCATCAGGCACACCAGTCGGTTCCCGGTCAGCCGCTCGCTCAGCACCTCGAACGGAGGCCGTCGACCGCCGGACAGCGGCAGCACCTCAAAGCCGAGGCTCTCCCGGTAGTCGACGAAACGCCGGTACAGCGACTCGGGTTTGAGTCGCTCGGCGACGGTGGTGAATCCACCGTACGTCTGGGCCAGCCACACCCCGGACATGTCCCAGTTGCCGCTGTGCGGCAGCGCCAGCACCGCGCCGCGCCCCGCATCCAGCGCCGCGGTCACGTTCTCACCGCCGAACGTCGTCTCACGCAGCCGCCGGGCCAAGGCGGCGTGGTCCATGGCGGGCAGCCGGAAAGCCTCCCGCCAGTACCGGGCATAGGAGGCCAGGGAATCGCGCATCAGCGTCGACGGCACCGCTGCCGGTGCCACGCGGAGGACTCGGGCCAGATTCTTGCGCAGCTGCTCCGGTCCCCCACCGCGCGCGGCGTACAGCGCACCGGCGCCGAATACGTTGCGGGCGAAGAATTCCGGCATCGCGCGCACCGCCATCCAGCCGGCGGCATATCCGGTGTCGGTGGCCCAGCCGTCGAGCAAGTCGATCCCGGGAATCCTGGACCGCAACGAGATCACGATTGCGCGTCCCCGGCGTCGACCGGGTGCGGCGGGTCCATCGCCCCGGGCGAGGTGCGCACGGTATGCAGTCGCTGGACGCAGGTGACCAAGCTGGCCACCGCCAGAAACCACATCGCCACGTGCAGTGCCCACGGCAGCGGCGCCCCGGGCAGGTCCGACAACCAGGCGCCGATCAGCACCATGATCAGTCGCTCCGGCCGCTCGATGAAGCCGCCGTCGCCGCGCAAGCCACTGGCCTCGGCCCGGGCCTTGATGTAGGAGATCACCTGCGAGGTGACCAGGCAGATCAACGTCGCCACCACCAGCGACTGGCTGTGCAGGCCGAACACCGCCCACCAGACCAACCCGCAGAACACCGCGCCGTCGCTGATCCGATCGCAGGTGGCGTCCAGCACCGCGCCGAAGCGGCTCCCACCGCCGCTCTGCCGCGCCATCGCCCCGTCGAGCATGTCGAAAAGCACGAAGAATGCGACCGCCAGCGCCCCGGCGAAGAGCCGACCGGTCGGGAACAAGGTCAGTGCGGCCAGCACCGCACCCGCGGTACCCACGATGGTGACGATGTCAGCGGTGAACCCGGCCCGCAGCAACGTTTTCGCCACCGGCGCGGTGATGCCGGCGAACTTCGCCCGGGACAGAAAGGGGAGTCTGCTCACGACTGTTTCGCCCACTCGTCGGCCAACAGTCGGCGAGTGTCGCGCAGCAACTGCGGGATGACCTTGGAACCGCCGACGATCGTGATGAAGTTGGCGTCGCCGCCCCAGCGCGGGACGACGTGCACGTGCAGATGCTCGGCCAGCGACCCACCCGCCGACTCCCCCAGGTTCAGTCCGACATTGAAGCCGTGCGGTCGCGACACCGCTTTGATGACGCGAATCGCTTTCTGGATGAACACCATCAACTCCGCGCCCTCGGCTTCGGTGAGGTCTTCGAACTCCGAGAAACGCCGGTACGGCACCACCATCAGGTGTCCCGGGTTGTACGGGTAGAGGTTGAGCACGGCGTAGACGTGCTCGCCGCGTGCCACCATCAGTCCGTCCTCGTCGGGCAGTCCGGGGATGTCGGTGAACGGCTGCTCTGACCTCGCCGATCCCGACTCGTCACGCATGAGGGGAGCCTCGGCCAGGTAGGTCATCCGGTACGGCGTCCACAGCCGTTCCAGGTGGTCGGCGTCGCCGACTCCCCGGTCGACGATCGCCCCTTCCCCCTGATCGGTCACGCCGAGCCGCCTACCTTCAGCGTCTCGGCGGTCGGAGCGCTGTTGTTTCGCTCGGTGATCCAGCCGACGATGGCCGCGACCGCCTCGTCGCGGTGCACGCCGTTGATCTGGGTGCGGTCGCCGAACCGGAAGCTGACCGCGCCCGCGGCCACGTCGCGGTCACCGGCCAGCAGCATGAACGGCACTTTCTGATTGGTGTGGTTGACGATCTTCTTGGGCATGCGGTCGTCGCTGGCGTCCACCTCGACCCGCACTCCGTGCGACTTCAGCTGCGCGACAACGCCTTCCAGGTATTCGACGTGCTGGTCCGCAACCGGGATGCCGACCGCCTGCACCGGCGCCAGCCAGGCTGGGAACGCGCCGGCGTAGTGCTCGGTCAGCACTCCGAAGAACCGCTCGATCGACCCGAACAACGCTCGGTGGATGAGCACCGGGCGCTGCCGGGTGCCGTCGGTGGCCGTGTACTCCAGCCCGAACCGGTCGGGCATGTTGAAGTCGAGCTGGATTGTCGACATCTGCCAGCTGCGCCCCAGCGCGTCCTTGACCTGCACCGAGATCTTCGGCCCGTAGAACGCCGCGCCGCCCGGGTCAGGCACCAGCGTCAGTCCGGATGCGGCTGCGACCTCGCGCAACGTCTCGGTGGCCTCGTCCCACACCTCGTCGGAGCCGACGTACTTCTCCGGGTCCTTGGTGGACAGCTCCAGGTAGTAGTCGTTGAGCCCGTAGTCGGCAAGCAGAGCGAGCACGAACCGCAGCAGCGACGACAGCTCGTCGCGCATGGTTTCCCGCGTGCAGTAGATGTGCGCGTCATCCTGGGTCATGCCGCGCACCCGGGTGAGTCCGTGCACCACCCCGGAGCGCTCATAGCGGTACACGCTGCCGAACTCGAAAAGCCGCAACGGAAGTTCCCGATACGACCGGCCTCGGGACCGGAAGATCAGGTGGTGCATCGGGCAGTTCATCGGCTTGAGGTAGTAGTCCTGACCCGGCTTACGCAGTGCGCCCTCGTCGGTGTACTCGGCGTCGATGTGCATCGGCGGGTACATGCCCTCGGAGTACCACTGCAGATGCCCGGAGGTTTCGTAGAGTTGCGCCTTGGTGATGTGCGGGGTGTTGACGAATTGGTAGTCGGCCTCGATGTGCTTGCGCCGCGAGTAGTCCTCGAGCTCTCGGCGGATGATCCCGCCCTTGGGATGGAAAACCGGCAGCCCAGAGCCGATCTCGTCGGGGAAGCTGAACAGATCCAGCTCGACGCCGAGCTTGCGGTGGTCACGCCGCTGGGCTTCCTCGATCAACTCCAGGTGGGTCTCCAGCGCCTCCTGCGACTCCCACGCGGTGCCGTAGATGCGCTGCAGGCTGGCGTTGCGCTGGTCGCCGCGCCAGTAGGCCGCCGACGACCGGGTGAGCTTGAACGCCGGGATGAAGCGGGTGGTCGGCGTGTGCGGTCCTCGGCACAGGTCACCCCAAACCCGTTCCCGCGTACGCGGATTGAGGTTGTCGTAGGCAGTCAGCTCGTCGCCGCCGACCTCCATGATGTCGGCGTCCCCGGATTTGTCATCGACCAGTTCCAGCTTGTAGGGCTCTTTCGCCAGCTCGGCGCGGGCCTGCTCCTTGGACTCGTAGACCCGCCGCGAGAACAGCTGGCCGTCCTTGACGATCGCCCGCATCCGCTTCTCCAGCGCGGCCAGGTCCTCCGGGGTGAACGCCTCGGGTACGTCGAAGTCGTAGTAGAAGCCGTCGGTGATCGGCGGGCCGATACCCAGCTTGGCCGCCGGGAACAGCTCCTGCACCGCCTGAGCCAGCACGTGCGCACAGGAGTGCCGGATGACGCTGCGGCCGTCGTCGGTATCGGCGGCTACCGCGGTGACCTCGGTGTCCACGGTCGCCACCCAGCTCAGATCACGCAGTTTTCCGTCAGCGTCGCGCACCACCACGACCGCGTCCGGCGCCCCCCGGCTGGGCAATCCCGCCCCGCGCACCGCATCGCCCGCGGTGGTCCCGGCAGTTACCCGGATCGGGGCCGCTGGGGCACGGTTGGCAGGGGCGCTCATCGCGTGATCTCCAAAGGTGTGCGGGCTATTGATTCGGTCGCGACCAATGCTATCGGGGCGCCGTGCCGTGGAGCAGAGCCGCATGGCAGCCGACCGCGCCCGGCGGTCGACCCGACGTGGACGTTTGTGCCTCCAGCCCGGCCGGAACCCTCAGGAATAAATTCGGACTGCAGTCCGGTTACACTGGACTGACTGCGGGCGCCGGTCCGCGATCGTCACACGACATGAGGAGACACACCATGACCACAGCCGTCGCAACCACCGAACTCGGCGCCGGGACCTGGGCAATCGACCCGGTTCACTCATCGATCGGATTCTCGGTACGCCACCTGATGGTGAGCAAGGTTCGGGGCACGTTCAACACGTTCAGCGGCACGATCACCATCGCCGACGACGGCACGCCGTCGGTCACCGCCGAGATCGCTGTCGACTCGATCAACACCCGCAACGACCAACGCGACGCACACGTCCGTTCGACCGACTTCTTCGACGTCGAGAACTATCCCGTCGCCACCTTCACCTCGACCAACGTGCGGGCCGCGGGCGATCGCTACGTTCTCGACGGCGACTTCACGCTTAAGGGCGTCACCAAGCCAGTCAGCCTCGATCTGGAGTTCAACGGCGCCAGCGCGGGCATGGGTCAGGGTGAGATCGCGGGCTTCGAAGCCTCAACCGTGCTGAACCGCAAGGACTTCGGCCTCGACATCGACTTGCCGATGGAAACCGGCGGCGCCGTGGTCGGCGACAAAATAACCATCACCGTGGAGATCGAAGCGGTCAAGCAGGGTTAACCGGTTCGCGAATGCGACGCCAGCTTCACGGTCGGCAGCGACTGTGATGCTGGCGCCGCTTTCGGCCGCAGGGGGTAGCGGGCCGATCTGCGCCACCCTCGACACCAGGGCGTCTGCCGGCCTCACGGCTGGCCGGGCTTGAGCTTCACGAACAGTGCCTCAGCTTCGGCCAGCACCGTCTCGCCGTCGCACAGTCGGGCGTCGAGGAAGATTTTGCGGCCCTCGACCCGGTTGATCCCGGCCTCTATCTGCAACTCTGTCTCGATCGGGACGATGTTGCGATAGTTGACGTGCAGGTAGGCGGTGCGCTGGTAGGGGCCGCCGGTGAGCACCCACGATGCGGTGCCCAGCACCGAGTCGAACAGCAGCGCGATGGCCCCGCCGTGCACCGCCCCGTTGCGGCCCAGGTGGAATCGGCGGAACCGCGCCCAGCCCTGCAGCCGCCCGTCCCCGGTCTTCTTGACCTTCATCGGCACCGGCAGCAGGTTGCCGCGCATCGGCAGGTCCAGGCGGCGGCCCGACGGAGACGACCATTCGTCGGCATCGAACGGGGCCAGCAGGTCGCACACCCGCTGCAGCGCGTCCGCGGCCTGCGCGATCACCTCGTCGGGTGCGTCGATAGCACGGACGTGGTCCTGCAGGTCACGCATCGTCTCGACGAATCGACCGTAGTCAGGTCCCCCTTTGCCGGTGGGCTCGGGCGGGTTGAACCCACCGCCGGTGTGTCGCGCATGCTCACTGGCCACCAGGACACCGTATTCGTCAGGCCCCGGCGGACGTCCCGGCGGCCACCCACGCGGCGAATTCGGCTACCCCGCCAGCCGGCGCTACCTGCAGGCGACATGAAGCGGCCGCGTCACGAACTGATCGGGCTTGTCGTGACGCGGCCACTGCTTTCCGGCGGCTGAGGCCGGGTTAGGTCACCTGCCGGAGGTGCACTGCCTGAGCCAGTCGGGCCAGAACGACCGCCGAGACCAACAGACCGAAGTCCCGCAGGGCTACGTCGTAGTAGCCGGACAGGGTGAGCAGGTCGATGATGATGCCGGCCAACCAAGCCGCCACCACCCAGGCACCGATCCGCGGTGCGACCGCGACCAGTAGACCGGCGACGATCTCGATGACGCCGATCAGGTACATCGCCTGTTCACCGTTGCCCGGCAGGATGTCGTTGATCCAACCGGCCAGGTACTTGTCCCAGTGTCCCGAGCCGTTGCCGCCCGGCACGTGCGGCAGGATATTGAAGAATTTATCCAGCCCGAACAGGATTGGCGCGACGGTGAACAGGGCGCGCAACAAGAAGAATGCTTCGAATAGCGGATCCTTCAGTCG
>JBDTKT010000139.1:0-6012 GCA_039935195.1 Mycobacterium sp.
AAAAGCGAGCCTTGAAGCCCTTGAACCGAACCGGTCACATCCCGAAGGTTATCGCACAACAGTTCGAATCATCGCCAGCTGGGCAGCCAGATCTCCATGTTCCAGGTCGCCGGTGAGACGGCCAGTCCGGTCAGCACCGGATAGAGCCAGGCGAAGTTGGTCAGCACCAATGCGATATAGCACGACACTACGATCATGCCCAGGGTCCGCCGCTCATCGCTGTGCGGCTGATGCCGGTAGAGGATGTCGCCGAGGATCAGCGCGATCGCCATCGCCAGGAATGGCGCCATCGGCACCGCGTAAAAGAAGTACATCTGCCGGCCGATGTCGGCGAACCACGGCAGCCAACCGGCGCAGTAGCCGACCAGTACCACCCCGTAACGCCAGTCGTGCCGCACCAGCATCCGCCAGGCCGCGTAGCCCAGGACCGGCACCGCCAGCCACCACATGGCGGGGGTGCCGACCAGCATCACCGCCTTCACGCACGACTGCGAACCGCAGCCGGGAACGTTCTGCTGGTCGATGGCATAGAGCACCGGCCGCAGGGACATCGGCCAGGCCCACGGCTTGGATTCCCACGGGTGGTGGTTGCCCGCGGCGTTCGTCAGCCCGGCGTGGAAGTGATAGGCCTGGTAGGTGTAGTGCCACAGCGAGCGGATCGCCGCCGGCAGCGGGATTTTCCCATGTTCGCCGATCGACTGGCCGGCCGCATGTCGGTCGACGGCGGTCTCCGAGGCGAACCACGCCGCATAGGACGCCAGGTAGATCCCCAACGGGATGAGCGCCAGGGCATAGCCCGTCGGGCACAGATCGCGGCGCAGTGTCCCCAGCCACGGCCTGCGCACCCGGTACTGGCGGCGCGCCGCCACGTCGAAGGCCAGCGACATGAGCCCGAAGAACACCACGAAGTACAGCCCGGACCACTTCGTCGCGCAGGCCAGCCCGAATAGCACCCCGGCGCCGAACCGCCACCAGCGCACCCCCAGCCGCGGACCCCACGGTGTGTCGGCGCTGCGGCCGTCGGAGTGCACGGTGTGCATCCGTTCGCGAACCTGGTCGCGATCGACGATCAGCGCACCGAACGCGGCCACTATGAAGAACGTCAGAAAACCGTCCAGCAGGGCGGTGCGCGAAGCGACGAAACTGACGCTGTCGCCGACCATGAGCAGTCCTGCGATGCCGCCGACCAGCGTCGAGCGGCTGATCCGTCGAACAATACGTACCACCAGACCCACCAGGATCACCCCGAGCAGTGCACCGGTGAACCGCCAGCCCAACCCGGTGTAGCCGAACAGCGCCTCGCCGATCGCGATCAGCTGCTTGCCCACCGGCGGATGAACCACTAGGCCGTACCCGGGGTTGTCCTCGACGCCGTGGTTGTGCAGCAACTGCCACGCCTGCGGCGCGTAGTGCTTCTCGTCGAAGATCGGGGTGCCGGCATCGGTCGGTGAGCCCAAGTTCGCGAACCGGGTCACCGCGGCCAGCGCGACGACCGTCGCGGTGACCGCCCAGCCGCGGGCCCGGTCGGCCGGCCCGAAATCGACCAGCGGTACCAACAGTCCGGGGCTGATCACGGGTGCGGTGCGCTCCGGCACGGCCGCGGGCATCGAGGCGGTCGGGGCGATCATCTGCACGATCGTAGGCTGTGCGACATGCCCGATGGTCGATTGCTGCTGGGTGCCACCCCGCTGGGGCAGCCGTCAGACGCCTCCCAGCGACTGGTCGCCGCGCTGCGCACCGCCGATGTGGTGGCCGCCGAGGACACCCGTCGGGTGCGGGTGCTGGCCAAAGCGCTGGACGTCCGCATCGGCGGCCGGGTGGTCAGCCTGTTCGACGCCAACGAGGCCGCGCGGGTGCCCGCCCTGCTCGCCGAGATCGACGCCGGGGCCACGGTGCTGGTGGTCAGCGACGCCGGGATGCCCCTGATCAGCGACCCGGGCTATCGACTGGTCGCCGCCTGCGCCGATGCCGGGCTCCCGGTGAGCTGCCTGCCCGGGCCGTCCGCGGTGACCACAGCGTTGGCGGTGTCCGGGCTCGCGTCGGACAAATTCTGCTTCGAGGGGTTCGCACCGCGCAAGCGGTCCGCGCGCCGGACGTGGCTGGCGTCGCTGGCCGACGAACGGCGGACCTGCGTGTTCTTCGAGTCGCCGCGGCGACTGGCCGAGTGCCTGCGCGACGCGGTCGACGAACTGGGCGGCGAGCGCCGGGCGGTGATCTGCCGCGAGCTGACCAAAGTCCACGAGGAAGTGCTGCGCGGGACGCTGGCCGAGTTGGCCGACTGGGCGGTGAACGGGGTGCTGGGGGAGATCACCGTGGTGCTGGCCGGGGCCACCCCCCGTACTGAGCTGTCGGTGCTGGTGGCCGAGGTCGCACAGCTGACCGAGGAGGGGATGGGCGTCAAGGACGCCTGCGCGCAGGTGGTCGCCGCGGCGCCCGGAGCGGTGTCGCGGCGCGAACTTTATGACGCGGTGCTGCGCTCGCGGGACTGATCGTCGGCGACGATCGGTGCGGCCTTGTGCAGGCATTCCTGCCATTCAGCGTCGACGTCGGAGTCCGCGGTGATCCCGCCGCCGACCCCGAGCAGCGCGCCGCCGGTGGCGTCGAACTCCACGGTGCGGATCGCGACGTTGAGTTCGCAGCCGGCCACCGGCGACGCCAAACCCACGGTGCCGCAGTAGATCCCGCGCCTAGCCGGTTCCCATTGCGAAAGTAGTTGGCGGGCACGGTGTTTAGGCGTCCCGGTCACCGAAGCGGGCGGGAAAGCAGCGTCCAGCAGCGCCGACATCGGTAGCTGGATCGGCACCCGGGCCGATACCGTCGACACCAGGTGCCACACCCCCGGCGCGGGCTGCACCGCCAGCAACTCGGGCACGGTGACGGTTCCGGTGATCGCCACCCGGCCCAGGTCGTTGCGCACCAGGTCCACGATCATGATGTTCTCGGCGACATCCTTGACCGACGCCCGCAGCGCCGACGGGGATGACTCCAGTGGCAGCGTGCCTTTGATCGGGCTGGAGGTGACGACGTCACCGCGGCGGCGCACAAACAGCTCCGGCGACAGCGAGGCCACCGCGCCCCACGGCCCGGCGACGTAGGCCGCGCGGGCGGGCCCGGTGCGGGCCACCGCGTCGGCGAAGAAATCCAGCGGGGCACCGTCGACGGTCCCGGTGAACCGGGTGCACACGCACGCCTGGTAGACCTCGCCGGCCCGGATCGCCTCCAGGGCGGCCTGCACCCCGGCGCGGTGCGCCTGCCGGTCCGGCGTCTCCCAGTAGATACGGCAACCGCGCGCCGGCACGGGGGCCATCAGCGCTTCGGTCAGCCAACCCGGCATCGATGCGCCGGACAGGCTCTCGTACCACCAGTTCCCGTCGGAGTCCCGGCGCAGCACACAGTCCGTCCAACCGCCGGCGGCGTCGGGGATGCGGGCACCCCCGCCGTCGGCACCGCCGTCGGGGTAGGAGAGGTAGCCGATCCAGCCGCCGCCCACCGCGCCGGCGTCGGCACCCGGCACGACGTCGAACACGTCGGCGGGGTTGACCGGCTCGATGGCCACGCTCGGTGCGATCACCGCTTGGGCTCCGAACCACTCGCCGGTCAGCGCGGCCGGCGGCGGGAACCCGCATCGGGCGGCCGCGTCACCGACGGCACGCAACACCTCGGGTGCTTCGCCCAGGTCGCCGATCCGCTCGATCCGCACTGCCCTAGCTTGCTGTGTTTGGCGAGCAGACGCAAAAGTCCGCGACACGCCGCGGCTGCGGGGGCTTTTGCGACTGCTCGCGAGCAGGTGCTCAGGACCGACTGATGGTGCGGGTGGTCGCCAGCGCGGCCAGCTTGTCCGGGTTGCGCATCGCGTAGAAGTTGGTGATCAACCCGTCGACGATTTCGATGGTGAACACCCCCTCGAGCTGGTCGGCCCGGTAGAGCAGCAACGCCGGCGCGGAGTTGCACACCGCCGTTTCCACCCGGACGTCAGCCATCTGCAGGCCGCTGCGCAGCAGCCCAACGACAGTCTTGGCGACCTTCTCGGCCCCGACCACCGGCCGTCGGGCGGCGCTGGCTTTGCCGCCGCCGTCGGCAATCCAGGCGACGTCCGGTGCCAGCATTGTCAGCACGGCCTGGATATCCCCGCCTGCCGCCACGGCCATGAATTCCGCTGTGATCCGCGCATTCTCGCGCTTGTCGGCCGGGGCGAAGCGCGGACGCCGGGCCTGCACGTGTGCCTGGGCCCGGTGGGCTACCTGGCGGACGGCGACAACGGATTTGCCTACCGCGGAGCTGATTTCGTCGTAGTCGAACCCGAACACTTCGCGCAGGACGAACACCGCGCGTTCGTCGGGACCCAGTGTTTCCAACAACACCAGCATCGCCATCGACACCGATTCGGCGAGTACGACGTCGGCCGACGGGTCCTGTTCGGTGACCAGCAGCGGTTCGGGCAGCCACGGCCCGACGTATTCCTCTCGACGGCGGGTGGCCGCCCGCAACGTATTGAGCGCCTGACGGGTGACCAGCTGGGCCAGATACGCCTTGGTGTCGCGCACGCTCGACAGGTCGACCTCGGCCCAGCGCAGGTAACTGTCCTGCAGTACGTCGTCGGATTCGGTTGCCGAGCCAAGGATTTGGTAGGCGATGGTGAACAGCAACGGCCGCAGCAGCGTGAACCGTTCGGCGTGTTCGTTCATCGCACCCTCGCATCCTGTTCGGCGGGTGCTGGCCGCACACCGCCCTTGAGCCAACGGTACGAGCCGGGCTTGGCGGCCTCGCGGCGAATCGCCCGCACCGTGCCTTTGCAGATCGCCTCCTTTATCGTCGCGGCGAGCCGGCCGCCGACGTACACGTTGACCGCGGTGTCGTCGAGGCGGGACAGCTGGACGGTGGCGTGCTTTCGGCCCAGGCTGATGCACTGGCCGACGAACGCCTGGTTCAGTGCGGCCGGTTCGGTGCCGGTGACGCGACTGAGCACGGTGTTGGCGGCCTGCGCGCCCAGCGGCTCAGCGGCCTGGCAGCTCATCCGCAGTGGCTGGCCCGACGGCGCGGCGGCGTCTCCAGCCGCGACGATCCACGGATTGTCGACGCTGGTCAGGGTCTCGTCGGTGCGGAGCCGCCCCAGCGCATCGGTGGCGAGTCCGCTGACAGCGGCCAGATCTGGGACGCCGAAGCCCGCCGTCCACACCGTCACGACGCTGGGCAGGACGCTCCGGTCATCGAGCACCACCGCGTCGGGTCGGACCTCGGCGACCACCGCGGTCTCGAGCACGTCGACACCGAGCCGGGAAAGTGTCTTGGTCACTGACTGGCGGCCCGATGCACCCAGCGACGACCCCAGCAGCCCGCCGCACACCAGCGTGACGGCGCGGCCCTGCCCGGCCAGTTCGGCGGCCGTCTCGATGCCGGTCAATCCGCCGCCGACCACGGTCACCGGGGCGTCCGGGTGTAGCTCGCCGAGCCGCTGGTGCAGGTATTGCGCCGGTTCGAATTCGGCTATGGAGTAGGCAAATGCGGCGGCGCCAGGCACTTCCGGCGGCATCGTGGCGGTGCTGCCCACGGCGTAGATGAGGTAGTCGTAGCTCAGTTCGGCACCGGAGGCCAGCAGAATTCGTCGGTCGGCGGCGTTGATCCGCGCGGCGGTGTCGACCAGCAGTTGGACACCGTCGCCGAGCAGGCTGCCGTAATCGACGGTGGCCTGATGGGTGCCGGCCACATACTGATGCAGCCGAATCCGTTCGACGAACGCCGGCCGCGGGTTGACCAGGGTGACGTCGATGTCCGGGCGCACCCGTAGGTGGTTGGCCGCCAGGGTCCCGGCGTAGCCGCCGCCGAGGACGACGACGTGGGTGCGGGTCATGGGTGACTCCTGTCTTTAGGGGGTTATGCCCTCAAGACACCGGCGCTGGGTGCGACGTGACAGTCTGTGATGCGTTTCACTGACGGCGGTACGCTCGACCGATGGGATTTAGTGGCCCGGCCCGGAAGTTTGTCGACACGGTCAACGGCATGACGACGGCACTG
>JBDTKT010000140.1:0-10090 GCA_039935195.1 Mycobacterium sp.
CAGGTTCGCCACCACGATGGACACCGTCAGGATGAGCTGGATCCGCACCCGGCGGCGGCGCATGCTTTCCGACGCGCGACCGAGCAGCCAGGAACCGTACGCGGGCGTCTCGGACAACCGGCCACTCTGCCGTGTCACCGCCTCGAGAACCCGGCCCAGGCGTTGCGCCACCGTCTTGTTGGCCGTCATCGTGGCGTCAGCCTAATTCGTTCTTCGGCGCCGGGCTTAAGGTGGACCGGGTGAGGCTCATGATCGCCCAGTGCACCGTCGACTACGTCGGTCGACTCACCGCGCATCTGCCGTCCGCGCGACGGTTGCTGCTACTCAAGGCTGACGGTTCGGTGAGCGTGCATGCCGACGACCGCGCCTACAAGCCGTTGAACTGGATGAGTCCACCGTGTCGGTTCACCGAGGAACTCGACGGCGAATCGCCGGTGTGGGTGGTGCAGAACAAGTCCGGCGACCAACTGCGTATCACTGTCGAGCACATCGAGCATGACTCCAGCCATGAACTCGGTGTGGACCCCGGTCTGGTGAAAGACGGCGTGGAGGCCCAACTGCAGGCGCTGTTGGCCGAGCACGTCGAACTGGTCGGCCCGGGATATTCGCTGGTTCGCCGGGAATACATGACGGCGATCGGCCCGGTGGATCTGCTGTGCCGCGACGACAAGGGCCGCGCGGTTGCGGTGGAGATCAAACGCCGTGGCGAGATCGACGGGGTAGAGCAGCTCACTCGCTATCTGGAGTTGCTCAACCGGGACAGCGTGCTCGCCCCGGTCAGTGGCGTGTTCGCCGCTCAGCAGATCAAGCCGCAGGCGCGCACCCTGGCCACCGATCGCGGCATTCGTTGCCTGACACTGGATTATGACGCGATGCGCGGTATAGACAGCAAGGAGTACCGGCTGTTCTGAAGCGGTGCACTTAGACTGGGGGCATGTCTCGGCGCCGCACATTGCCACCTTCGCGGGGGATAACGCCTCGATTGCCGGAGACGCATCGGGTGGAGTCCGGGCCTGACGGTTATCCCTACGAAGTGCGGTCGGTAACCGGTGCGCGCGCTGTCAAGACCTACCGATGTCCCGGCTGTGACCACGAAATCCGTTCCAGCACACCGCATGTGGTGGTGTGGCCGACTGAAGACAGTGGGCCTGCCGCCGTCGATGACCGTCGGCACTGGCACACACCGTGCTGGGTCAACCGCGCCACCCGGGGTCCGACTCGGAAGTGGTCTTAGGAGAAACTGTCGCCGATCAGTGTGTCAGGTCTGATGTCCGGTCCGGCTCGACCAACTCGACGAGCACGCCGCCGGCATCCTTGGGGTGGATGAAGTTGATCCGTGAGTTCGCCGTGCCCCGCCGGGGGTCGTCGTAAAGCAGTCGGACGCCTTGCTCGCGCAGTCGCTGCGACAACGCATCGAGGTCGCTGACCCGGTAGGCCAATTGCTGCAGGCCGGGTCCGCGCTTGCCGATGAACTTTGCGATCGTCGACGACTCGTCGACGGGGGCCATCAGCTGAATCTGGGCACTGCCGACCGGAGCACCGCGCACCGACAGCATCGCCTCCACGATCCCCTGCTCCTCGTTGACCTCCTCGTGCAGGACGATCATGCCGAGATGGTCGTGGTACCACTTCTTGGCCGCGTCCAGGTCGGGCACCGCAATACCGACATGATCGACCCCGGTCACCAACGCGCTGGCCAGAATCGCGGGAGCACCGAGATGATCGATCGTCATAACGCAACGGTAACCTGACGGCAAAGATTGCGCTTCACGGATCGGTATATCGGCCAATCACGCCTGCTTGGGAGGTAGATCATGACGACATCGGTGATCGTTGCTGGGGCTCGCACCCCGATCGGCAAATTGATGGGGTCGCTGAAGGATTTCTCGGCCAGTGACCTGGGTGCCATCGCTATTGCGGGGGCGCTGGAGAAGGCACGGGTGCCGGCCTCGCTGGTGCAGTACGTGATCATGGGCCAGGTTCTGACGGCCGGCGCCGGCCAGATCCCGGCGCGACAGGCGGCGGTAGGGGCCGGGATCGGCTGGGACGTGCCCGCGCTGACGATCAACAAGGTGTGTCTGTCCGGTTTGGATGCGATCGCGCTGGCGGACCAACTGATCCGGGCCGGCGAGTTCGACGTGGTGGTGGCCGGCGGCCAGGAGTCGATGACCAAGGCCCCGCACCTGCTGACCAACAGCCGGGCCGGCTACCGCTACGGCGACGTCACGGTGGTCGACCACATGGGCTACGACGGACTGCATGATGCGTTCACCGACCAGCCGATGGGCGCGCTGACGGAGCAGCGCAACGACGTCGACAAGCTCACCCGGCGCGCGCAGGACGAGTTCTCCGCGGCGTCGCACCAGCGGGCGGCCGCGGCGTGGAAGGACGGGGTTTTCGCCGACGAGGTGGTGCCGGTGCAGATTCCACAGCGAAAGGGTGATCCGCTGGAGTTCAACACCGACGAGGGGATTCGCGCCAACACCACCGCCGAATCGCTGGCCGGACTCAAGCCGGCGTTCCGTCCTGACGGCACCATCACCGCCGCCTCGTCGTCGCAGATCTCCGACGGTGCCGCCGCCGTGGTGGTGATGAACAAGGATAAGGCCATGGAGTTGGGGCTGAGTTGGCTGGTCGAGATCGGCGCGCACGGCGTGGTGGCCGGACCGGATTCGACGTTGCAATCCCAGCCGGCCAACGCCATCAGGAAGGCTGTCACCCGCGAGGGCATCGGGGTCGACGACCTCAGCGTGATCGAGATCAACGAGGCGTTCGCGGCCGTTGCGCTGGCCTCCGCGGCCGAACTCGGTGTCAGCCTCGACGTCGTCAACGTCAACGGTGGAGCGATCGCGCTCGGGCACCCGATCGGCATGTCCGGAGCCCGACTGACCCTGCACGTCGCGCTCGAGTTGGCCCGCCGGGGCTCGGGGTACGGGGTAGCGGCACTGTGCGGTGGCGGTGGACAGGGTGACGCCTTGATCCTGCGGGCCGGCTAGCGCTATCCGCCCGGGCGGTTCGGTTGCTGGAGTCGTGGGCGTGGCGACACCGAACCCGTCATGTGAGTTTGGTCATAATGGCCGTTCGCTCCCACGAACATTGACGTGAAAGACTGAGCCGCGTGACCCGTCCTCGACCCCCGATTGGCCCGGCGCTGGCCGGAGCGGTGGATCTGTCCGGCCTCAAACAGCAGGCCCAGCGCGGTGGTTCCGGTGGCGACGCGACAGTCCCGCCCGGTACCACCGAGGTCACCGAGGCCAATTTCGAAGCCGAGGTGCTGGTCCGGTCCAACCAGGTACCGGTGGTGGTGCTGTTGTGGTCGCCACGCAGCGATGTGTGTGTTCAACTCGCCGACACCCTGGCCGGGCTGGCTCAGGCAGACAGTGGCAAGTGGGCGCTGGCCACGGTCAACGTCGACGTCGCACCTCAGGTGGCGCAGGCGTTCCGAATCGACGCCGTGCCCACCGTGGTGGCACTGTCCGGGGGCCAGCCGGTGGACAGTTTTCAGGGTGCGCCACCGGCGGCGCAGCTGCGCAGCTGGCTCGATTCGCTGCTGTCGAACACCGCGGGCAACTTTGCCGAAGCAGGTGATTCCGATGAGCAGCACCCGGTGGATCCGGAGCTGGCGCAGGCCCGGCAACAGCTGGAGATCGGTGATTTCGCCGCGGCACGCGACTCCTACCAGGTCCTGTTGAACACCGACCCCGACCATGTCGAAGCCGGGGCGGCGCTGCGCCAGATCACCTTCCTGGAGCGGGCCACCGCTCGGCACCCCGACGCCGGCGTTGTCGCCGATGCCGCCCCGGACGACATCGAGGCCGCCTTCGCCGCCGCCGACGTGCAACTCCTCAACCAGGATGTCGCCGGCGCGTTCGGCCGCTTGACCGCGCTGGTGCGACGGACCTCTGGCGATGCGCGCACCGCGGTGCGAACCCATCTGGTGGAACTGTTCGAGTTGTTCGACCCGGCTGACCCCGACGTCGTCGCCGGGCGGCGCAATCTCGCCAACGCGCTGTACTGAGCCTCGCCTACTCCGGTTCCAGCCACAGCGCCGACAGCGGAGGCAGCAGCAACACGGCGGAGGCCGGGCGGCCGTGGCACGACTGATCGGTGGCCTCGACACCGCCGAGATTGCCGATCCCGGAACCGCGATAGACAGCCGCATCGGTATTGAGCACCTCGCGCCACCGACCGGCGCGCGGTAGGCCCAGGCGGTAGTCGGCGTGTTGGATACCGGCGAAGTTGAACACGCACGCGAGCGTCGAACCGTCGGTGCCGTGGCGCAGAAAACCCAGCACGTTGTTGGTCGAGTCGTTGGCGTCGATCCAGGAGTATCCGCGCGGGTCGGTGTCCTGGCTCCACAGTGCGGGACGGCTGCGGTAGATGGCGTTGACGTCGCCGACGAGGCGCAGAATGCCGCTGGAAAAGCCGTCCTCTTCCAGTTGGTGCCAGTCCAGACCGTGCTCGTCGAACCATTCGGCACGCTGGCCGAACTCTTGGCCCATGAACAGCAATTGCTTTCCGGGATGGGCCCACTGGTAGGCCAGCAGGGTGCGTAGCCCGGCAGCCTTGAGCTGGTCTTCGTGATGGTCCTCGGGATGGTTACTGCCGGGCATCCGCGTCCACAGGGTGCCCTTGCCGTGTACCACTTCGTCGTGGCTGATCGGCAGCATGTAGTTCTCGTTGTAGGCGTAGAGCATCGAGAAGGTCATCTTGTGGTGGTGGTAGCTGCGATGCACCGGGTCGTGGCCGAGATAGTCGAGGGTGTCGTGCATCCAGCCCATGTTCCATTTCATCGAGAAACCCAGGCCGCCAAGGTTGGTCGGCCGGGACACGCCCGGCCACGAGGTCGACTCCTCGGCGATGGTCACGATGCCGGGGGCGACGCGGTGGGCGGTCGCGTTCATCTCCTGCAGGAACTGCACCGCTTCCAGGTTCTCCCGGCCGCCGTAAATGTTGGGCGTCCATCCGCCGTCCGGTCGGGAGTAATCCAGGTAGAGCATCGATGCCACCGCGTCCACGCGAAGCCCGTCGACGTGGAACTCGATGAGCCAGTACAGCACATTGGCCACCAGGAAGTTACGCACCTCCGGGCGACCGAAATTGAATACGTAAGTGCCCCAGTCGAGTTGCTCACCACGTTGCGGGTCCGAGTGCTCGTAGAGTGGAGTACCGTCGAAGCGGCCCAGCGCCCAGTCGTCCTTGGGGAAATGGGCCGGTACCCAGTCGATGATGACGCCGATTCCGGCTTGGTGCAGCGCGTCGATGAGTGCGCGGAAGTCGTCGGGTGTGCCGAAGCGTGATGTCGGTGCGTAGTAGGACGTCACCTGGTAGCCCCACGACCCGCCGAACGGATGCTCGGCGACCGGAAGCATTTCGACATGCGTAAAGCCGTGCTGCACAACGTATTCGGTAAGTTCGACGGCGAGTTGGCGATAGCTCAGACCGGGCCGCCAGGAGCCCAGGTGCACTTCGTAGGTGCTCATCGGTTCGTTGACCGGGTTGCGCTGGGCACGCCGGGCCATCCAGTCGGCGTCGCGCCAGGTGTAGGTGCTCGCCGTCACCCGGGACGCGGTGCGCGGCGGCACCTCGGCCTCGAACGCGACCGGGTCAGCGCGGTCGGTGACCACGCCGTCGGCGCCGGCCATCCGGAACTTGTACAGCCCGCCGGGCGGGAAGTCCGGCCAGAACAGCTCCCAGATCCCGGAAGACCCCAAGGCGCGCAACGGTGCGTCATTGCTGTCCCAGCCGTTGAAGTCGCCGATCAAGCAGACGCCTCTGGCGTTGGGCGCCCACACCGCGAACGACACCCCGGTGACCTCGCCGCCGTCGGTGGTGAATGTGCGTGGGTGGGCGCCGAGCACCTCCCAGAGCCGTTCGTGGCGTCCCTCGTTGAACAGGTGCAGGTCAATCTCGCCCAGCGTGGGCAGGAAGCCGTAGCCGTCCGCGGTGGGCGGCCTGGAACCGCCGGCGCAGTCGATCTCCAGTCGGTAGTCGCTTGCGCCGACGAACGGCAGTGCCGTGGCGAACAACCCGGAGCCGAGGTGCCGAAGCTGGTATCGGTCGGTGTCAACCAGTGCCGCAACGGAAGTCGCACGCGGACGGAAAATTCGGATGACGGTGTGATCGCCGTACTCGTGGGCGCCCAGGATCGCGTGCGGATTGTGGTGGACGCCGGCGATCAGCCGCTCCAGATCTGCCGGGTCGGGTGCCAGCTGCCGACTCTGGGCGTTGGTACCTTTCGTCAAGGGAAACGCTTGACGCAGCGGTCGACGTCGCCGAGCACCCCGGTGCGGTACGCGTCGATGCGGGAGAAGCCCGCGGGCACCGACTCGCCGTTCACGTCGCTGGCGGCCAGGCCGTTGGTGAGCAGTCCCGCTACCGCCTCGTCCAGGTCGCCGGCGGTCAGCGAGATGGTGTTGCCGTCGGCGATGGTGACCCCCGGTGAGAGCATCGTGGTGGCCACCCCGGTCAGGCATGCGGTGCGCAGTGCGGCGGCGGCATTGTCGAGCACAAGACCGCCGCGCTGGGCCTGGACCGCCAGCATGTAGCGCGACTCCAGCACCGAATAGGCGGTGTTGTCCCCGGACAACTTGGCGACCTTGTCATCCTTGCTGGGGGCGCCGATCTTCTGCAGGGCCGCCAGGTCGACCGCGATGGTGTTGGAGCCGGGACAGTACGACGCCGGCGGGCTGGGCCGGGCGTTGCCGCACGACGATGCGGCGGCGGCGTCGAACGTCAACTGTGGCGGGTTGACGGGTGCGAACAGGATGTTCATCGCATCGACGGTGATGCGCACGGACTCCTTGCTGACCGGCAACTCACCGGTCTCGTTTTGTTGCAACTGGACCGGCAGATCGCCGCGCCGGTCGTTGATATCCCTGACGTCGATACCCGCGCACGCCGGTGCGCCGTCGGTGAAACCGAACTGAAATGCCGAGATCCGTTCGAATGCCGAGCCGTGCTCGTCGTCGCCGACGGTCTCGTCCGCGTGCAGAACCGGATCGCGCAGCACCAGCATCGCAGCCAGTACCGAGTTCAAGCCGTCACCGGTACTGAGGGTGAATCGCGGCGAGTCGCCTTGGGCCACCCAGCGCAGGTAGACACCGGCCAGGCAGTCGGCCTGCTGCTCGGCCACCAGCGTCGGGGTACGCTGACGCTTGGTGATTCCGGCCATTCTGGCGATGGCGTGGCCGTACTCGTGGGCGAGCACCATCGTGATCGCCATGTCGCCGTAGGTACTGCGCAACGTCGGCATCAGCACTCGACGGTCCCATCCGATGGTGTTCTCCAGGGTGCAGTACGCGGCGTTGATCAGCAGGTAGGTCCGGCTGTCGCAGAACGTTCCGTCTTGCCGCCCGGCATCCCACGAGATCAGTGTTTCGACCCGACGGAAGTCGCCGTCGAAGGTGCCGCCGTAGCCGGCCTCCCAGAACTGCTCGATGTCGCTGACCGACTGCGCTGCGATCTCGTCGGTGCGCCCGCCGTCGGTGCCCTGGACTTCCCGACTCGGCGCCGGCGCGTCGGACCGCAATCCGGTGGGGCCGTCGACGGCTTCTAGGCCGCCCACCCGAAACGGATCGGCGAACACGGAAACAGGCTGACCCGCCAGCATCCGCGCGCACCCGGTCAGCAGCATCAGCACGCAGACGAAGGTCAGGGCACGGCTCAGGTTGCGTCGACGCATCGGTTGCCAGGATAGGCGGTCGCGCCGTTAGCAGTCGCGCCCAGTGGACAAGGCATTTTCTGGATGCCGACGCCCGCACCGCCATCAGTTCCGTCGGTGGCTCGAGGTTAAGTCAGTGGTCGGGACTGACCTGGTCCGCGCCGTGGGAACGGCCCGTCGAACTGAACCTCAAGGTCCGCAACTTTGCTCCCCGAGCTGGCAAAGGTTTTTGAACGTCGAAATCGATGAGGCCTGCCCGCTGGGTCTTCGCTACCTTCGCCAGGATGAGATCTTGAACCCGGACCTGCTGGGGGTGTCCCGGTCGATATACGTGCAGCGCGACAACATGAAACAGGACGGATCGGTTTCTACGCGGTCTTCGAATTACCTGGCGGTGCGGTTAAAGGGCGACTGAGATTCGATTCGATTCGATTCGATTCGATTCGATTCGATTCGATTCGATTCAGTGATTCGAAGTGTCGCTGTAATAAAGTCGTCGGACCAGGAAATTGTTCCGCAAATGGCGAATTAACACTGTATGGGCAGGCCAGCACGTTGCGCGGGGATCTTGGTCAATTCGATGAACCCTATTGACGGCTGCTCGTCAGAGCATTTACATTAACGCAGTCTGAGTCTTTTCAACATCAATAACCGGGGGGTTACACCATGAATGTTAATGATCATCACAACGCTACCTCGCACCGTCGTCGGTGGGCTGCTGCCGCCGCCGGTGTCGGCATGGCTGCTGGCGCCACTTTCGGTGCCGCGCTGATCGGACTGGCCGTCGCGCCTGCCGCCAGCGCGGATGACGAATTCACCGCGGTCTCCGACCTGATCTACGCGATCGACCCGCAAACGTTTGCCTTCGGCGCCCCGACTGACCTTCTCGGCGGTGTGGGTTGGGGTACGGATGCGTTGTTGGACACGACCTACCTGAACTACCTGGCCGACCCGGTCGTTGATGCCGTGGCGGGTACCGGTTTCGTTTGGTAATCGCACATCTGCGATGGGCTGAAAATCTGGCCTCGTCATAACCTGTTCGTGCCCGGTTCCGCGATCCGCGGAGCCGGGCACGCGCATTGAGACGCCGCACTGCTGTGTCAGTTCACCGCTGCGCTGGACCGACGCGAGGTCGGTCACCGCAACGGCTGCTGTGATTCGGCGCTCAAGACTCCCGCCGGGCCGGTGACCGTGCCACGGCTGAGGCCGGGGCCGTGCGCAGCCGCTCGAGTGCCTGCCGGACCCGGGCTGCGTCGGTGGTCGACCAGAACGGCGGCAGCGAGGCGCGCAGATAACCGGCGTAGCGCGCGGTCGCCATCCGCGAATCCAGCACCGCCACCACCCCGCGGTCGTCGACACCGCGCAGCAGTCGCCCTGCGCCCTGCGCCAGTAGCAGTGCCGCGTGACTGGCGGCGACCGCCATGAATCCGTTCCCGCCGCGGGCGGCCACCGCGCGTTGCCGAGCGGTGAGCAGCGGGTCGTCGGGTCGTGGGAACGGGATGCGGTCGATGAGCACTAGTGACAGCGACGGACCCGGCACGTCGACGCCCTGCCACAGCGACAGGGTGCCGAACAGCGAGGTTTCGGGGTCCGCGGCGAACTGCTCGACCAGTGCGCCGGTGGCATCGTCGCCCTGGCACAGCACTGGGGTGGACAGCCGCTCGCGCATCGCCTCGGCGGCCGCCCGCGCCGCCCGCATCGACGAGAACAACCCCAGGGTGCGGCCCCCTGCCGCGGTGATGAGTTCGGCGATTTCAGTCAGCTGTTCGGTTGAGCCGGCACCGTCGCGGCCGGGCGCCGGCAGATGCGCGGCGACATAGAGGATGCCGGCTTTGGCGTGCTCAAACGGCGAGCCGACATCAAGCCCGCGCCAGCGTGCGGCGTCGGTTTCGGTGTCGGTACCGCCGGTCAGGCCCCAGGCGGTGGCCATCGCGTCGAAGGACCCGCCGACGGTCAGGGTCGCCGAGGTGAGCACCGTGGTGGCGCGGGCGAACAATCGGTTGCGCAGCACCGGCGCCACCGTCAGCGGCGCCACTCGCACCACCGGGCGCATCGCACCGCGGTTGTCCTCGTGGTCGAGCCAGACCACGTCGGTGCGGTCGGCGACGGCCGGCTCAAATGAGACCAGAATCCGGACCGCGGTGTCGGTGATCTCGGCGAGGGCGGCGACGGCCTCTTTGCGCGCGGCGGCCGCCTTCGGGTCGCTGGGCGCAACGTCGATCGCCGAGCGGACTGCGCCGGCCGCGTCGCGCAGAGCGGTCAGATACGTCGCCAGTTCGTCGTCGAGGTGGTCGATGCGCCCGGGTCCGGCGTCGTAGATGCTTGACCCGAATGTCGCCGAGGCGGCTTCCAGTCGCTGGATCAGCGCCGGTGAGACCAGTCGGGTGGCCCGCCGCACCGCGATCCCCAGGGCGGCCGGCGTCAACT
>JBDTKT010000141.1:0-18137 GCA_039935195.1 Mycobacterium sp.
GCAACGAGGGTGGCGCCCGCGACATCGGGCGTTTCGCGAGCCGGTTCGACTGTGTGGTTACCGACGGATACGGATCGACCGAGGGTGGGGTGTCGATCGGCCGCACCCCCGACACCCCGGACGGCGCGCTGGGGCCGCTACCGGCCGGTGTCGACATCATCGATGTGGAGACCGGGCAGAGTTGCCCGCCGCGCCACACCGGTGAGTTGGTGAACGTCGGCGGCTCCGGCGCTTTCGAGGGCTACTACAACAATCCGGACGCAGAAGCCGAGCGCCTGGTAGACGGTGTCTACCGCACCGGTGACCTGGCCTACCGGGACGAGAACGGCTACGTGTACTTCGTCGGCCGGCTCGGGGACTGGCTGCGGGTCGACGGCGAAAACCTCGGCACCGCACCGATCGAACAGGTACTGCAGCGCCATCCGGTCATCGCCGAGGTAGCGGTGTACGGAATCCCGGACCCGTCGGTGGGCGATCAGGTGATGGCCGCGCTGGTGTTGACCCCGGACGCGGACTTCGACCACGAGGACTTCCGGGCCTTCCTGTCCGAGCAGGTCGATCTGGGGCCCAAACAGTGGCCCTCCTACGTCCGGGTCGCAACCACGTTGCCGCGCACCGCGACGTTCAAGGTGCTCAAGCGGGAATTGGCCGCCGAAGGCGTCGAGTGCGCCGACCCGGTGTGGCAGATTCACCGCCGGGCAGAACTGCGGAAGGGCTGATGATAAGAACGACGGGACGGTTGAGCGGACGGGTTGGGCTCATCAGCGGCGGTGCGCGCGGGATGGGTGCCGCCCACGCCCGCGAGATGGTTGCCGAGGGTGCTGCGGTGGTACTCGGCGACATCCTCGACGACGCCGGTGTGGCCATCGCGGAAGAACTCGGTGAAGGAGCGCGTTTCGTACACTTGGACGTCACCCAGCCCGAGCAGTGGCAGCAAGCGGTCTCGACCGCGGTCGCCGAATTCGGTTCGCTGGACGTGCTGGTGAACAACGCCGGCATCGTCAACGGCGGCCCGCTGCACAAGTACGAACTCGCGGCGTGGCATCAGATCATCGAGATCAACCTGACCGGGACCTTCCTCGGTATCCAGGCGGCGGCCCAGACGATGGTCGGCCAGCGTCACGGGTCGATCATCAACATCTCCTCGATCGAGGGGTTGCGCGGCAGTGCCATGTCGCATGGCTATGTAGCCTCGAAGTTCGGGGTCCACGGACTGACCAAGTCGGCCGCCCAGGAGCTGGCACCGTTCGGCGTCCGGGTGAATTCGATTCACCCCGGTATGGTTCGCACCCCGATGATCGAGGGCATTCCCGAAGACCTGCTGCCGATCCCGCTGGGCCGCCCCGGCGAGCCGGAAGAGTTGTCGAAGTTCGTCGTGTTCCTCGCCAGCGACGACTCGTCGTATGCCACCGGTGCGGAGTTCGTCGTCGACGGCGGACTGACCAGCGGAATTCCGCACAACAAGGCGTGAGTGTCGTCCCGCTGACCGGAACCGGCGATTGACCCGCGGTTGAGCGGACGCGCATGCTCCCGGGCATGGCGACCGCAGGCACCGCAACTCAGCACGACCCGTTCTCCCCGACCACGTTGGGGCCGGTCAAGTTACGCAACCGGATCATCAAGGCGGCCACCTCGGAAGGTCGTTCACCGAAAGGCATTGTCACCGATGACCTGATCGACTTCCACCGCGGCTACGTCGACGGTGGCGTCGGCATGACCACGCTGGCCTACTGTTGCGTCGCCCCGGAGGGGGCCAGCGCCCCGGGGCAGATCCTGATGAGCGACAAGGCGATCCCGGGGCTGAAGAAGTTCACCGACACCATGCATGAGGGCGGCGCAGCGGTCTCCGCGCAGCTCGGGCATGCCGGGGTGGTGGCGTCCAAGAAGATCACCGGATCCACGCCGATGGCGCCGAGCAGGTTCTTCAATCCATCCAGCTTGCAGTACTGCCGCGGCATCAGCCGCTCGGAGATCGCCCGGGTTGTTGACCAGTTCGGCGATGCCGCCGATGTCGCGGTCAAGTCCGGCTTCGACGCGGTCGAACTGCATTTCGGCCACCTGTATCTGCCCAGCTCGTTCCTGAGCCCGAAGCTCAACCGTCGCAAGGACTCCTACGGCGGCAGCATCGACAACCGCAGCCGCTTCGTCCGCGAGATCGCCCAACGGGTCCGGGAGGTCGTCGGCGAGAAGATCGCGGTGATCGCCAAGATCAGCATGGACGACGGAATCCACGGCAGCATCTGGCTTACCGAGTCGCTGCGCACCGCGCAACTGCTCGATTCCGACAACAACCTCGATGCCATTGAGCTGACCCAGGGTTCGTCGGTGCTCAAGCAGATGTACCTGTTCCGTGGCGACGTCCCGGTCGACGAGTTCGCCGCGGTGATGCCCGAGCCGCTGAAGACCGGGGTTCGGGTGCTGGGCAAGAAGATGATGGGGCAGTACCCCTACGAAGACCTGTACATGCTGGAGTCGGCCCGCCAGTTCATCCCGCTGATGCGTAACACCAAACTGATCCTGCTGGGCGGCATCACCAACCACGACCACCTGGTCACCGGCCTGCGGGAGGGCTTCGACTACCTGGCGATGGGCCGGGCGCTGCTGCGCGAGCCCGACCTGATCCGGCGGATGATGGACGACCCGACCGTCAGCAGTCGGTGCAACCACTGCAACAAGTGCATGGTCACGGTGTTCAGCCGCACCCACTGCGTACTTGACCCCGAGCAGCGCTACCGCAGCAAGCCGGACGCACCCAGCTACGCAGCCAACCGATCCGCTGAGGTCTAGACGGGGCTGTTCGCCAGCTGGCGGCCGATCGCCAGCAGCTGCCCGGTGGCGCTGCCCAGCGCGAACTCGGTCTGCTTGGCGGCCAGGAAATAGCGGTGGATCGGGTGATCGACGTCGATGCCGACGCCGCCGTGGATGTGCACGATGGTGTGCGCCACCCGATGTCCGGCGTCGGCGGCCCAGAACCCGGCGGTGGCCGCCTCGGTGTCGGCGGGCAAACCCTCGCCGACCCGCCAGGCTGCCTGGGTGACGGTCAGCCGCAGCCCCTTGACATCGATGTAGCCGTCGGCCAGTCGCTGCGACACCGCCTGGAAGCTGCCGATCGGCTTGTCGAACTGCTCGCGCTCGCGGGCGTACTCGGCGGTGAGCCTCAGACCGCGGTCAAGTACTCCGAGTTGGTAGGCGCTGCGGCCCAGCGTCGCCAGCAGTCGCAGGTGGTCGAGAACCTCGGTACCGCCGACCCGGCGTTCGGCATCCAGCTCGACTGCCGACAGCTCCAGGAGGCCGACGCTGCCCAGGCCGGTGGTCTCCAGTGCAGTCACCGACACGCCGGGATCGGCCGCGGCCACCAGGAAAACGCCCACGCCGAAATCGGTTTCGGCAGGAACCAGAAAACCGTCGGCGACCGGGGCGAAGGCGGACTGGGTGCGGGTGCCGGTGAGCCGGAACCCGGCACCGGACGCAGCGGCGCGCACCGGGCCCTCGCCCATCTCGCCGTCGAGGGCCACCGTGAGGATCTTCTCGCCGCTCACCGCCGGTGCGCCCCAGGCCTGTCGCAGTTCGGCCGAACCGAACCGGGCCAGTGCGCCGGCGGCAAGCACGACCGATTCCAGGTACGGCACCGCGGCCAGTTGGCGGCCGAGCGCGGTGAGGATCGCGGCCTGCTCCAGGACGCCGAAACCACCGCCGCCCAGCGCGTCCGGCGACGCGGCAGACAAGACGTCGGCGTCGATCAGCTTGGCCCATAGTTCGCGGTCGAACCGTTGCTCCAGTCCGTCCAGCTCGCGCTGGTGCGCAGGCGTGCAGACCGCGTCGACGATGGTGCCGACCAGTCCCGAAAGATCCTGTGCCGCTTCGGTCGTGGTGAAGTCCATGAGTGAGAAGTCCTTGGATGTCAGTGGAGTTCAGCGGTTGCGGGGCAGGCCCAGGGCCGTCATAGAAATGATGTCGCGCTGCACCTCGTTGGTACCGCCGCCGAAAGTCAGGATCAAAGCGGCGCGGTGCATCCGCTCCACCCGGCCGCGCAGCAGCGCGCCGGGGGAGTCCTGGCGCACGGTGGCCGCGGTGCCCAGCACCTCCATCAGGAGCCGGTAGGCCTCGGTGGCCAACTCGGTGCCGAACACCTTCGCCGCCGAGGCGTCCGCCGGTGACGGCGCAGCGTCGGTAGCTGACGCCAGCTCCCAGTTGTACAGCTTGAGCACCTCGGCCTTGGCGTGCACTCGGGCCAGATTGAGCTGCACCCACTGGGAGTCGATGATGCGGGCGCCGTGCACGTCTTTGGTGTGCTGCGCCCAGTCGCGCACCTGGTCGAGCGCGGTGAAGATCGGCTGCGCCGAGACCAGCGCGACCCGCTCGTGGTTGAGCTGGTTGGTCACCAGCTTCCAGCCGGCGTTCTCCTCGCCGACCAGATTGGTCACCGGCACCCGCACATCGGTGTAATAGGTGGCGCTGGTGTCCGGGCCGGCCATGGTGTGCACCGGTGTCCACGAGAACCCCTCGGCGCTCGTCGGCACAATCAACATCGAAATACCGCGATGCTTTTTAGCCTCCGGGTTGGTGCGGACGGCCAGCCAGACGTAGTCGGCGTAGGCGATCAGCGACGTCCACATCTTCTGGCCGTTGATCACGTAATCGTCGCCGTCGCGGACGGCGGTGGTGCGCAGCGATGCCAGGTCGGTGCCCGCTCCCGGCTCGGAGTAGCCGATCGCGAAGTGCAACTCCCCGGCGGCGATCTTGGGCAGGTAGAACTTCTTCTGCTCGTCGGTGCCGAACGCCATGATCGTCGGGGCGACACTGTTGACGGTCAGAAACGGCACCGGTGCACCGGCGATCGCGGCCTCGTCGGTGAAGATCAGCTGATCCATCGTCGAGCCGGCGTGCCCGCCGTACTCTTTCGGCCAGCCCAGCGCCAGCCACCCGTCGTGGCCCATCTGAGCGACGGTCTCCCGGTAGACGTTTCCGGTGCCGTACTCACCCTGCGTCGAGCTCAGCGCTTCACGACGCTCCGGGGTCATCAGCGTGGTGAAGTATGACCGCAGCTCGCTACGCAGCTCCTCTTGGCCGGCGGTGTAACTGATCTGCATCGGGTCGTCCTTCGCGGGTGATCGGGGTCACGACAAAAATCACATCGACAGCTCGTTGTAACACGTTCTAGTCTGAGGGTCCAACGGGCCCTCTGGCTCGGGTGGGCCTCGGGTGCGGCTGACGTTGGGTCGTATCGTTGCGGTAATGGGCGACGGTTCGGCCGTCGCTAAGTTCTCTCAAGGAGGGTGTCATGCGGGTTGAAGTAGACCTTGATCGATGTGAAGGCAATGCCATCTGCGTCGGAATCGACCAGGACATGTTCGAACTGAACGACGATGAGCAGTGCGACGTCAAGGTCGCCCCGATTCCGAAGGACCACGAAGCCCGCGCCATGCAGGCGATCGCGGAGTGCCCGCGCGCCGCGCTGCGGCGTGTCGAAGACTAGCGACTGACTAACAGCCGACCAACGGCCGACTAGAGGTATTCATAAATTGACTCAGAGTGATAACGCGACCGATCTGGCTGGAAAGGTCGCGATAGTGACCGGTGCGGCCGCCGGGTTGGGCCGGGCCGAAGCGATCGGTCTGGCCCGTGCGGGCGCCTTCGTCGTCGTCAACGACATCGCCCCCGCACTGGCTTCCTCCGACGTGATCGACGAGATCGCCGCCGCCGGTGCCAAGGCCGTCCCGGTGGCCGGCGATATCAGCCAGCGATCGACCGCCGACGAGTTGGTGAGCGTGGCCGACGGCCTGGGTGGGCTGGGCATCGTCGTCAACAACGCGGGGATCACCCGCGACCGGATGCTGTTCAACATGAGTGACGAAGACTTCGACGCGGTGATCGCGGTGCACCTGCGTGGGCATTTCCTGCTGACCCGCAACGCCGCCGCCTACTGGCGGGCCAAAGCTAAGGAAGCCAAGCAGGGCACCGTCTATGGGCGCATCGTCAACACCTCTTCGGAGGCCGGCCTGATGGGCCCGGTGGGGCAGGCCAACTACGGTGCGGCCAAGGCCGGGATCACCGCGCTGACACTGTCGGCCGCGCGGGCGCTGAGCCGCTACGGGGTCTGCGCCAACGCGATCTGCCCCCGGGCCCGGACCGCGATGACCGCCGATGTGTTCGGCGAGGCGGAGGTCGCCGACGGTGAGGTCGACCCACTGTCGCCGGAGCACGTGGTGACCCTGGTCCGGTTCCTGTCCTCCCCGGCGTCCGCGTCGGTCAACGGCCAGGTTTTCGTCGTCTACGGCCCGGAGGTGACGCTGATGGCGGCACCCACCGTCGAACAGCGCTTCCGCGCCGGCGGCCAGGCCTGGGACCCGGCCGGGCTCAGCGACACGCTGGTCCACTACTTCGCCGACCGGGATCCGGAGCGGAATTTCTCGGCCTCCGAACTGATGAATTCCTGACTTTCACAGTTGGCAGACGACTGGCAAAAAACTGGAACATGTTTCACTGCGGGTAGCCGCGTAACCCGTGCTGAACTGGTTAAACAGTGGTCAAGCAGGCCGTTTCCGGCGACCGCAGCTATCTTTTGACACTAAGAACACGTTCTAGTTAACATGAGGCGCGTCACACCGGGGGAGCTCGGCGTGCGATACAGCATCGGCTGTGTCGAAAATCACCGTAGTATTCCCGCCACGGCCGATGTCGCGGACGCCTCGAGGTAGGGAAGGGACGACGTTGATCGAACAGCTCACGGTTCCGGCCCGGGCCGTGGGCGGTTTCTTTCAGATGTCCCTGGAGACGTTCCGGGAGATGTTCCGCCGGCCGTTCCAGACGCGTGAGTTCCTCGATCAAACCTGGATGATCGCCCGGGTGTCACTGGTCCCGACCCTGCTGGTGGCGATCCCTTTCACCGTGCTGGTGGCATTCACCCTCAATATTTTGCTGCGCGAAATCGGTGCCGCCGACCTGTCTGGTGCCGGGACCGCGTTCGGCACCATCACCCAGCTGGGCCCGGTGGTCACAGTGCTGGTGGTGGCCGGTGCCGGCGCCACCGCCATCTGTGCTGACCTGGGCGCGCGCACCATCCGCGAAGAGATCGACGCGATGCGGGTGCTCGGTATCAACCCGATCCACCGCCTGGTGGTGCCGCGAGCCCTGGCTTCGACGTTGGTGGCACTGCTTCTCAACGGGCTGGTGAGTACGATCGGGCTGGTCGGCGGCTATGTCTTCTCGGTCTTCCTGCAGGGGGTCAACCCGGGCGCATTCATCAACGGACTGACCGTGCTCACCGGCCTCGGCGATCTGGTGATGTCCGAGTTCAAGGCACTGCTCTTCGGGACCGCGGCCGGTCTGATCGGTTGTTACCGCGGTCTCACCGCAAAGGGCGGTCCGCAGGGTGTAGGCAACGCGGTCAACGAAACCGTGGTCTACTCCTTCATTTGTCTGTTCGTCATCAACGTCGTGATGACCGCCATCAGCGTGCGGGTGCTGGTCAAATGAGTTACGACGCCACATTGCGGTTCCGTCGACTCTTCCGCTGGGCACCGCGGGCTTACGACAACTTCGGCGACCAGGCGCTGTTTTACGCCGAGTCGATCCGCTACGTGCCCAACGCGCTGACCAAGTACCGCAAAGAGACGATCCGGCTGATCGCCGAGATCACGATGGGCACCGGAGCGTTGGCGATCATCGGCGGCACCGTCGGGGTGGCGACGTTCTTGACCCTGGCCTCCGGCGGCGTGATCGCGGTGCAGGGTTACTCGTCGCTGGGCAACATCGGCATCGAAGCGTTGACTGGCTTCCTGTCCGCATTCCTCAACGTGCGCATCATCGCACCGGTGGTGGCCGGTATCGCACTGGCCGCCACCATCGGCGCCGGCACCACCGCCCAACTCGGCGCGATGCGGGTCGCCGAAGAGATCGACGCCGTGGAGGCGATGGCGGTGCACGCGGTGTCCTACCTGGTGTCCACCCGGTTGGTCGCCGGCCTGATCGCGATCATCCCGCTGTACTCACTGTCGGTGTTGGCCGCGTTCTTCGCGGCCCGGTCCACCACGGTTTTCATCAACTCGCAGTCCCCGGGCCTCTACGACCACTACTTCGACACCTTCCTCATTCCTACCGACTTGTTGTGGTCGTTCCTGCAGGCGATCATCATGGCGATCGCGGTGATGCTGGTGCACACCTACTACGGTTACAACGCCTCCGGCGGCCCGGTCGGGGTCGGCATCGCGGTCGGTCAGGCGGTGCGTACCTCGCTAATCGTCGTGGTTGTCATCACTTTGCTCATTTCACTCGCCGTGTACGGCGGGTCCGGTAACTTCAATCTCTCGGGTTAGCAAGGGAATACAGGTGAAGTCCGGATCGGAGCGCACCCAGGCCAGGATTGCCGCGGCAATCCTCGGTTCGGTGTTGGTTGCCGCGGTGGTGTTCACCTTCCTCGCCTACAGCTCCGCGTTCAGCTCCACCGATACCGTCACGGTGACCTCGCCGCGTGCCGGTCTGGTGATGGAGCAGGACGCCAAGGTCAAATACCGCGGCATCCAGGTCGGCAAAGTCACAACGATCGCCTATACCGGCAATCAGGCCAAGCTGACCCTGGCGATGGACAGCAGCGCTATGCCCTATATCCCGGCGAATGCGACGGTGAACATTGCCGGCAACACGATATTCGGCGCCAAGTCGGTGGAATTCGTGCCGCCGGCGACCCCGTCGGCGACTGCGCTGCGGACGGGCGCAAACGTGCAGGCGTCCGCGGTGCAGCTGGAAGTCAACACCCTGTTTGAGAAGCTGACCGATGTGCTGGACAAGATTGATCCGGTCATGCTCAACGGGACGAGGAGCGCATTGGCCGAGGGGCTGCGGGGCAACGGCGACAACCTCGGTGCCCTGCTGTCCGGGTTGAACACCTACCTGGAGAAGTTCAACCCGAAACTGCCGCAGCTGCAGTCCGACTTCGCCAAAACCGCGACGGTGGCCAACATCTACGGCGACGTCGCGCCGGACCTGGTGACGATCATCGACAACGTCCCCACCATCAGCAACACCCTGGTCGATCAGCGCGACAACCTCAACAAGGCCCTGCTGGCCACCACCGGGCTCGCGCACAACGCCTACGACACCCTGGCGCCGGCCGCGGACGACTTCATCGCCGGAATCCAGCGGTTCCGCGCCCTGGGGAGTTTGCTTGCCGAATACTCGCCCGAGTTTGGGTGCTTGTTCCAGGGGATCGCCCAGGCCTTGCAACGTTTCGGGCCGTCCATCGGTGGCACCAACCCGGCGCTGTACGTGAACTCCAACTTCATCCCGGGCGCGCCCGCCTACACCTATCCGGAGAGCCTGCCGACCGCGAACGCATCGGGTGGACCGAACTGCCGCGGACTTCCGGACATCCCCAGCAAGCAGTACGGCGGTTCCTGGTTCCGGTCTCCATTCTTGGTGACCGATAACGCCTACATTCCCTTCCAGCCGAACACCGAGGTGCAGTTCGACGCTCCGTCCACCGTGCAGTTCCTCTACAACGGTGCCTTCGCGGAACGGGACGAGTACTGATGAGCTTCCGTAGCACTCTTATCAAGGTGTGCATCTTCACCGTCGTCATGCTGCTGGTGTCGGTCGGCCTGGTTGTGGTGTTCGGGGAGTTCAAGTTTGCAGCCAGCCGTACCTACCACGCCGACTTTCTCGACGCTTCCCGGCTCAAGGGTGGCGAAGATGTCCGCATCGCCGGAATACCGGTGGGCACCGTGCGCTCCGTCGAACTTGCGCCCGACAACAGTGTGGACATCACGTTCGACGTCAACAAGCGCTACCAGCTCTACACCTCGACCCGGGCGTTGATCCGGTATGAGAATCTGGTCGGTGACCGGTACCTGGAGATCGCCTCCGGCCCCGGTGACCTGAGAAAGCTGGCGTCCGGCGGCACCATCCCCCGGGGCAACACCCAGCCGGCTCTAGACCTGAATGCGCTGCTGGGCGGGTTGCGTCCGGTGCTCAAAGGCTTGGACGGCAACAAGGTCAACGAGATCAGTAGCGCGATCATCGAGCTGCTGCAGGGCCAGGGCGGTGCGCTGGCGCAGCTGTTGAGTAACACCAGCTCGTTTACCCACACGCTGGCCGCCCGCGATCAGTTGATCGGTGATGTCATCAACAACCTCAACACCGTGCTGGCCACCGTCGACGCTAAGAGCGCGCAGTTCGACGCCTCCGTCGACCGGCTCCAGCAGTTCATCTCCGGCCTGGCGAAGGGGCGGGACGCCATCGCCGGTGCGATCGGCCCGCTGGCCTCGGTCACCACCGACCTGACCGACACGCTGCGCAGGTCGCGCCGGCCGATCCAGGGCGTGATAGAAAATGCCCGGCCGCTGGCCACGGTGCTGAACAAGCGCAAGGACGAGCTCAACGCGGTCGTCGACCCGCTGGAAGAGAACTACCTGCGGCTGAACGCCCTGGGGGCTTACGGTTCGTTCTTCAACATCTACTACTGCACCGTCAGCATTAAGTTCAACGGGCCGGCCGGCAGTGACATCGTCCTGCCGATGGGCGGTCAGAATGACCGGAGCAAGGGGAGGTGTTCCCCTGTCAAGGACTGATCGCGAGAACCCGGTTCGTACGGGCACTTTGGGCATCGCCATGGTGGCATGTCTGGTGCTGGTGGCGTTCGGGTACGCCGACCTGCCGTTCTGGCCGCAGGGCAAGGTGTACCAGGGTTACTTCGCCGACGCCGGCGGCGTCATCCCCGGCAACGACGTGACGGTGTCCGGTATCCGGGTGGGCAAGGTGAAGGCGGTGGCGCTGGCCGGTGCCAGCGCGAAACTGACTTTCACCGTCGACCGCAATGTCCGGGTCGGCGATCAGTCGCTGGCGGCGATCCGGACCGACACCGTGCTGGGCGAGAAGGCGCTGGCGATCACCCCCGGCGGTGGCGGCTCCACCAGCGTCATCCCGCTGGGCCGCACCACCAGCCCATACACCCTCAACAACGCGCTGCAGGATCTCGGCGGGGGCGTCCGTGATCTGGACAAGCCGCAGTTCGAACAGGCCCTGGCGGTGCTCACCGACGCCATGCGGGATTCAACCCCGCAACTGCGCGGTGCACTGGACGGGGTGGCCGCGCTGTCGCGCAGCATCAACAAACGCGACGAGGCCCTGGGTCAACTGCTCAGCCACGCGAAGTCGGTCACCGGGGTGCTCAACCAGCGCGCCCAGCAGGTCAACCAGTTGGTGCTCGACGGTAATCAGCTGTTCGCCGCGCTCGACGAACGTCGCCAGGCGCTGGGCGCGCTGATCGGCGGCATCGACGGCGTGTCGCAACAACTCTCCGGTTTCGTCGCCGACAACCAGCGCGAAATCGGTCCGACCCTGAAAAAGCTGAACGCGGTGCTGGACAACGCGAACGAGCGCAGGGACCGGATCGAAGGCGCGTTGAAGCGGCTGCCGGGGTACGCCACCACACTCGGCGAGGTGGTGGCCTCGGGGCCCGGGTTCCAGATCAACCTCTACGGTTTGCCACCGCAGAACCTGTCCGAAGTGTTGCTCGACCTCTATTTCCAGCCCGGCAAACTGCCGGCCAGTCTGGCCGACTACCTGCGTGGGATGATCGACGAGCGCGTCATCATTAAGCCGAAATCGCCATGACACAACCCTCCTCTCTGATCGCCGCCGGCAAAGCCCATCGCCGGACGCTTCGGACGCTGCTCACCGTGGGGCTGACCGTGTTGCTGGCGGCTGGCGTGTATGTGGTGCTGCCGGCACAGCGCGGCTACCGCGTTACCGGCTACTTCACCTCGGCGGTGGGCCTGTATCCGGGCGACGATGTTCGGGTGGTCGGGGTTCCGATTGGACGGATCGACTCCATCGAGCCGCGAGCCGAGGACGTCAAGATCACCATGACGGTGAACAACGGTGTCCAGCTGCCGGCCGACGCACGCGCGATCATCGTGGCGCCCAACATCGTCTCGGCCCGCATCGTGCAGCTGACCCCGGCCTACACCGGGGGCGAACTGCTGGCCGACGGCGCGGTAATCGGTCCGGACCACACCGCGACGCCGGTCGAATGGGATGAGGTCAAGGAGCAATTGACCCAGCTCAGCGCGCAGCTGGGACCCGAGCAGGGCAAGATGGCGGGCCCGCTGAGCGCGTTCATCAACCAGGCCGCCGACACCTTCGACGGCAACGGCGACTCGTTCCGGCAGGCACTGCGGGAGCTGTCGGCGACCGCCGGCCGGCTCGGCGACTCGCGCACCGACCTGTTCGGCACCGTCAAGAATCTGCAGGTGCTGGTCAATGCGCTGTCGGGGAGCAACGAGCAGATCGTGGCGTTCTCCGACCATGTCGCCGCGGTGTCGGCGGTGCTGGCCGACAGCTCTACCGACCTGGATGTCACCCTCGGGACCCTCAACACCGCGCTGCGCGACGTGCGCGGCTTCCTGCACGACAACAACGACGCGTTGATCGAGCAAGTCAACAAGTTGAGTGAATTCACCAAGACGCTGTCGGATCAGAGCGAGAACTTCGAGCAGGTCCTGCACATCACCCCGCACGGGTTGGCCAACTTCTACAACATTTACAACCCCGCGCAGGGCAGCCTGTCGGGGCTGTTGTCGCTGCCGGACTTTGCCAACCCGGTGCAGTTCATCTGCGGCGGCATCTTCGACACCGGTACGGCGCCGGACAATTTCAAACGCGCCGAGATCTGCAAGGAGCGGATGGCCCCGGTGATGCGGCGCTGGGCGATGAACTTCGTACCGTTGCTGTTCCACCCGATCAACAGCATCACCGCCTACAAGGGCCAGGTCATCTATGACACCCCGGAAACCGAAGCCAAATCGCAGACTCCGGTGCCCTACCTGAAGTGGATGCCGGCACCCGGCGTGACGCCGCCGAATCCGGATGATGTCGCCGCGCTGTTCTTGCCGCCTTCGGCGCCCGGTCAGCTCGGCAAGCCCCCGGGCCCCACCGGGCCACGTATCGGGCCGGGCCCGGCGTGGCAGCCACCGGCGGGGGGAGGCGGCCGATGACGCCGGGAGCACTGTCCGCCGGGACAAGGCGCACGATTCGACGCGCCTCGGCGGCCGCGGCCGCCGTGTTGCTGCTGTCGGGTTGCCAGTTCGGCGGCCTGAACTCGCTGAACATGCCGGGCAC
This sequence comes from Mycobacterium sp., assembly GCA_039935195.1. Lineage (GTDB taxonomy): Bacteria > Actinomycetota > Actinomycetes > Mycobacteriales > Mycobacteriaceae > Mycobacterium. The sequence goes on from JBDTKT010000141.1 coordinate 13,117, forward strand.
CGCGGGCCACGGCAAGGGGTCGTACACCATCACGGTGCAACTGCCGGATGTGTCCACCTTGCCGCAGAACTCGCCAGTGATGATCGACGACGTCACCGTCGGCAGTGTCTCGGGTCTGGATGCGGTGCAGCGGCCTGACGGCACTTTCTACGCGGCGGCCAAGGTCTCGCTGGACGGTAGCGTTCACCTGCCGGCCAACGTCACCGCGAAGGTCGCGCAGACCTCACTGCTGGGCTCGCAGCACATCGAATTGGCTGCGCCACACGATCAGGCCGAGGTCGGCACGCTCGGTCCCGGCGGGGAGATTCCGTTGAGCCGCACCGGCAACTACCCGACCACCGAGCAGGTGTTGTCCTCGCTGGGGGTGGTGGTGAACAAGGGCAATCTCGGTGCGCTGCAAGACATCACCGACGAGCTCTACGCCGCGGTGGCCAACCGGGCCGGGACGCTGGCCGGGCTGATCCCCAGGCTGGTCGAGCTGACCGGCTCACTGGACCGCCAGACCGGTGACATCATCGCCGCCGCCGAGGGCTTGAACCGGCTCGGTGGCACCCTGGCGCGCCACACCGACAGCCTGGCGCGGGCCCTCGACACGCTGCCCGGCGCGCTGCAGGTGCTCAACGACAACCGTGCCAACATCGTCGATGCGTTCGGGGCGCTGGGAACTCTGGCAACGCTCGCGTCGCGGGTCTTGAGCGAAACCAAGGACGACTTCGCCGCCGACATCAAAGACCTGTACCCGGTCATCAAGTCTTTCGCGGAGAACGTCAACGAACTGGTGACGGCGTTTCCGTTCATCCCGACATTCCCGTTCCCGTCCATGTACCTGCGCAATGCCGTGCGCGGCGACTTTCTCAACGTTTACGTCACGTTCGACCTGACGCTGCGCCGGCTCGGTGAGACGGTGTTCACCACCGGCGGTTTCGACCCGAACATGCCGCACATGGCCGACGTCATCAACCCACCGGACTTCCTGATCGGGGAGTTGGCCAACCTGTCTGGGCAGGCGGCGGACCCGTTCAAGATCCCGCCGGGCACGGCCCCCCACTACGAGGACTAGGCGCTGATGCTGACACGTCTGATTCGTATTCAGTTGGTGATCTTCGCCGTGGTCACGGTGCTGTCGGTGAGCGCGATATCGGTGTTCTACCTGCATGCACCGAGCCGCCTGGGCATCGGGACCTACAAGATCACCGCTGACTTCATCGCCGGCGGCGGCATCTACAAGGCCGCCAACGTCACCTACCGCGGTGTGACGGTGGGGCGGGTGGATACCGTCCACCTCAATGACCACGGCATCGACGCCGAGATGCGACTCAACAGCAGCACACCCATCCCGGCGACCGTCACCGCCACCGTCAAGAGCATGTCGGCCATCGGCGAGCAATACATCGACCTGGTCCCGTCCGAGGATCACCCGACGGCCGCGACGCTGCACAACGGTTCGCGGATCGGCCAGGACCGCACCGCGATCGGCCAGGACATCGCCGGAATGCTGAATCAGGCCCAGTCGTTGACCGACAGCATCGCCAATAGCCGGTTGCGGGATCTGCTACGCAACGCGTTCGACGGCTTCAACGGATCCGGACCGGAACTGGCCCGGATGATCGGAGCGTCCCGGCTGCTCATCGACGAGGCCAACGCGACCCTGCCCGAGACGATGGCGCTGATCGACCAGGTCGAGCCGTTCCTGGATGCCCAGATCCGCAGCGGTGACGACATCAAAAGGCTGACCCATGCGCTGGCACAGGTCACCACCGAGGTCCGCAACGCCGACCCGCAGCTCCGTGATGCCCTGGCGCTCATCCCCGGCGTCAGCGATGAAGCCAACACGACGTTTACCGGCATCCGGCCCTCCTTCCCGGTGCTGGCGGCCAGCCTGGCCAACTTCGGGCGGGTCGGTGTCATCTACCGCAAATCCATTGAACAGGCGCTGGTGATCTTCCCCGCGCTGATGTCGGCCCTGCTCACCGTTGCCGGTGGTGCGCCGATCACCGAGGGCGCCAAGCTCGACTTCAAGGTCGACCTGCACGATCCGCCGCCGTGCACGACCGGATTCGTCCCGTTCACCGATATGCGTTCACCCGCCGACGAAACAGTTCGCGAACTGCCCGAGGGCGGCCAGTACTGCAAGGCGGCGCAGAACGACCCGTCCGCTATCCGCGGTGCGCGCAACTATCCCTGCATGGAGTACCCCGGCAAACGAGCGCCGACCATTCAATTGTGCCGCGACCCGAAGGGTTTCGTCCCCATCGGCAGTAACCCCTGGCGGGGTCCGCCGATCCCGTACGGCAGCACACCGGTGCAGGATCCGCGGATGACCCGGCCGTTGAACAAGTTCCCCTACATACCGCCGGGACAGGATTACGACCCCGGACCACCGGTGGTTGCGTTGCCGCCCGGGGTGCCGGCCGGTCCGGGACCGGCGGTCAACCCGCCATTCCCGCTGCCTTACCCGCCCAGCACTCTCGGTCCGGCGCCGGCGCCTTGGCCGTACTACTCGCCGCCGGACCAGAGTCTGCCCACAAATCCAGGTGGCAACGACGGCCTGCCCGCGTACGGGCGGGATCCGGCGCCGGGCCAGGCACCGCCGCCTGCGCAGGCACCGTTGCCCGCTGAGGCACCGCCGGCCGGTGCGAACGGAGCGGCGTTCAGTACCTACGATCAGCGCACCGGGAAATTCACGGATCCGGCGGGCGGCACCGGGGTGTTCGTTCCCGGTGATACCAAACGGCTGCCCGCCGAGAACTGGGTGGATCTGATGCTTGAGCCGAGGGAAGCGTGATGACAGAAGGGACTGCAACGGTACCGACCGAGGTGCGGCCTCGTCGCCGGGCTTCGCGGGACGCCGGTCCCACCGGCGATGGCCCGGCCGGTGCCGCCGCAACGGTCCAAATACCGGTGTCGGGCACAGTCGCGGCGCGGGTATCGCGCCCCGCCCGGCGTCCACCCCGGCGGGCGGCTAATAGTCGGCTGGTCGGCATTGTCGCGGCGGCCGCAGGCCTGGTGGCAACCGCCGTGTTGGGTGCGCTGGTCGCGGTGCTGGTGATCCAACAGCGCGACGCCGATGCCAAGGCGACGCGTGACCAGGGGTTCGTCGACGCCGGGCGTCAAGCCGTGGTCAACATGTTCAGCTATACCCAAGACACCGTCGATGAGAGCGTGGACCGGTTCGTCGGCGGCACCAGCGGGCCGTTGCGCGACACGATGAGCGGCAACGCCGACAACCTGAAGGCACTCTTCCGTCAGACCCATGCCAGTTCTGAAGCCGTCATCAACGCGGCGGCGCTGGAGGGCGTCGACGACGTCGCCGGCAACGCCTCGGTGCTGGTCGCGACTCGGGTCACCGTCACCGACATCGACGGCGTGAACAAGCCGTCCCAACCGTATCGGCTGCGGCTCATCGTCCACGAAGATGACGCCGGCACCTTGACCGCGTACGACTTGAAATATCCCGACGGCGGTAACTGATGCGTCGGTGGCTGATCAGAACTGCCGTGGGTCTGGCCGTCGGCGCCTTCGTCATTCTCGGCGCCGCGGGGGGTGGGCTGTACTGGAATCGGGTGGAGTTGCACGGTGAGGAGATCGCCCGGAGCGAACTTCCGGCGCTGGCAGCCGACGAAATCCCGAAGGTGCTCGGTTATGAATACAAGACGGTGGAACGCAGCCTGACCGAGGCTTATCCGCTGTTCACCCCGGATTACCGCCGTGAATTCGTGGACCGGGCCACCAACGACATCATTCCTCAGGCCCGCGAGCTGCACCTGGTGAACCAGGTCAACATTGTCGGCGTCGGGGTGCTCACTGCACGCCGAACGACCGGTTCGGTGCTGGTCTACATGAACCGCACCATGACCGACAAGTCGAAGAAGACCCTCTATGACGGCAGCCGCCTGCGGGTGGACTATCGCAAGGTCGATGACAAATGGCTGATCGACAGCATCGCACCGATCTAGACGACAGGATGGGCGCCATGGTGAAGTTTGCTCGCGGACTGGTCGCGGTAGCCGCCGCTGCCGCAACGGCGCTGGGAGCAACCGCCGTCGCGGTCGCGGATGACCCGCTGCCGGAAGGCGCTTTGGAAGGCATCTACACCTTCCACCAAAACGGAGCGTCAGCGACCTGGAAGATCTACCCACTCTGTGTCCCGACCGTCGGTCCCGGGCGGGTGCCGCTACAGCTGGCGGTGGGCTGCAAGCTGCAAGTCGAAAGCGATGGCGCTATCGGGCAGAGCGGGGCGTACCGGCTGGCCGGCGGCCGGTGGACCTACTCGATCCCGCTGCTGGCCGGCAAGAAATGTGCGAATGGCCATACGGTCGCCACCGAAGAGACCTACCAGTTCGACACCGCACTCAACGGCACCTACAGTCAGGCCCACAACGCGGTCTGCGGGGGACAGCCGGGGATCGACAAAACCCCGTTCACGTTGACCTACGTTGGGCCACTGCCGGTCCCGGTCAACCGCTACCCACTGACCTGCCAGGACAACCCGGTACACCTGTGTAGCTGATCAGTTCGCCGACGCAGTCGAGGGATGCGTGCCGGCGAGCGCGTCCAGGAACGAGCGGGCCCACCGGTCCACGTCGTGGGCCAGGACCTGGCGGCGCATCGCCCGCATCCGCCGGCGACCCTCATCGATCGGCTGGTCGGCCGCCGCCTCGATGGCGTCCTTAACGCCCTCCAGGTCGTGCGGGTTGACCAGGTAGGCCTGGTGTAATTCGGCGGCGGCGCCGGTGAATTCGCTGAGCACCAGCGCGCCGCCCAGGTCGCTGCGGCAGGCTACGTACTCCTTGGCCACCAGGTTCATCCCGTCCCGCAGCGGGGTGACCAACATCACGTCGCTGGCCACGAAGAATGCGAGCAACTCGTCGCGGGGGACCGGGCGATGCAGGTAATGCACCACCGGGTGGCCGACCTCGCTGTATTCGCCGTTGATGTGGCCGACCTGGCGTTCGATGTCGTCGCGCAGAATCTGGTAGCTCTCCACCCGCTCCCGGCTCGGGGTCGCCAGTTGAATCAGT
>JBDTKT010000142.1:0-5976 GCA_039935195.1 Mycobacterium sp.
CGGTCTGGGCGGACCTCGACGTCGACCCCGCCGACCTGGTGGTCATCGTCGGTGGTGCCGAACTTGGGCCGCTGGGTTCGTCGCGCACCCGGTTCGAGATGGAGGTCGACAACGAACTCTCGGCCGCCGGCGTGCTGGAGCTCGCCTGGACCACCGGGCTGATCCGCTGGGAGGACGACCCACAGCCGGGTTGGTATGACACCGAGTCCGGTGACCTGATCGACGAGTCCGAGTTGGTCGAGCGGTACCACGACCCGGTGCTCGAGCGCTGCGGCATCCGCGAATTCATCGATGACGGTGCCCTCGGCGCAGATCTCGCCGCACCGCTGTTGGTCTCGGTATTCCTGGACAAGGACTTCTCGTTCGTGGTGTCCAGTGAGGCCGACGCCCGTGCGTTCGTCGAGTTCGACCCTGAACACACCGTCGCGCGGCCGGTGCCCGACTCGGGCGACTGGCAGGTCGTCCGCAAGGCCGGCACCGAGATCCGCGTGCCGCGTAAGACCAAACTGTCGCGGACCGTGGGTGCGCAGATCCCGACCGGGTTCGACCCGACGGTGTGGGGGATCAGCCCCGACATGGCCGGCTCGATCGACCGGGTGGCGCTGTGGAATATCATCGCCACCGTCGATGCGTTCCTGTCCGCCGGGTTCAGCCCCGCCGAGCTGCTGCGCTGGGTGCACCCGAGCCTGGTGGCCAGCACCCAGGGCACCGGCATGGGTGGCATGACTTCGATGCAGACCATGTACCACGGCAACCTGCTCGGTGGGAACAAACCGAACGACATCTTGCAGGAGGCGCTGCCGAACGTCGTTGCCGCGCATGTTGTTCAGGCCTATGTCGGTAGCTACGGCGCGATGATTCACCCGGTCGCCGCGTGCGCCACCGCGGCGGTGTCCGTCGAAGAGGGCGCCGACAAGATCCGGCTGGGCAAGGCCGAGTTGGTGGTCACCGGCGGGTTCGACGATCTGACCCTGGAGGCCATCATCGGCTTCGGTGACATGGCGGCCACCGCCGACACCGAGATGATGCGCGCCAAGGGCATCAGTGACTCGAAGTTCTCTCGCGCCAACGACCGGCGCCGGCTGGGGTTCGTGGAAGCCCAAGGTGGCGGCACCATCCTGCTGGCCCGCGGTGACCTGGCGGTCAAGATGGGGCTGCCGGTGCTCGCGGTGGTGGCCTACGCGCAGTCGTTCGGTGACGGCGTGCACACCTCGATCCCCGCTCCCGGCTTGGGTGCCCTCGGTGCCGGCCGTGGTGGGCGGGACTCGATGCTGGCACGTTCCCTGGCCAAGCTGGGTGTCGGCGCCGACGACATCGCGGTGATCTCCAAGCACGACACCTCGACGCTGGCGAACGACCCCAACGAGACCGAACTGCACGAGCGACTGGCCGACTCGCTGGGCCGCTCCGACGGCGCCCCGCTGCTGGTGGTGAGTCAGAAGAACCTGACCGGGCACGCGAAGGGCGGCGCGGCGGTGTTCCAGATGATGGGGATGTGCCAGATGATGCGGGACGGCGTCATTCCGCCCAACCGGAGCCTGGACTGCGTCGACGACGAACTGGCCAACGCGGGGCACTTCGTGTGGATCCGGGAGACCCTGCGACTCGGCGACAAGTTCCCGCTGAAGGCCGGGTTGGTCACCAGCCTCGGGTTCGGCCACGTGTCGGGCTTGGTCGCGCTGGTGCACCCGCAGGCGTTCCTGGCCGCGCTCGACCCATCGCAGCGACAGGCCTACGTCCAGCAGGCGCAGGCCCGGGTACTGGCCGGCCAGCGGCGGCTGGCGTCGGCGATCGCCGGTGGCAGGCCGATGTACGAGCGGCCCGCGGACCGTCGTTTCGACCATGACACCCCCGAGAAGCCTCAGGAGGCGGCGATGCTGCTCAACCCGGCGGCCCGACTCGGCGACGGTGACGTCTACATCAGCTGACCGTCGGATAGCGTCAACGCTCATGAGCATCGTCGGCATAGGGATCGACCTGGTTTCGATCCCCGACTTCGCCGAGCAGGTCGACCAGCCCGGGACGATGTTCGCGGAGACGTTCACCCCCGGTGAGCGCCGCGACGCCTCGGACAAGAGTTCCTCGGCGGCCCGGCATCTGGCGGCTCGCTGGGCGGCCAAGGAGGCGGTGATCAAGGCCTGGTCGGGGTCGCGGTTCGCGCAGCGCCCGGTGCTGCCGGAGGGCATCCACCGTGACATCGAGGTGGTCACCGACCTGTGGGGCAGGCCGAAGGTGCGACTCACCGGTGAGATCGCCCGGCACCTGGCCGACGTGACCATCCACGTGTCGCTGACCCACGAGGCGGACACCGCCGCCGCTGTGGCCATTCTCGAGACCTGACCCTTTGCGGCGAACGTGCGAGTGACCCTTCGCGGCGAGCTGGGGGCACCTCCCGCTTGCGGGGGAGCAAGGTTGTACACGACACGCCGCGAACAACTGGCATTCTGTGCACGCTCGGGGTCAGGGGGTGACGCATGAATGATCTGGTGCGACGGGTCCGTGAGGTGTTGCCGTCGGTGCGTGCCGACCTGGAGAAGATGATCCGCATCGAATCGGTGTGGGCCGACCCGGACCGCCGGCCCGAGGTGCACCGCAGCGCGCAACTGGTCGCCGATCTGCTGACGCAGGCCGGCTTTCCGGAGGTGCAGACCGTCGCCGAGGGCGGTGCACCGGCGGTCATCGCCCGCTACCCGGCGCCGGCCGGTGCGCCGACGGTGCTGCTCTACGCCCACCATGATGTGCAACCCGAAGGCGACCGGGGCCAGTGGGCGTCCCCGCCGTTCGAGCCCACCGAACGCGACGGCCGACTCTACGGACGCGGCAGCGCCGACGACAAGGCCGGCATCGCAACGCATTTGGCGGCGTTCCGGGCGCACGACGGCCAGCCTCCGGTCGGGGTGACGGTGTTCGTGGAGGGCGAGGAGGAATCCGGGTCGCCGTCGTTGGGCCGACTGCTCGCCGTGCACCGCGACCTGCTGGCCGCCGACGTGATCGTCATCGCGGACTCGGACAACTGGAGCACCGATGTGCCGGCGTTGACGGTGTCGCTGCGGGGGCTGGCCGACTGCGTGGTGGAGGTCGCCACCTTGTCCCACGGGCTGCACTCCGGTCTGTGGGGAGGGGTCGTTCCCGACGCACTGAGCGTGCTGGTGCGACTGCTGGCCTCTTTGCACGACGACGACGGCAGCGTCGCCGTCGCCGGTCTACACGAAGGCACCGCGGCCGCCGTCGACTACCCTCCCGACCGGGTCCGTTCGGACACCGGGATGCTGGCCGGGGTCCGAGAGATCGGCGTCGGTTCGGTGCCGCAGCGGCTGTGGGCCAAGCCGGCGATCACGGTGGTCGGTATTGACACCACATCGGTTGCCGCAGCATCGAATACGTTGATTCCGAGCGCGCGGGCAAAGATCAGCATTCGGGTGGCCCCCGGCGGTGACGCGGCGGCGCACCTCGCAGCGCTGCGAACCCATCTGGAGCAGCACACACCGTGGGGGGCGCAGGTGAGGGTCATCCCAGGTGACATCGGTCAGCCGTACGCCATCGATGCCAGCAGACCCGTCTACGACGCCGCCCGGACGGCGTTTCGGCAGGCGTGGGGCGCTGAGCCGATCGAGATGGGAATGGGCGGCTCGATTCCGTTCATCGCTGAGTTCGCCGCAGCGTTCCCGCACGCGGCGATCTTGGTCACCGGGGTGGAAGACCCAGCGACCCAAGCGCACAGCATTAACGAGAGCCTGCATCTGGGTGTGCTGGAACGCGCCGCGACAGCCGAAGCGCTACTGCTGGGTCTGCTGGCCTGAAGGGGTGGCCTACACGGTCAGATCGCGCCGTAGTTTGGCTACGTGGCCGGTGGCGCGCACGTTGTACTGCGCGACGGCGATCTTGCCGTGCTCATCGACCACGAATGTCGAGCGGATGACGCCCTGCACCGTTTTGCCGTACAACTTCTTCTCACCGTAGGTGCCCCAGGCGGTCAGCACGGTGCGGTCCGGATCCGACAGCAGCGGGAACGTCAGGGCCTCGTTGTCACGGAATTTCGCCAGCTTGGCCGGCGGGTCGGGGGAGATGCCGACGACGTCGAGACCCACACCGTTGAGGTCATTGAGGTTGTCGCGGAAATCGCAGGCTTCTTTGGTGCATCCGGGCGTCGACGCTGCCGGGTAGAAGTAGACGATGACGCGCCGACCCCGGTAGCCGGCCAGCGAAACCGTGTTGCCGTCGGCATCCGGAAGGCTGAACGCGGGCGCTTCGTCACCGGGCGCCAAGCGTGCGGTGTCGGTCAATGAAAACCCCTTTCGGCTTGCCGGAGCGTCGAGATCCGCACCGACTGCTCTAGGGTAGTTCGGCAGGGCAGCATTGGGCGGACAGGGAGGTCGACAGTGGCGGAGCGGGACCCCGACACCATCAAGAAGGACATCGACCAGGTTCGCGGACAGTTGGCGTCAACGGTGGATATTCTCGCCGAGCGGGCCAACCCCCGCCGCCTCGCCCATCGGGCCAAGGCCCGGGCGGTCGAATTCGTCACGCAACCCGCGGTGGTGCTGTCGCTGGTGGGCCTGGGGGCGCTCGCGGGGGCGCTAGTGGTCCGCAGGATCAGGATTCGGATTCGCTACCGCTGAAGGCTGTCGACAGGCACGGCGCAACATCGGGCCCACCGCTCGTGATGAGGCGCTCGCCGAGCGTGAGGACCTCGTGCAGCACTTAATCGTGCTGGTCGACCGGGTCGACCCCCTGATAGCCCAGCGAGTCGAGCCGCGATGCAAGCTGGGGAACGCAACGTCAAAGGTGCAGTCGATTGCGTTTGCGGCACTGGTGGCGAGGTGCCGTGGAGCAATGTGCTCGGTCGAACGCAGGTGGCCTGCAATGGTGGTGCGCCGTCAGGGTTTCGAACCCCGGACCCGCTGATTAAGAGTCAGCTGCTCTACCAACTGAGCTAACGGCGCGCAGCGGTCATGACCGCTCAGCGACAGTAACAGGCCTTGCGCCGCGAGGCGAATCCCCAGTTGCCGGCACCGCGAACTGTGGGGCGCAGCAGCGTGTCCGATGAGCCATTAGACTGCGTTCGGGGGAACTGCGTGCGGGGAGTTCGAGAACGGTGTCAGTGAGGGAATGATGGCGCAGGTTGGTTCGGCATCCCGTTATCGCGGGTATCGATCGCGGTTAGTGGCCGCGGTGTTGGTGCCCGTGGCGGTGGTGGGTCTCAGCGCCTGTAGCGGCGACGCCGATGCGCAGCCGACGAAGATTATCGTCGACAAGGCCACCCCGTTCGGTGATCTGCTGGTGCCGAAGCTCAGCGCCTCGGTGACGGATAAGGCTGTCGGTGTGGCGGTGGACGCACCCGTGACGGTGAGCGCCGAGGGTGGGGTGCTGGGTGCGGTCACCATGACCAACGAGAACGGCACGGTGGTTGACGGTCGGCTTAGCCCGGACAGTCTCGCCTGGTCGACGACCGAGTCGCTCGGCTACAACAGGCGCTACACGATCAACGCGAAATCTCTGGGGCTGGGTGGGGTGACCACTCAGCAGCTGACGTTCCAAACCCATTCGCCGCAGAACCTGGCGATGCCCTACGTCATGCCGCGCGACGGCGAGGTGGTGGGTGTCGGTCAGCCGGTTGCCATCCGGTTCGACGAGAACATCGCCGACCGTGCGGCGGCCGAGAAGGCGACCAAGATCATCGCTGACCCGCCCGTTCCGGGGGCGTTCTACTGGCTCAACAACCGTGAGGTGCGTTGGCGACCGCAGTCGTTCTGGAAGTCCGGCACGAACGTCACCGTGGCCGTCGACACCTACGGCGTGGATCTGGGCAATGGGGTGTTCGGCCAAGACAGCGCGGCCGCGCATTTCACCATCGGCGACGAGGTGATCGCGACCGTCGACGACGACAGCAAGGCGATGGTCGTCCGGATTAACGGCCAGGTGGCCAAAACCATGCCGGTCTCGATGGGCAAGGACAGTACCCCGACCGACAACGGC
>JBDTKT010000143.1:0-25342 GCA_039935195.1 Mycobacterium sp.
GTCGAGCGAGATGTCGGCCCAGGGCTGGCTCTCCAGCAGGTGGTGCGCGGCATCGAGCAGTCGCCGCCGGGCGTTGCGCCGGTGCTCGCGGCGCCGCGCCTGCAGATCGCTTTGTCGCGTGGTCACCTCACCAGTCTCGCATGATCGGACTGATTGTTCAACATTATCATTGACATGCTGTCACAGTTGTAGTTACGGTGTCTGGGCTAGCGCCGGAGACCGGCGCAGCGGGTTGCCAGAGATGAGGTCGAACATTGCGAGTCAGCCTGTCGTTCACCGGGTTCGGTTCGATCCTGGCCGACCTGGCTGCTGTCCGCGCCGCCGACGAATGCGGATTCGACGGCGTCTGGTACGCCGAACACATCTGCGCGCACGACGCGGTGGTGCCCGCGACGGTGTACCTGCGCGAGACCGAGCGGCTGGAACTGGTCCTGATGGGGATCAGCGCGGCCGGGCGTCACCCGGGCCTGGCCGCGATGGAGTTGGCGTCGCTGGCCGAGATCGCGCCGGGCCGGGTTCGGGCGGCGATCGGGACCGGGGTGCCGGACATGATCGCCAAGCTCGGCAGATCGATCGACAAACCGGTCGCGTCGACCATCGCGCTGCATCGCGCGCTCAAAACCGCGCTCGCCGGCGGTGACCTGACCGCCGAATTCCCCGGCTTCTCCTTCGAGAAATACAAGTTGAACACGCTGTCCGCTCCGCCCGCATTGGACATCATGGCGGTGCGCCCGCGGATGGTGGAAACCGCCGCCCGCTACGCCGACGGGGTGTGCCTCAGCGCCGGTTCGTCGCGCACCTACCTGGCAGACACCGTGCAACGGGTGGAGGCCACGCTGGCCGAGGCGGGTCGGCCACGGGAGGACTTCCGGATCTCGGCGGTGGTCACCGCGTTCATCACCGACGACATTCAGAAGGCCCGCACCCAGGTGGCGGCGCTGCTGTCCACATTCGACGCGGCGACCACCGAATACCTTGCCGCCGGCGCGATCCCAGACGGAGCGCTGGTCGATGCGATCGCACGGGGCGGCCCGTTCGAGGCGGTCAAGGTGCTCACTCCCGAGGTCGTCGACGCGGTGGCGATGGTGTGCCCACCGGACGGACTCGCGGAATCGCTGGCGGCTTACGCCGCGACCGGCATCGACGAGATCGCCATCGCACCGTTCGCGCCCCCCGACCAGTTGCCCGACCTGATCCGCGCGATGGCCCAGTGCCGTCCACTGCTCACCCCCCAACCCTGACCCCGAACGGAGCATCCCCATGAACCAAACCGACACCGTGATCGACGGTGCTGCGCGTGAGATCATGTGCCTGCACCGGGAATTCGTCGACGCGAACGGTCCGCTCGACTCTAGCTATCTGCGTCAGCGGGTGACCGCGGTGCCCGACGAAATGGTCTGGTACAACCTCAACGGCTCGGTGTACATCGGCCAGGATCACATTGCGCAATTGTGGGACATGCTGTCCGCAACGATGGGCGGCCAGGCGATGAACGCCGAACTGCGCGACGAACGGGTCGAGGTGGTCGGTGACGTCGCGTGGGTGACCTACCTGAACCACTACCGGGCCGACTTCGGCAACCTGGGCAGTTTCAACGCGGGCATGCGCAGCACCGAGATCTGGCGCCGTCGCGAGGACAAATGGGAGCTGGTGCATGTGCACTTCTCCACCCATGTTCCCAACCAGATGGGCGGGCGGTAACGGCCGTGACCGTGTTGGAGCGGTTTTCGGTGTCCGGGCCGGCCGGTGTCGTCTCCGGCGTCCGCCGCAGCGCCGACGGGCCGGGCGTCCCGGTCGTCTTCGTACACAACATCAACGGCGCCGCCGCACAGTGGACGCCGGTGCTGACCCGGCTGGCCGACCGCACCGTGGTAGCCGTCGACCTGCGCGGACACGGCTTTTCACACCCGGGCGACGCATACGGCGCCGCGGACTACGCCGCGGATGTCGCGGCGGCGATGGACGCTCTCGGCATTGTCTCCGCTCATCTGGTGGGGGCCTCGTTCGGGGGCAGCGCCACCGTCACGTTGGCCGCCAGCCAGCCGGTGCGGGTCCAGTCGGTCACGGTGATTGGTGGCGCGCTCGGCGTTTCGCACCTGGACCCTGACGCGGTCATCGACGAGCTGCACCGGCTTGGTCCGACAACGTTCTTCGAGCAGTTCGCCGCCATGAGCTTCGCGCCCGGGACCGACGATGCGCTGCTCGACGATGCGGTGCGCTGGGCGGTGCGCAATGATGCCGCCACTGTGGAGCAGATCATCCGTGCGGCCTTCTGCGCCGACATCTCCGCGGCTGCGGCGCGCGTCACCGTGCCGGCTCTGGTGCTGACCGGGGAGCACGACCGAACCTGCCCGCCCGCCCTGGGCGCCGCGCTCGCGACTGCGCTGGGCACCAAGTGCCGCGTGCTGCCCGGGCGCGGCCATATGGCGCACCTGGAAGACCCGGTTCTGCTGACCCGGCTGATCGACAAGCAGTTGCGGGACACCGACAGCGTGCCCACCGGCTAAGGCTCGCGATGCATCCGGCTCCGTTCGACTATCTGGCGGCCGCCTCCGTCCCCGAAGCGTGTGCGGCCTTACGTGACGACCCCGGCGGCACCCTGGTGCTGGCCGGTGGGCAGAGCCTGATGCCGCGTCTGGTCCGACGCCTGGAGCGGCCCCGTCGCCTGGTCGACATCACCCGAATCGACGAGCTGTACGAATTGCGTTCCACCGCGGCCGGATTGCTGGTCGGCGCGGCCGTCACCCAGCGGTCTGCCGAGTGTCATGCCGCGCTGCCCGGCTTCAGTGTGCTCGCGCAGGCACTCCCCCGGGTGGGCAAGGTGACGACCCGCAACCGTGGCACGGTGTGCGGCAGCATCGCGCACGCGAACCCTGCCGGCGAGCTCGGGGTCTGCCTGCTCGCGCTCGGCGGGGAGATCACCGCCGTGTCGGTGAATGGATCCCGGCAGGTCGCTGCCGCGGAGTTCTTCATCGCACCGCACCGCACCGCGCTGCGCCCCGACGAGCTGGTTGCCAGCGTTACCTTTCACCGGCCCCGCAACGAATCGGTCGGGTACTTCGATGAGGTCACCTTGCGCGGCGCCGGGGACACGCCGTTGATCAGCGCCGCGGTCACCGGTTCCATCGCCGACGGCGCGGCCGCCCGGGTGCGCATCGCTGTCGGCGGCGCCGGGCAGCCGCCGGTGCTGGCGGATCCGGCGATCACCGCCGGACTCACCGGGACACTCGACGATGATGCGGTATACCACGCCGCCCACGCGTTCGCCGCCGATCTCGCCTTCACCGGCGACGCGCACGGTTCGGCCGCGCATCGCCGGCGCCTGGCGACAAACATCGTCGCGCGACTGTTGCGCCGGTTGCGGAAAGACCTGCCATGACCGACCACGACGTCGAACTGTGCGTGAACGGTCGCCGCATCCGCGCACAGGTGCCGCCGCGGATGTCGCTGGCCGACTTCCTGCGCGGGCGGCTCGGCTTGACCGGCACCCACCTCGGCTGCGGGCAGGGACTGTGCGGCAGCTGCAATGTGCTGCTTGATTCCCGCTCGACGAGAGCGTGTTTGACACTGGCGGTGCAGGCCGACGGGACGGATGTCGTCACCATCGAGGGGTTGTCCGATGTCGGCCAGCCGTCCGCGGTGCAGGCGTGCCTGGTACGGCACCGGGCACTCCAGTGCGGTTTCTGCACCCCGGGGTTCGTAGTCCTGATCGAGGAACTGCTGGCCGAGGTCGACGCGGGCGCCCGCCCCAGCACCGCGGAGCTGCGGGATCGGCTGGCCGCCTCGCTGTGCCGCTGCACCGGTTACGCGCCGATCGTGGCCGCCGCCGAGGAACTCGTGGCCGCCAGGATTGTCGAGCAGAGTCGATGAGCCCGGCGCGCCAGGTCGGTACAGGCCCGCCGGGGCTGCACTTGCGGCGCCTGGCCGCCGGCGGCGGACGCTATCTGGCCGACGAATCCGCGGCCGGGGAGCTGCATCTGGTGGTGGTCCGCTCCCGCGAACCGCACGCGACCATCGCGGTCGACACCCGCCGCGCGCTGGCCGCCCCGGGGGTGCATGCGGTGCTGGTCGGCGCCGACGTCCGCGACGCCACCGAGCCGATGGGCATGATGTGGAACGCACCAACCCAGAACGAGGCGCCCACCTGGTGCCTGGCCGGCGACCGCGTCCGCTACGTCGGCGAGCCGATCGCCGCTGTCATCGCCGACGACGCATATCTGGCCGAGGACGCGATCGAACTCGTCGACGTCAGCTATCAGAAGCTGCCCGCCGTGGTGGACGCGTGCACCGACAGCGCACCGCTGCTGTATGACGACTGGCCGGATAATGTATTCGGCCGCACTCGTTTCGAGGCCGGTGATGCCGCCGCCGCCCTCGATGGCTCGGCGCTGGTGGTCAGCGGGCGCTACACCAACGCCCGGGTGGCTGGGCTGTCGCTGGAGACCCGCGGGGTACGTGCGGTGTGGGACATCACCGGTGACTCGGTGACGGTGTGGACCTCCACCCAGTCGCCCCACCAGGTGCGCAGTTCGCTGGCCGCGACGCTGCGACTGCCCGAGAGCCGGGTCCGGGTGCTGTGCCCGGATGTCGGCGGCGCATTCGGCAACAAGGCGTGCGCCTACATCGAGGAGACCCTGGTTGCCTTCGCCGCCCGGATGGTGCGACGCCCGGTCCGCTGGATCGAGAGCCGGCCGGAGGCATTTGTCGCCACCGTGCACGGCCGGGGCACGGTCGTCGAACTCGACGTGGGGTTCGGCGCGGACGCGACCATCTGCGGGCTGCGGGCCACCGTGCTCCTCGACTGCGGGGCAACGCCGTACATGGTGGGGCTGGGCACGGGGGTGGTGACCGCGGCGATGGTGCTCGGTCCGTACCGGATCCCCGACGCGCTCACCGAATTGGTGGCGGTGGTGACCAACAAGACCCCGATCGGGGCCTACCGCGGATTCGGCATGCCCGAAGCCACCTTCGCGATCGAACGCGCTATGGATGAGGGCGCGCGACGGCTCGGCATCGATCCCCTCGACATCCGGCGGCGAAACCTGCTGCGCCCCGACGAGTTGCCGCATTGGACGGCGGCGATGATGTGTTTGGACAGCGGGCGCTACAGCGACTTGCTCGATCTGGTTGCCGCGCAGATCGACTGGGACCGCACCCAGCGGGAGGCCGCCGACGCCCGCGCCGCCGGACGACTGGTCGGGGCGGGGGTGGCCTGCTATCTGGAGGCGACCAACTTCGGCCCGTCGATGGCGGCCGCCATGATGGGTATCAACAGCGCCGGACATGACCGCGCCGTGGTGCGGATGGACGCGGCAGGTTTGGTCACCGTGTACACCGGGCAGATGCCGATGGGGCAGGGACTAGAGACTGTGCTCGCGCAGGTGGCCGCCGACGAGATCAGGGTCCCACTCGAATGCGTCTCGGTGATCTACGGAGACACGTCGGCCTGCCCTTACACCGGCTACGGCAGCGGCGGCAGCCGGGGTGCGGGAGTGGCCGGGTCGGCGGTGATGATGGCCGCGCGTCGACTGCGCGAACGGATGCGCGCCATCGCCGCCCACCTGCTCGAGGCCGACCCCGGCACATTGCACGACATCGACATCGACGGCGACTTCGCCGATGACGCCGGACGCACCGTGACCGTTGCCGCGGTCGCCGAATCCGCCTATCAGGCCAGGGATCTGCCCGCCGACACCGAGCCCGGTCTGGAGGCCTCGTACACCTACGACCCGCGGGGCTTCGCGTTCTCCTACGGCACCGTCGCCGCGGTGGTGGAGATCGACCGTGACACTGGAGCAGTCGCGGTGCAGCGGCTGGTGTTCGGGCACGACTGCGGTATACAGCTCAACCCGACCAACGTCGCCGGGCAGATCATCGGCGGCGCCGCACAGGGACTCGGCGCGGCCTTGTATGAACAACTGCCGTACACCGCCGACGGTTATCCGGTGGTGGAATCGCTGTGGGATTACTTTCCGCCGTTGCCGGCCAACATGCCGCCCGTGGAGCTGGTGCACCTGGAGACACCGTCGCCGTTCTCGCTCAATGGCGCCAAGGGCACCGGGGAGAGCGGCGCGATCCCGCTGCCGGCGGTGCTGGCCAATGCCATCCGCGACGCCCTGGCTACCGAGGACGGCGCCGTCGTCGACACCATCCCGATCACGGCGGAACGGCTGCTGGCCGTGATCGATAAAGAGAACACCGTCACCAAGGAGAAAGTGTGAAATACGCATCGCAGGAATGGTTGGACCGACAACGTGAACTGCAGCAGACGTTTTCTGCGCGCGCCGGCGCGACGGCCCGTGTGCAGTACCGGCTCACCCACGCCCCGGACGGCGAGGATATCCGATACTTCGCCGAGGTGCGCGACGGTCGCATCGTCGACCAGCGGCTCGGTGACGACCCGGCTCCCGACGGCTCCATGTCGTCGTCGTATGCCGACTCGGTCGCGATGCTGCGCGGCGAGTTGGCGCCGACCACGGCGTTCATGGAAAGCCGGGTCAAGTTGTCCGGCAACGTCGCGAAACTGGGCGCGCTGATGCCGATCACGCAAACCACCGAATACCGCGACCATTACGCAAAGTTGCTCGAGGAGACTGAGTTCTGACGATGACCTTCTCGCTGCTCGCCCGTGACCCCGCCACCGGACAGCTCGGTGTGGCGTCGCAGTCTCATTACTTCGGCGTCGGCTCTGTCGTGACGTGGGCCGAGGCCGGCGTCGGCGTGATAGCCACCCAGGCGTTTGCCGATCGTTCCTACGGCCCAAAGGGTTTGGCACTGCTGCGCGCGGGCAGATCAGCGGGTGAGGCGCTGGCCCTGTCTCTCGACGCGGACCCCGACCGTGAGGTCCGCCAGGTCACCTACCTCGACGCGTCCGGCAACATCGGAATCCACAGCGGCAATCGGTGTGTCGCGGAAGCCGGCATGGCAGTACGTGATCACGCAGCGGCAATCGGAAACGCGTTGGATAACGACGCGGTGCTCGATGCGATGCTGTCCGGCTACCGAGACGCGGCCGGCGATCTGGCGCACCGTTTGGTCGCCGGTTTGCGCAGCGCCGACAACGCCGGCGGCGACATCCGGGGCAGTCAGTCGGCCGCCCTTCTCGTCGTCGATGGTCGACGCACCGAGGCCCCGTGGAATGGCATCGTGCGCGACCTGCGGGTGGATGACCACGCTGACCCGATCGGGGAACTCGCACGACTCGCTGACCTCAACGACGGGTTCGACCTGATATCCCGGGTGGTCTTCGACCCACATGGTCCCGTCCTCGCCGCGAGCCCATCGGATCCCGAATTCGCCGTGGCCGCCAACGCGCTCGCCGACGCCCAGGCGGCGCTCGGCGCCAATCAGGAGGCGAGGTTCTGGTCCGCGGTGTTGCACGCCCGCTGGGGGCGGTCCGCCGAGGCGCGCCGACTGCTGGCCGCCGCTACCCAGAGCAATCCCCGGCTGCCGCGGTTTGTGGCGCGGCTGGCCGACGCCGGAATCTTGACGCCCCAGGATGTCGCGAGCCTTGCGCCCGAATTGCCCAGCGTGCCGTTATGAAGGGCGGTTCTCGACGAGTCGGATAGTCTTGCCGACCGACCGTTCGATGACGCCGGGTGCCACCACGCTGACGACGACGCTGACGCCGATGCGGCTCTTGACCTGTTGGGCCAATGCATCGGCCGCGATCTGGCGTTGCTCGGGTGTCGCGCCGGGGCGGTGCTCCACCTGCACGGTCAACTGGTCGAGCCGGCCCGGGCGCTCGAGCACACACCGAAACTGGGGCGCCAAGCCACCCTGACCAAGGATCAGTTCCTCGATCTGGCTGGGGAACACGTTGACGCCGCGCAGGATCATCAAGTCGTCGCTGCGCCCGATGATTTTGCGCATGCGGCGCATGGTGCGGACGGTGCCGGGCAGCAGCGCGGTCAAGTCGCGGGTGCGGTAGCGGATGACCGGAAACGCCTCCTTGGTCAGCGAGGTGAAGACGAGTTCGCCTTCGCTGCCGTCGGGCAGCACCTGACCGGTTTGCGGGTCGATGATCTCCGGGTAGAAGTGGTCCTCCCAAATATGCAGGCCGTCTTTGGTTTCCGCGCACTCCTGGGCCACCCCGGGACCCATCACCTCCGAAAGCCCGTAGATGTCCACGGCGTCGATCCCGACCCGGCGTTCCAGCTCGGCCCGCATCTGCTCGGTCCAGGGTTCGGCGCCGAATATGCCGGTGCGTAGCGAGGTGCTGCACGGGTCGATGCCGGCGGAGTCCATCGCGTCCAGGATGGCCAGCATGTAGGAAGGGGTGACCATGATGGCTTCGGGCCGGAAGTCGCTGATCAGCTGGACCTGGCGTTCGGTCATGCCGCCCGACATCGGGATCACGGTGCAGCCGAGCCGTTCGGCCCCGTAGTGGGCACCCATCCCTCCGGTGAAAAGCCCGTAGCCGTAGGCGATGTGTACCGTGTCGCTGGAGCGTACCCCGGCGGCGCGCAGTGAGCGGGCGACCAGGTTCGCCCAGGTGTCGAGGTCGGCCGCGGTGTAGCCGACGACGGTGGGGCGACCGGTGGTGCCGGATGAGGCGTGCACCCGGGCCACCTGGGATCGTGGCACCGCGAACATGCCGAACGGATAGTTCGCCCGCAGGTCGGCTTTGGTGGTGAACGGAAACAGCGCCAGGTCGCTGAGCGCGCTCAGATCACCGGGGTGCACACCGGCGCCGTCGAACGCGGCCCGGTAATGCGGCACGTGGTCGTAGGCGTGCTGCAGCGACCATTTCAGCCGGCGTAGCTGTAGTGCAGCCAACTCATCGCGGGAGGCGGTTTCGATCGGCTCCAGATCATCCGGCGATCGGGTTGCCGATCGATCGATTAGTTCGGTCATGCGGGCTCCGGTGGATCAGGCGTCGAAGTCGACGGTGACGGTGTGGCTGGTCGGCACGGATTGGCAGGTCAACACGAAACCCGCGTCCACTTCGTTCTGTTCGAGGGCGTAGTTGCGGCGCATCTCGACGCTGCCGGCGGTCACCTTGGCGCAGCAGGTGCCGCAGACCCCGCCCTTGCAGGCGAACGGCAAATCGTCGCGGGACTGTTGGGCGGCGTCGAGCACCGAGGTGTGCCGCGGCAGGGTCAGCGTGCTGCTGCGGCCGTCCAGGATGATGGTGACCTCGCTGGTGGGTCCGTCGACGGTGGTTTCGGGGTGCGGGGTCGGTGGTGGAGCAACGTCTTCGACGAAGAACAGTTCCCGGTGCACCCGCTCGTCGGGCACGCCGAGGTCACGCAGCACCCGTTGGGCGTCGCCGACCATGCCGAACGGTCCGCACAGCCAGAAGTGGTTGACGGCGCCGACCGGGACAAGGGCGGTCAGTAATGCCCGGATCCGGTGCGCGTCCAGCCGGCCGCTGAACAGGTCCACGCCGCGGGGTTCGCGGGACAGCACGTGGATCAATTCCAGCCGCGGCCCGTGGCTGTCCTTGAGGTCGGCGAGCTCGTCGGCGAACATCGCCGAGGTGGCCCTCCGGTTGCCATAGAACAGGGTGACCCGTGAATTCGGTTCGCGTAGCACAGTTGCGGCGATCGACAGGATCGGAGTGATCCCGGATCCGGCGGCGATCAGCACGTGGCGGGCGCCGAGGTCGGGGTCGGCGGCGAAGCTGCCCGACGGGGTCTGCACCTCCAGCTCATCGCCGGGGCGGATCTGGTGGACCAGCCAGGGAGAGAACGCCCCACCGGGGACTTCACGGACCCCGATCCGCAGCGGTCGGCCCGGCGGGGAGCAGATGGAATAGGAGCGCCGTTCTTCGCGCCCGGCCACGGTTTTGCGCACGGTCACCGACTGGCCGGCCCGAAACGCGAACTCGGGCTGCAGCGGCTCGGGCACCGCGAACGTGAGGGCGGCCGCGTCGTCGCAGAGGTGCTGCACCGCAGCCACCGGGAGTCGATGAAACGCCACCTCAGATCTCCTTCACCCGTTCGAACGGTTCAGCGCAGGACCGGCAGCGGTGCAGTGATTTACACGGTGTGGCACCGAACTGCGAGGTCGTCTGGGTATCGATTGAGCCGCAGCGCGGGCACCCGACCGTGCGGCGCGGCGCGGTCAGGGTGAGCGGCACCGGACCGTCGTGCCGAGCCACCGCACCGGGTGGGGCGATCCCGTAGTCGGCGAGTTTGGCTCGTCCCGCGGCGCTGATCCAGTCGGAGCTCCACGCCGGGGTCAGCACGGTGCGGATCTGCGCATCGGCGCACCCGGCCCGGGTCAGTGCCCGCAGCAGATCGGCGCGGATGGTGGCCATCGCCGGGCAGCCCGAGTAGGTGGGGGTGATGGTGACGATCACCTGGCCGCCCGCGTCGCAGGACACGTCGCGCAGCACCCCGAGGTCGGCCAGGGTCAGTACCGGCATCTCGGGGTCGGTGACCGCTTCGGCCGCCTGCCGGGCCCGCTCCAGGGTGCCGCTCATCGGGATCACCACTGCCCCAGCGGGTGTGCCCGCGCGACACATTGCATCTCGGCCAGCAGGTACCCCATCGCTTCGGTGTGGACGCCGTCGCGGCCGGCCCGCCCGGCCTCGGCGGCTGCGGCGGGAGGGGGCAGTTCGGCGGCGTGAAACACCTGGGTGAGAACCGTATCGAATTCGCAGCGCAAGGCGGCCGGGTCGACGCCGGCGCCGGCCGCGGCCAGCCGCGCCTCAACCGGGTGGCTGGTGAACAGTTCGTCGACGTAAGGCCAGACCGCGTCGAGTGCGGCATCGATGCGGCGTCGGGATTCGGCGGTGCCGCAGGCCAGCGTGATCAGCCAGCGGGCGGCGTAATCGCGGTGATAGGTGACCTCTTTGACGCCCTTGGCGGCCACCGCGGCCAGCACCGAGTCGCACGAGCCTCGCAGCCGATCCAGCAGCGCCAACCGGTAGCTGGAAAAGACCAGCAGCCGGGTGATGCTGGTGGCGAAGTCACCGTTGTCCGCCTCGACCAGGCGCACATTCCGGAACTGTGGCTCGTCGCGGAAGAACGCCAGCGCGTCCTCGGCGGGCACCGGCGAGCCCTGCGGCAGCACCGGCACCGTGGTGGGGTCGGCGGCGGCGGCGCGGGCCAGCAGCAGCCGGGCCTGGCCGAGCAGATCCAGGCCGATGTTGGCCAGCGCGACCTCTTCCTCGAGTTCGGGTGCCCGGGTGACCCATTCGGTGAGGCGTTGCGCGGCGATCAGCGCGTCGTCGGCGAGCATCAGGCAGTAGACGGCCAGGTCGACGCCGTCCACGCCGTCGGACAGGGTGGTGTCCACCCCGGCGAGCGGGTCGTCGAAGCCGGTGCCGAACGCCCATTGATCGTCGGCTGCGACGTCGACAAGTCCGGCGTAGGCCGAGTCGTGGTCAATCATGGCAGCTCCTGGCAAATCACATGTGCGGGACGGTGTCGGGGATGGCGTAGAAGGTGGGATGCCGGTATACCTTGTCGCCGCTGGGCGCGAAGTACGGGTCCTTCTCGCTGGGACTGGACGCGGTGATCGCCGCCGAGGGCACCACCCAGATGCTGACACCCTCATTGCGCCGGGTGTAGACGTCACGGGCGTGCCGCAGCGCCATCTCGTCGTCGGCGGCGTGCAACGATCCGACATGCACGTGGTTAAGGCCACGCTTGCCGCGGACGAACACCTCATACAGCGGCCAGTCCGGTTCAACTTGCTTGTCGGTCATCGTGTTTCCTCTTCTCGGCGAAGGCGGTGGCGGCCTCCCGCACCCAGCGTCCGTTGTCATGGGCGGCTTGGCGGGTGGCGATCCGTTCGGTGTTGCAGGGACCGTCGCCGTGTACGACGGCGGCGAACTCGGCCCAGTCCGGTGCGCTGAAGTCGTGGCATCCGCGCTGCGGGTTCCACACCAATCCGGGGTCGGGGAAGGTGACCCCGAGGATTGCGCCCTGCGGGACAGCCATGTCGACGAACCGCTGCCGCAGCTCATCGTTGGTGCTGCGCTTGATGCCCCAGGCCATCGACTGCGCGGTGTTGGGCGACTCGTCGTCGGGGGGTCCGAACATCATCAACGCCGGCCACCACCACCGGTCGACCGCGTCTTGCACCATGGCACGCTGCTGCTCGGTGCCGCCCATCATCGTCATCAGCAGCTCGTAGCCCTGCCGCTGGTGGAACGACTCCTCTTTGCAAATCCGGATCATCGACCGGGCATACGGGCCATAGGAGCTGCGGCACAGCGGCACCTGATTGCAGATCGCCGCGCCGTCTACCAGCCAGCCGATCACCCCGACATCGGCGTAGCTCAGCGTGGGATAGTTGAAGATCGATGAGTACTTCTGCTGGCCGGCAATCAGTTTGGCGGTCAGGTCGGCGCGGTCGGCGCCCAGGGTTTCCGCGGCGGAATACAGATACAGTCCGTGTCCGGCCTCGTCTTGCACCTTGGCCAGCAGAATGGCCTTGCGGCGCAGTGACGGCGCCCGGGTCAGCCAGTTGCCTTCCGGCTGCATCCCGATGATTTCCGAATGCGCGTGCTGGGCGATCTGGCGGATCAAGGTCTTGCGGTAGCCGTCGGGCATGTGATCGCGCGGTTCGACCCGCTGCCCGGCGGCGATGAGCTCGTCGAAACTCTGCTGCCCGGTGGCTGTTGGTGTCATCGCCATACCCCTCAGTGGCCGACAAACGTCGGACGCCGTTTGTCCAGGAACGCTTCGACCGCGGCGCTGTGATCGGCAGTGGCGCCCAGCAGTGCCTGCGCGCGTCCTTCCCGGGCCAGCACGTCGGGCAGATCCGCGCCGGCGTTCTCGGCGATCAGCTGTTTGACCGCCTTGAATGCCGCGGTCGGTCCGGCCGCCAACCGCCGGGCCAGCGTGGCGGTTTCCGCGACGACGTCGGCATCGGGTACCACCCGGTGGATCAGCCCCCAGGCCTGGGCGGTGCCGGCGTCCACGGTGTCACCGAGCAGGAACAGCCCGGTCGCCCGGCTTGTACCGACCAGGGCGGCCAGGGTGGCGCTGAGCCCCGAGTCGGCGGCCAGTCCGATCCCGCAGAACGCGGTGCCGAATTTGGCGCGCTGCCCGGCAATGCGGATGTCGGCGCCCAGCGCAATCCCCAGCCCGGCTCCGACACAGGCGCCGCCGATGCCGGTGATGACGGGGACCTCGATGGCCCGCAGCGCCAGCATGATCGGGTTGTAGTGCTGCGCGACGGTGTCCATGGCGTGGGCGGGATCGGCGCGCAGTGCCTCGACGTGCTCGGCGAGGTCCTGGCCGACGCAGAAGTTCTTCCCGGACCCGGTCAGGCTCACCGCCCGCACGGCGGTGTCGTCACGGGCCGCGGCCAGGGCGCCCAGGAGTTGTACTTTCATGGCGGTGTGCAGCGCGTTGGACGCCGAGGGCCGGTCCAAGACGATGTCGGCCACCCCGTCCTCGACGGTGTAGCGCACGCAGGCGGTCATCGCGACGTTCCTCCTTGGGGGTGGGGCCAGGAGTAGAACCCCTGGCCTGTCTTGCGGCCCAGCTCGCCGCGGGCCACCTTGTCCCGCAACAGTCGCGGCGGCGCGAACCGGTCGCCGAGGGTGGTGTGCAGGTGCTCGGCGATCGCTAGGCGCACATCCAGACCGACCAGGTCGGTGGAGCGCAGCGGCCCCATGGCGTGGCGGTAGCCCAGTTCCATGGCGCGGTCGATGCCCGCCGCGTCGGCCACCCCTTCCTCGAGCATCCGCACGGCTTCCAGCCCCAACGCCACACCGAGGCGGCTGGTGGCGAAGCCCGGCGAATCGTTCACCAGCACCTCGCGTTTGCCCAGCGCCTCGATGAAACCCCGAGCGGACCGCACGGTCGCGTCGTCGGTGTCGGAGCCGCGCACCATTTCGACGAGGCTGGAGGCGGGCACCGGGTTGAAGAAGTGCATGCCCAGGAAGCGGTTCGGATGAGCCAGGGCGGCGCCCAGCTCGGTGATGGACAGCGAACTGGTGTTGCTGGCCAGCACCGCGGCGCAGCCAACGACCCGTTCCGCGGCACTAAGCACCGCCACCTTGTCCGCGGCGCGTTCGGGCACGGCCTCGATCACCAGGTTCGCGTCGGGTGGTAGCTCGGCCAGGGCGGACACGGTGTGCATCCGGGCCAGTACGGTGTCGACATCCGCGTCGAGGGCCGCCTTTTCGGCCGCGGTGGCCAGCCCGCGGGCCACCCGGGAGTGGGCGGCGGCGGCCGCGGCGGCGGTGGCTTCGACGATGGTGACCGTCGCGCCGGCCGCGGCGAAGACCTGGGCGATGCCGGCGCCCATTCGCCCGCCGCCGATCACGGCGACGCTGTCGGGCACGGTGGTCATCCGCGGCTCTTTTCCAGGAATCGGGTCATCCGCTCGTTCTTGTCGGGGGTGTCGAACAGCACCGCCTGCGCCAGGTCGTCGAGCAGCGGGTGCGGAGACGCCGCGTCGAGCACGGCTTTGGACAGCCGCAGCGCCAGTGCACCGGATCGACCGATGCGATCAGCCAGCGCATGGGCGGCGGCCAGGGCTTCGCCGGCCGGGACGACGTCGCACACCAGGCCGTGACGCAGCGCCGCCTCGGCGTCGAGCACCCGTCCGCCCAGGATGACTTGTTTGGCAACGGATTTGCCGATCAGGTCGGCAAGCCGGTAGCTGGCCCCGGCCGCAGCCAGGATGCCCAGCCCGGGTTCGGGGTTACCGAATCGGGCACCGGCGCCGGCGATGCGCAAGTCGCAGGCGTAGGCCAGTTCGGCGCCGCCGCCCAACGCGTTGCCTTCCACGGCGGCGATGGTCGGCATCGACAGGGCGGCGATCCGGTCGAAAACGGCGCGGTTGATCCCGGCCAGCGCGTCGTCGCGGCGCCGCTCCCGCAGTTCGGCGATGTCGGCGCCGGCGGCGAAGTCGGTGCCGGCACCGGTGAGGATCAGCACTCGCGGGTCGCGTTCCAACTCGGCGCACACCCGGTGCAATTCGGCGACCATCGCGGCGTTGATCGCGTTGCGCTGCGCGGGGCGGTGCAATTCGACGACGACGACGCGGCCGTCGACCGACTCCATCCGCAGCGTGTCAGTGGGCGTCACGAGGATTACAATAACCGACTATTCGTTCGGTAATCAAGCCGGAGCGATCGACATGCACCGATGTGCATCGGCGCAGTGCAATGATGAGCGGTATGGCCACACCGCGTTCCCGCCCGGCCGGCCAGGTCGGACGACCGGGCTACGATCTGGACTCGCTGCTCGCCGTGGCGGTCACGGTGTTCAACCAGCGCGGCTACGACGGCACCAGCATGGAGCATCTGGCAACCCGACTGGGGATCACCAAGTCGTCGATCTATCACCACGTGCCCGGCAAGGCCGATCTGCTGCGACTGTCGGTCAACCGGGCGCTCGATGCCCTGTTCGCGGCCACCACACAACCCGAAACCACCACCGGACCGGCCATCGATCGGCTAGAGAATCTGGTCCGTTGCAGTATTCGTGTGCTGGTCGAAGAGCTGCCGTACGTGACCTTGCTGCTGCGGATCCGGGGCAACACCACTGTGGAGCGCCGCGCGCTGGCGCGTCGCCGTGAATTCGATCAGATCGTCGAACAGCTGGTGCACAACGCTTGCGAGGAGGGCAGCGTGCGCCCGGACGTCGACCCCGCCCTGACCAGCAGGTTAATTTTCGGCACGGTGAACTCGCTGGTCGAGTGGTACAAACCCACCCGCGGCCTGGGCGCCGACGAGCTGGCCGACGCGGTCGTCACCGCACTGTTCGACGGCCTGCGCTTGACATCCTCGAACCAGCCCTAGCCCGCGGCGCCACCTCGCTCCGCTTGACGCCGACCCGCTCCCGCTGTCAGTCTATTACCGACCGAACGGACGGTTGAGAAAGGATCGCGGTGAGATGACGGCCTTGTTGCAGAGTTACGTAACCGGACAGTGGAGCACCGCAGCGGACGACGGGGTGGCGCTCGCCAATGCCGCTACCGGCGAGGAGGTGGCACGCTACTCGACGCAGGCCCTGGACTTCGCCGCGGTCGTCGACTACGGCCGGCGCGTCGGCGGGCCGGCGCTGCGCGAGCTCACCTTCCATCAGCGGGCCAACCTGCTCAAGCAGCTCGGCAAGAAGCTGATGGCCGACAAAGCCCAGTTCTATCCGCTGTCCTTGGCGACCGGCGCCACCGTGCGCGACTCGGCCATCGACGTCGACGGCGGCATCGGCACGCTGCTCAGCTACGCCTCCAAAGGCACCCGTGAACTGCCCAACGACACCGTCTACTTGGACGGGCCGATCGAAAGCCTCGGCCGGGCAGGAACGTTCGTCGGTCAGCACATCTACACCTCGCGTCCCGGGGTGGCGGTGCAGATCAACGCATTCAACTTCCCGGTGTGGGGCATGCTGGAGAAGCTGGCACCGGCGTTTCTGGCCGGGGTGCCCACCATCGTCAAACCCGCGCACCAGACCGCGTATCTGACCGAGCTGATGGTGCGGCACATCATCGACTCCGGGCTGCTGCCCGAGGGCTCGCTGCAGCTGGTGTGCGCCAGCCCGGACGGGCTTCTCGACCAGCTCGGCGAACAGGATCTGGTCGCGTTCACCGGATCGGCCGCCACCTCCGCACAGCTGCGCACGCATCCGGGCGTCGTCGGCGCCGGGGTCCGGTTCAACGCCGAAGCCGATTCGCTCAACTGCGCCATCCTGGGACCCGACGCCACCCCCGACACCCCCGAATTCGGCCTGTACATCAAGCAACTCGTCGCCGAGATGACCACTAAGGCCGGGCAGAAGTGCACTGCCATCCGCCGAGCCCTGGTTCCACAGCACTTGGTCGATGATGTGGTGGCGGCTGCCAGTACCCGGCTGGCCGGCGTGGTCGTCGGCAACCCGGACACCGACGGTGTCACGATGGGCCCGCTGGCCAGCATCGCCCAGCGTGACGAGGTGCGGCGCGCGCTGAAGCTGCTGACCGACGCCGCCACCCTGATCAGCGGCGACCCCGAAAATTTCGCGGTCACCGGCGCCGACAACGAGCGGGGCGCCTTCATGCCGCCGCTGCTGTTGCGCGCTTATGACAGCTGGGCCGACGCGCTGCACGACGTGGAGGCGTTCGGCCCGGTGTCCACCGTGCTCGGCTACAGCGACGTCGAGGAGGCGGTGGCGCTGGCCGCCCGCGGCCGCGGCAGCCTGGTCGGCTCGGTGGTGACCCACGACCCCGACGTCGCGCTCCGAGTGGTGCTCGGCATCGCCCCGCACCACGGCCGCATTCTGGTGCTGGACCGCGACGACGCCAAGGAATCCACCGGGCACGGCTCCCCGCTGCCGACTTTGGTGCACGGTGGGCCCGGCCGCGCCGGCGGCGGTGAAGAACTCGGGGGGATCCGCGGCGTGCTGCACCACATGCAGCGCAGTGCCGTGCAGGCCTCCCCCGATCTGCTGACCGCCATCACCGGGCGCTGGACCACCGGCGCAGCCCGCGACGTCGGCGCCGTGCATCCATTCCGTAAACACCTGGAGGAACTGCGGGTCGGCGACACCATCATCGGTGGCCCCCGCACCGTGACGCTGGAGGACATCGGTCATTTCGCCGAGTTCACCGGGGATACGTTCTACGCGCACACCGATCCGGTAGCCGCCGCTGCCAACCCGCTGTTCGGCGGCATCGTCGCGCACGGCTACCTGGTGGTGTCGCTGGCCGCGGGCCTGTTCGTCGAGCCCAATCCGGGCCCGGTGTTGGCCAACTTCGGGGTTGACGGCCTGCGCTTCCTCACCCCGGTCAAAGCTGGCGACGCGCTGACGGTGACCCTGACCGCCAAGCAGCTCACCCCGCGGATTTCCGCGGACTACGGCGAAGTGCGCTGGGACGCCGTAGTCACCAACCAGAACGACTCCCCCGTGGCGACCTACGACGTGTTGACGCTGGTCGCCAAGCAACCCACTACCCCCGAGGAGCTTTGATGCACGTCGTATCCGTCTGTTACGGCCAGCCCACCGACCCGGCCGCTTTCGACGCCTACTACACCGGAACCCACGCCCCGCTGGCGTTGAAAGTTCCTGGGCTGGTGAGCTTCACCACCGGCAAGTGCGCGTCGCTGGATCGCTCCGATCCGCCGCACTACATGGTGGCCCGGCTGGGTTTTGCGACCCCCGCGTCGCTGAAGGCGGGCCTGACCTCCCCGGAGATGCAGGCGGCCGGCGCTGACGTCGCGAACTTCGCTACGGGCGGTGTGACGATGTACGTCTACGAGGAGGACGTCCTCCTCAGCTGATCCGGGAGTGTTGTGGACAGCGGGGTCATCGGTCAAACGCGCTGGCACCAACGGCGCACAGTGTGATCGGACAGTTGCTGTACTAGTGATTGCGACCGCGTCACTTCGCGCGACGCTCCCCAGCGCTCACCGTTTGCGAGCCAATTCCGACACGCGGGCACCGCTGTCAACGGCACGCTGCCCGCCGCGTCAGAGCGCGGCGAGCGTGCGCGGAAACGGGGTTCTGGGCGGCGTGTCGGGTACAAACACGCACACTCGCCGCGGAGCAGGCTACGCCGGGGAGATACCGATGCTGAGCACTCGGACCGCGCTGCGAAGTCCGTCAATCAGCTTGCCGTCGGTGAACGCCGCCACCGCGGCCGCCACACCCAGCGCCGCTACCGACTCGGCACCGCGGCTTCGTACCCCGGCGCCGTAGACCACCTCGATCGCCCGCTGATCCGGCGAGACCGCGACCAGCACCGCGTCGTTGGGGGTCGGCACCGTCGCCAGGATCTCGCGGGCCCGCGCGGTGGTGTCGGCGCCGAGGTCTCCTATGTAGGCGGCGAACCGCGCCCCGGACGCCCGCGACCCGTAGGTCAGCGCGTCATCGAGGGCGGCCAGGTCCTTGATCGGGAACGGGTAGTGCACCGACACGGCACCGGGCTCGGTGACCCCGGAGATTCGCCCGCTATAGGTGATGACCGAGCCGTGCGGCAACTCCGCCGGATCGATCGTCGCAACCTCACCACTTGCCACTGGCGCCACCTCCCACGCTGAATTCGGGCTTAGCGTGACCATGCCCGTTACCGAGCGCCTCATCGGTCGCGGCCCACAGGATCGGCGGATGTGTCTGCGCCCATGACTCCGACATCTGATAGGCGGGGGGGTGTGCCCCCTTACGCGACCAGATTCGCAGCGACAGCAGCGCGACCAGCAACAGTGGAACGCCCACAAAATACGAGAGAATTTCCATCACGCTCACGACGGAAACCGTATCCCACCGCGGGGCCTCCGGTGCACTCAGACGCCGAATTCATCCCGACTCGGGGGACTGAGCGGACTCAGGCCGCGCCCTCGCCGAGGTAGCGCACCCACGCCGGATCGAGTTCGGTGATCACTGCCAGCAACCGCCAGTGCTGACCCTTCGGCGATGCGGGCACCAGCCGCAGCGTCCAGCCGAGTTCGGCCAGCAACCGGTCAGCCTTGCGGTGGTTGCACCCAGCGCAGGCGGCCACGCAGTTCTCCCAGGAATGGCCGCCGCCTCGGCTGCGCGGCACAACGTGGTCGACGGTATCGGCCTTGGCGCCGCAGTACGCGCAGCAGAACCGGTCCCGGTGCATCAGCGCGGCGCGGGTCAACGGGATGCGGACACGGTAGGGCACCCGCACGAATGTCCGCAGCCGGATCACCGACGGCACCGTGACCGACCGGCTAGACGAATGAATCACCGGCCCGGCCGGGTCGGCGTGCACCACATCGGCCTTGCCGCAGATCAGCATGACGATCGCGCGCCGCATCGGCAGCGCGGTCAGCGGCTCGTAGGTGGAGTTCAGCAACAGCACCCGCCGGCGGCTCCAGATCGACACGCTCTCACGCGGGGGGCCGGCTTCGACACCGGGGACACCGGGCACCCGGCGCAGGCGTGAGCCGCTCGCAAGCCCTGTCAGGCTCGCCGCAGCACCGGAGTTGCGGTGACTGCGGCGTTTTATGCGCTGCACCATTGATCCTCCGCCGAATAGTTCACCATGATTCGGCGCACCTCGCACGGCAAATTCCCCGTGTGCCGACGGGTCGGTGCCACAGGTGCCCCACAATGGAGGCGATGGAACGTTTACAGCAGCAGTCGTTCTACGACACCGTCGGCGGAGCCGACACCTTCCATGCGATCCTGGCGCGGTTTTACGCGCTGGTCGCCGAAGACGAAATCCTGCGGCCGATGTACCCGGAGCACGACATGGACGGCGCCGAAGAGCGGCTACGGATGTTCCTCGAGCAGTACTGGGGCGGACCACGGACCTACTCCGAGCGCCGGGGCCATCCGCGACTGCGACTGCGGCACGTCCCGTTCCGAATCGGCCCGGTCGAGCGGGACGCCTGGCTGGGCTGCATGCGCATCGCCATCGCCGAGATCGACGCCGACACCCTCGATGAGCGGCATCGCCGAGAGCTACTGGACTATCTGGACGCGGCCGCCCACAACCTGGTCAACGTGGAGTCCTGATGCCCCGGCAAGAGGGTCGGCCGTGGTGGGACGACGTGATGTTCTACCAGGTGTATCCCCGCTCATTCACCGACAGTGACGATGACGGGGTCGGCGACCTGGACGGGGTGCGCGACCGCCTCGACTACCTGCAGTGGCTCGGCGTGGACGCCCTCTGGCTGAATCCGGTGACGGTCTCCCCGATGGTCGACCACGGTTACGACGTGGCCGACCCGCGTGACGTGGATCCGCTGTTCGGTGGGCTGGCGGCGCTGGACCGGTTGATCGCCGCGGCGCATTCCCGCGGCATCAGGTTGACGATGGACCTGGTGCCCAATCACACCAGTTCAGCGCACCCGTGGTTCGCCGCGGCGCTGACCGACGGCCCGCACAGCCCGGCACGGGATCGCTACATCTTCCGCAATGGCCGCGGGCCGGACGGCGGTCAGCCGCCCAACAACTGGGTGTCGGTGTTCGGCGGGCCGGCCTGGACCCGGGTCACCGAACCTCAAGGCCCCGGCCAGTGGTACCTGCACCTGTTTGACGTGCACCAGCCGGACCTGAACTGGGACAACCCGGAAGTGTTCGCCGATTTCGAGAAGACCCTGCGGTTCTGGCTGGACCGCGGCGTGGACGGGTTCCGGATCGACGTCTCACACGGCATGGCCAAGCCGCCCGGCCTGCCGGATATGCCGGCCCCCGACCTCAAACTGCTCACCCACGACGACGACGATCCGCGGTTCGACCAGCCGGGGGTGCACGCGATCCACCGGGCGATCCGCCGCGTCGTCGACGACTATGCCGGCGCGGTGACCGTCGGCGAGGTTTGGGTACACGACAACGCCCGGTTCGCCGAGTACCTGCGGGCCGACGAGCTGCACCTGGCGTTCAACTTCCGGCTGCTGCAGGCCGACTTCGCCGCCGCGCAGATCCGCGACGCGATCGACAACTCACTGGCCGCCGTCGCACTGGTGGGCGCCACCCCCACCTGGGCGCTGGAAAACCACGACGTCGACCGGGCGGTCACCCGCTACGGGGGCGGCGCCACCGGACTGGCGCGGTCGCGGGCGATGGCGCTGGTACTGCTGGCCCTGCCCGGTGCGGTGTTCGTATACAACGGCCAGGAGCTGGGACTACCCGACGCCGAGCTCCCGGACGCGGTGCTCCAGGATCCGGTCTGGGAACGTTCCGGGCACACCGAGCGTGGCCGCGACGGCAGCCGGGTGCCGCTGCCGTGGTCCGGCGACGCTCCCCCATTCGGGTTCACCGAGGGGTCGGCGACCTGGTTGCCGATGCCGCCGCGGTGGGCGGCGCTCACCGTCGACCGGCAGCGCCACGACGCCGACTCCACCCTGTCGTTCTTCCGACAGGCCCTCGAATTACGCAGGAAGCGTCCGGAATTTACCGGTGACCGGATCGACTGGCTGCCCGCTCCCGACGACGCGCTCATCGTCGAACGCGATGGCGGGCTGGTGTGTGCACTCAATGCCGGCGACCGTCCGATCACACTGCCGGCCGGTGAGCTGATCCTGACCAGCGGACCCCTCGTCGACGGCGCGTTACCGCCGAATACCGCGGCGTGGCTGGTGTGCTGACCTGCGTGGTCACGGGCCGGTACCGTGTATCGCACCCGGGAGAAAATGCGAGGTGTCCGTGACGCAACACAAGGCAATCAAGCGATCGGTGGTCGCGATGGCGGCGGGTGCGCGATGAGGAGCCTCGAAGAGATCCGTTCGGCCCTAGAGGGGTGCTATTCCTCGATCGAGACCCTCTGCGCCGACCTGGATGAGGCCGACTGGCAGGTTCAGTCGCTGTGCCCGAACTGGAAGGTCCGGGACGTAGTCACCCACGTCACCGGCATCGAGGCGGTCATGGCCGGCTGGCTGCCACAGGACGCCGAAACGCCACCGCCGTTCGAGCAGGCCGGCTACTTCCTGAACGAGACCGCCGCTTTGGGCAGCGCAACCTTTCTCGAACGGGTCCGCGCGACCTACGACCGCCGCCGGCGAGATCTGGACTCGCTGTCGATTGAGGATCTTGAGCGCCCCTCGTGGACGCCGACCGGCCCGGGCAGCTATGGGCGGTTCCTGGCGATCCGGATCTTCGACTTCTGGGTCCACGAGCGCGACATCACCACACCGCTGCACCGGGTGACCGACGACACCGGCCTCGCCGCCGAGATCGCGCTGGCCGAGGTGGAGGGTTCGCTGGGCTACATCGTCGGTAAGAAGGTGGGCCTGCCCGACGGCAAAAGCGTCGCCTTTCACCTCACCGGACCGATTGTTCGCGACCTCGGTGTCCGCGTCGAAGGCCGGGCCAAACAGGTCGACCGCCTGGAGAACCCCGATGTCGAGGTCAGCACCGACTCGACGACGTTCATCCAGCTCGCCTGCGGGCGCATCGATCCCCAGATCCCGATCGACTCCGGCGCGATCAGCTGGCGCGGTGACGCCGAACTCGGTGAGCGGGCCGCCCGCAAACTCAGGTTCACGATGTGACACCTCGCCCCGAGTCCGTCGACTTCCACGTCGACGTGATGTGCCCCTACGCCTACCAGACGTCGCGGTGGATCCGCGAGGTGCGCGAGGCGACCGGGCTCACGGTGAACTGGCGCTTTTTCAGCCTCGAGGAGGTCAACCGCCGAGAGGGTAAGAAGCACCCCTGGGATCGGGAGTGGTCCTACGGCTGGTCGATGATGCGTATCGGGGCCCTGCTGCGCCGCCGGTCGATGGCCGACCTCGACGCCTGGTACGCCCGGGCCGGTCGGGCTCTGCATGTCGACGGGCACAAGCCGCACGAGAAAGCCGTTGCTCGTCACCTACTCGAGGAACTGGGTTTCGACCCGGGGCTCGTCGATCGGGCGATCGCAGATCCCAGCACCGGCGACGAGGTGATGGCCGAGCATCAGCGGGTGGTCGACGCCGGCGGCTACGGGGTGCCGACGATGTTCTTTCCCGACGGGCAGTGCCTCTTCGGGCCGGTCCTCATCGACCCGCCCACCGGGGCAGCGGCGCTGCGGCTCTGGGATGCCGTCGTCGCCTGGACGGAATTCCCCCACCTCTACGAGCTCCAGCGTCCCAAGACCGGCGACGACGAGCGGTTGATCGTCGAGACCTTCCGCCCTTACCTGCAGGCGCGCGACTGGGTGTCGATCAATCGGGGCGAAGTCATCAACTTCGGTGACGCCGGGGCCGGCGCGGCCGGGCAGGCACCCGCCGCGAAGGATTGAGCCCGGCCGTTTCCCGACCAGCTCTATCACATCCACCGCTGTAGGTATTCCCGGTGCTTCGGCGAGAGCCGCACCAGTCGCTGCTCGTCGATGCTGAACGCGGCCAGCTGGCTCTCGGCGATCACCGCCGGCTTCGACTGCGGATCGACGCTCACCGAGCGCACCTCGTAGCCGATGGTGAAGTCCACCGCCCGCAGGCGCTGCACCCACATCGTCACCTGCAGCGGCGAATCCACCAGCCGCAGCTGACCCTTGTAGGTGACCCGGACTTCGGCGATCAGCAGGCCGACGGTGGCGATGTCAACCGCGAATGCCGGAGCCAGAAACGGCACCCGCGCCTCTTCGAGGATGGTGACCATGGTCGCGTGGTTGACGTGTTGGTACATATCGATGTCCGACCAGCGCACCGGAACCGGCGCGACGAATCCCGCGCTCACACCGCCGACTCGCGGCCGCCTGCGCGGGTCATGCTGCGAATCTGGCGCGCCGCCACCGACAGGGTGGCCAGGTCACGTTTCTCGGAGTCGTAGATCTGGGCGAGCGTCCGGCGCGCTCGCTCCACCCGCGAGCCGTTGGTCAGCTCCCACTCCTCGATCTTCTGCATCCCATCCTCATCCGGTTCGCCGACTGCGAGCACATCCATGCACAACGAACGCACCGAGCCATAGATGTCGTCGCGAATCGCCAACCGCGCCAGCGCATGCCAACGGTCGTCCCGGGGCAGTTGGGCAACCGCGGTCAACAGCCCGTCGATGCCGAGGCGATCCATCAGCGCGAAGTATGCGTCGGCGACCTCCGCGGCATCGCGATCGATGATGTCGGCGATGTCGATGATGTCGAGCAGGCTGTAGTGGTACAGCCCCATCGCGACGGTGACGGCCAGTTCCTCCGGGACGCCGTTGGCGGTGAACTCACCGATGTGCTTGGCGACGATGGCTTTGTCGTCACCGCGCAGCCATTCCGACATCCGCGGCGTCAGCTCCCGAACCTTCTCGGCGAACCGGTTGGCCTCGGCACCGACGGCCAGCGGCTGCGGACGGAAATTGAGCAGCCAGCGTCCGGCGCGGTCGATGAGCCGGCGAAGGTCCAGCGTCATCCGGTCGGTCATCGCGACCGGCAGCCCGTCGTGGTCGCCGGCTGAGCGAATCCGCCGCCACACGTCGCCCACCCCGAAGATGGCGTCGGTTGCGCCATAGGCGCGCACCGCGTCGACCGGTCCGACGCCGACGTCCTCGGTGATCCGGTACGCGTAGGAGATTCCGGCGGTGTCCACCACGTCGTTGATCAGCATCGTGGTCACGATCTCGCGCCGCAGTTGATGCGAGCGGATCTCCGGGCCGAAGCGTTCTCCCAGCGCCGAGGGGAAGTAGTGGGGCAGTCGGGCGGCGAACACGTCCTGGTCGGGCAGATCAGTGGTCAGTACCTCCGCCTTGAGGGTCAGTTTGACGTGCGCCATCAGCGTGGCCAACTCCGGTGAGGTGAGACCGATCCGGGCATCGATCCGCCGGCGGATCTCCTTCTCCGACGGCAGCGCCTCGAGCTCGCGGTGGAGGCCGTGGTCGACCACCAACTGTCTGATCTGCTCGGCGTGCACCGGCAGCAGACTGGCGGCGTTAACCCGACTGGTGCCGATCAGGTCGTTCTGCGCGACATTGTCGGCGAGCACCAGCGCGCTCACCTCGTCGGTCATCGACGCCAGCAGTTCGGCGCGGTCAGCGGCATCGAGTTTGCCGACGATGACCATGGTGTCGATCAA
>JBDTKT010000144.1:0-6493 GCA_039935195.1 Mycobacterium sp.
GGCCCGGTCTGGTTGGCGGTCACAGCACGATCGCCGTCAGCACCAGCCCGCCGGAGACCGACCAGCGGCCGCGCATCGTGGTCAACGGCGGGCCGGACCGCGCAGCGGGGTCGATGAGGATCTGCGAGGCGAAACCGCCGGCGTCACCGGAGTTGTCGCAGTCAAAGGTGATGTGGGCGTCCTCAAAACCCAACCACCGATTGGTCAGCGGGAACCACGCCTTGTAGGTGGCCTCCTTGGCGCAGAACAGGATTCGATCCCAATGCAGGGCGGCCGGCAGCGCGGCGAGCTCGGCCCGTTCGGCGGGCAGGCTGACCGCGTCCAGCACGCCGCCGGGCAGCACGTCGTACGGTTCGGCATCGATACCTACCGAACGCACCTCGGGCGAGCGGCCCAGCACCGCACCGCGGAATCCCTTGCAGTGCGTCAGGCTGCCGACGATGCCATCCGGCCAGCGCGGTTCGCCCTTCTCCCCCTTCAGGATCGGTACCGGCTGCCGACCGAGCTGCTCCAACGCCAGCCGGGCGCAGTAGCGCGCGGTGACGAATTCGTTGCGCCGCTTGGCCACCGCCTTGGCGATCAGCGGCTCCTCCTCGGGCAGCGGAATCAGGCCCGGTGGGTCGTCGTAAAGCTCTGCAGCAGCCAACGACGCAGTCGGCGCCTCCAGCAGCACCGCGTTCAGGAGCTTGCTCACCGCGACTGCCGCTGCCTCAGTCGCTCCCGGTACTCCGCGCTGGCCGCGCGCATCTCCTCGGTGATGACGAAATGCCCGCCGAACTCATTGAGATAGCCGGGCGGGTACGTCGGTTCGGGCAACACCTGGCGCAGCCAGCGGTGCGGCTTGCGCCGCTGCCACTCCCGCGGGTAGCCGACCGATACTTCCTCGAAGCGCACCCCGTCGTACCAGGTGGTGCGTGGAATATGCAGGTGGCCGTAGACCGAGCAGGTCGCGTTGTAGCGGGTGTGCCAGTCAGCCGTCGCGGCGGTTCCGCACCACAGCGAGAACTCCGGGTAGAACAACGCCTCGCAGGGGTCGCGCACCAGGGGAAAGTGATTGACCAGCACGGTCGGCGTCATCCAGTCCAGGCCCTCGAGCCGCTTGCGGGTCTCGTCGACCCGGTCGCGACACCAGGCGTCGCGGGTGCCGTACGGCTCGCACGACAGCAGGAACTCGTCAGTGGCCACCACGTTGTTCTCCCGGGCGATAGCCAGCCCCTCTGCCTTGGTCGTCGCGCCGGCCGGCAGAAACGTGTAGTCGTAGAGCAGAAACGTCGGCACGATGGTGGCCGGGCCGCCCTCCTCGGTCCAGACCGGAAACGGATGCTCGGGGGTGATCACGCCCATCTCGTCGCACATGGTGACCAGGTAGTCGTAGCGGGACCTCCCGAAGACCTGCATCGGATCCTTGGTGGTGGTCCACAGTTCGTGGTTGCCGGGCACCCAGATCACCCTGGCGAAGCGGCGACGCAGCAGATCCAACGACCAGCGAATCTCGTCGGTGCGCTCCGCGACGTCGCCGGCGACGATCAGCCAGTCCTCCGGCATGGCCGGATACAGCGACTCGGTCACCGGCTTGTTGCCCTTGTGGCCGGTGTGCAGGTCAGAGATCGCCCAGAGGGTCGGACGTCGCGCGCCCGTCGGCTCGTGGGTTGTCACGATGATCCAGCTTAGTGGGTGCGGTATCCGGTCGAACTGGAACGTGTTCCACCTTCCGCTGCGACAGCCGTCACCAAACTTGTACACTCCCGGCAAGAGACCGGGCGAATTCGAGGGGTGTCATGGTCACCAGACTGCGATTGATCACCGCGCTTGGCGCGCTGGTTATGGCGGTCGTCGTGGTCTGGCAGCAGACACCGCCGGTCGGCACCCGCAGCAATGCCAACGTGCAACTGCGCTCGACCGGCGCCCCGATATCCGGGCCGGTGACCACCTCGAGCCCCGCGGTCAAGCTCACCAACCCGCGTCCGTTCGACGCGTGCGAGGACATTCCCGACAGCGTCATCGCAGAGCTCGGCCTGGCTTTCACACCACCCAAGCCGACCGAATCGATGCGCTGCGAGTACGACGCGGGCAATTACCAGATGGCCGTCCAGGCGTTCATCTGGCGCAGCTACGACGAGACGTTGCCGGCCGACGCCCTGGAAACCACGATCAACGGCCACCGGGCGGCGCAGTACTGGGTGATGAAACCCACCGAGTGGAACAACCGGTGGTGGTTCTCCTGCATGGTGACGTTCAAGACCAGCTACGGGGTGATCCAGCAGTCGCTGTACTACTCGCCGGTCTACTCCAACCCCGACGTGGATTGTCCTTCGGAGAACCTGATGCGTGCCCAGCAACTGTCTCCGCACTACATATTTTGATCCCGATGGCATTGCGACGCCTCGTTGACGCCGTCCTCACCCGCGCGCTGCGGCTGCCGGCTGGGAGCGACTACACGGTGCGGCGGGTCGCAGTCCCGATGCGCGACGGGGTGGTGCTGCTGGCCGACCACTACGCGCCCGCCGGCGGGGTGGCTGTCGCAGGAACCCTGCTGGTCCGGGGGCCCTACGGTCGGGGGTTTCCGGTCTCGTTGATGTTCGCCCGAACCTATGCGGCCCGCGGCTACCACGTGGTGCTGCAGAGCGTCCGCGGGACGTTCGGCTCGGGTGGGACGTTCGAGCCGATGGTCAACGAGGCCGCCGACGGTGCCGACACCGCCGCCTGGCTGCGCCACCAGCCGTGGTTCACCGGCTCGTTCGCCACCATCGGGCTGTCCTACTTGGGCTTCACCCAGTGGGCGATGCTGATGGACCCGCCGCCGGAGCTGGCCGCGGCCGTGATCACAGTCGGACCGCACGACTTCAGCGAATCCTCTTGGGGTACAGGGTCGTTCACCGTCAACGATTTCCTGAGCTGGAGCGACCTGATGGCCCACCAGGAAGACGGTGGACGCATCCGCGCCGGTATCCGAGCACTGACCGGGCAGCGCAGGATCGCACGGGCGGCCGCCGGCCTGCCGCTGGGCGCGGCCGGCCGGACGCTGCTGGGAACGGGCGCGCCGTGGTACGAATCCTGGCTGGAGCATCCCGACCGCGACGACCCGTTCTGGGAGCCGTACCGGTTCGACGCCGCGCTCGAGGCGGTTCAGGTGCCGGTCTTGCTGGTCAGCGGCTGGCAGGACCTGTTCCTGGGGCAGACGCTGACCCAGTACCGGCGGCTGCGTGACCGGGGTGCGTCGGTGGCACTGACTATCGGCCCGTGGACCCACACCCAGCTACCCATTCGCGGGCTGGGCATGCTGACCCGGGAGTCGCTGGACTGGCTGGGCAGTCACCTAGCCGACGACACTCCCGAGCGGCGGACCAAGCCGGTTCGGGTGTTCGTCACCGGGCGCACCGGCGCCGGCTGGCGCGACTTGGCCGACTGGCCGCCGCCCACCACCGCGCGGCGGTGGTCGCTGCACTCCGGTGGCAGGCTGACCGCCGAGGCGACGCCGGAAAAATCGACCGGTTCGTTGAGCTTCAGCTACGACCCCGCCGACCCCACTCCCACCGTGGGTGGCCGGCTACTGGCACCGGGCGGCGGTTACCGCACAGACGATGCGCTGGCACGGCGCGCCGATGTGCTGAGCTTCACCGGCGACACCCTGACCGAAGACATCCGCGTAGCCGGTAGTCCGGTGATCGAGTTGGCGCACACCTCCGACAATCCGAACGCTGACTTGTTCGTCCGGGTCAGCGAAGTCGGCGCCGACGGTCGGTCGCGCAACGTCAGCGACGGGTACCGGCGACTGGGCGGCCCGGGAGGTCCGGTCTGCATCGAGTTGGATGCGGTCGCGCACCAGTTCGCGGCCGGCTCCCGCATTCGGGTGCTGATCGCCGGCGGCTGCCATCCTCGGTACGCCCGCAACTTGGGCACCGCCGAACCGCCGGTCAGCGGTGTTCTACTGCAGCCGGCCACCCACACCGTGCAACTCGGCGACTCCGCGCTGACCCTGCCGGTCGAAGACCTTTCGATACGGTGATGCGGTGACCGATGACATTTTGCTGATCGACACAACTGATCGGGTGCGAACGCTCACCCTCAACCGTCCGCAGGCGCGCAACGCGCTCTCCACCGAGTTACGTCAACAGTTCTTCACCGCCCTGGCCGACGCCGACGCCGCCACCGGGGTCGACGTGGTGATCGTGACAGGCTCCGACCCGGTGTTCTGTGCCGGCTTGGACCTCAAGGAGCTCGGCGGCTCCACCGCGCTGCCGGACATCTCGCCGCAGTGGCCGCCGATGGCCAAGCCCGTGATCGGCGCCATCAACGGTGCCGCGGTGACCGGTGGACTGGAGCTGGCACTGTACTGCGACATTCTTATCGCCTCCGAGCAGGCTCGGTTCGCTGACACCCACGCCCGGGTGGGACTCCTGCCAACTTGGGGCCTGTCCGTTCGGCTGCCGCAGCGAGTCGGCGTCGGGCTGGCGCGTCGAATGAGCCTCACCGGCGACTACCTGTCCGCAGCCGACGCGCTGCGCGCCGGCCTGGTCACCGAAGTCGTACCGCACGAGGAGTTGCTGCCCGCGGCTCGAGAAGTGTCCGCGTCGATCGTCGCCAACAACCAGGCCGCGGTGCGCGCATTACTGGCGTCCTATCACCGTATCGACGAATCGCAGACCGGCACCGGCCTGTGGATCGAGGCCGCCTCAGCTATGCAGTGGATGCGCCAGGTCGGCGGCGCCGACATCGCCGCCAACCGCGACGCCGTACTGCAGCGCGGTCGCGAGCAGGTCCGTTGACTCCATCACCCCCTGCCGACCACAGCCCAGCGGCCGGTTACCGCCCGCCACCCCACAAATACCAGGCGCAGCACGATGAAGGCGCTCAGCCCGGACCAGATCCCGGTCAGTCCCCAGCCGAACAATAGTGACAGCCAGACCAGCGGCAGAAAACCCACCAGCGCGCTGACAACGGTGGCCGTCCGCATGAATGCCGCGTCGCCGGCACCGAGTAGCATCCCGTCGAGCGCGAAAACGATTCCGGCTAAAGGTAACTGGGCCACCAGGAACCACCATGGGGTGCGGATCGCTGCCAGCACCGACGCATCACCGGTGAACAGCATCGGCAGCACCGGGGCGCCAACAGCGAAAACGACGGCCAGCGCCCCGGCCGCTAACGCCGAAACGGCGGTCACCCGCCGCGCCAGCGCCATCGCACCCGGCGTGTCACCGGCGCCCAGCGCCGCGCCCACCAACGCCTGAGCGGCGATCGCCAGCGAATCCAGCACCAGCGCAAGGAAATTCCACAGTTGCAGCACCACCTGGTGCGCCCCGAGTGCCGCCGCGCCGAACCGGGCCGCCACCGCGGCCGCCGAGACGAAGCAGGCCTGAAAAGCCAACGATCGCACGATCAAGTCGCGGCCCAGCACCACCTGCGCCCACAACGCCGCACGGTCCACCCGCAGCGAAGCCTGCTCGGCCAGCAGCGCGCGGCCGAACAGCAGCGCGGCCAGCCACTGCCCCACCAGGTCGGCCACCGCCGAACCGGTCAGCCCAAGCCGGGGCAGCCCGAGCAGGCCGTAGACCAGCAGCGGGCAGAGCAGGGCCGAGAGCCCAAACCCCACCGCCACATAGCGCAGCGGCCGAACGGTGTCCTGCACTCCACGCAACCAGCCATTGCCGGCCAGCGAAACCAGGATCGCCGGCACACCGAGGATCGCCACCCGCAGCCACGGCAGTGCCGTCGCCGCGACGGCGCCGCCGGCGGCGATCACCGACGCCAGAGGCTCGGCCACCGCCTGCACGCCCAGCGCGATCAGCACGCCCAGCACCAGTGCCAACCAGGTGGCTTGCACGCCTTCAGCCACCGCGGCCCGTCGATCACCGGCTCCGAAGTGCCGCGCCGCCCGTGCGGTCGTTGCGTACGACAGGAAAGTCAACTGGGTCCCGACCAGACCCAGGATCAGCGCGCCGACGGCCAGCCCCGCCAGGCTCAGGGCGCCCAACCGACCGACGACGGCGGTGTCGAACAACAGATACAGCGGTTCTGCTGCCAGCGTGCCCAGCGCCGGCAGCGCCAACGCCGCGATACGCCGGCCACTAGCGGCGTCAGCCAAACGCGGCAACCAGTGCGTTGACCACTTCTTCGGCGCTACCCCTGGCCGTGTACCCCGCAGCCAGCTTGTGCCCGCCGCC
The DNA here is from genome assembly GCA_039935195.1 of Mycobacterium sp. GTDB lineage: Bacteria > Actinomycetota > Actinomycetes > Mycobacteriales > Mycobacteriaceae > Mycobacterium. Next base: position 6,162 of record JBDTKT010000144.1, read on the forward strand.
GCCGAAGACCGATGCCGCCTCGGTCAGGTCCACTGCCGCCTTGGCCCTCATCGACACCGCCCAGCACCCCGGCGCGATCTCCTTGAACACCGCGGCCACCTCGGCTTGGTCGGTGGTGCGCACGATGTCGATGACGCTCTCCACCTCCTCGAATCGCGCAGCGGCCCAATCTCGGTGGCCGACCACCGCGTAGACCAGCCCGCGCCCGCCTACCGCGTCGGGCAGCAACTGCGCCGACGACAGCACCCGCGACAGCATCGTCAGCCAGTCGAAGGGGTGGGTGTCCAGCAGGGTTCGAGTGACCTCGGCATTGTCCACACCGAGTTCCACCA